>DATLKM010000389.1:0-13989 GCA_035538435.1 Binatia bacterium
CGACTCAATAGCGGAAGAGAGTGCTGCCGGCACAGCGCTGCGATCCAGAGGTCGTTGGTGGGGATCGGCTTGCCGATGCGCTTCAGTTCGAGAACAATCTCGGCGTAATAGTGCGTGGTCGGCTCAGTGATGTCCAGGACGATGCAGTCGCGCAGCAGGTCGGCGAGCCAACTTTCGTAGCTTGCGCGATGGCGCGACTGGGCGATGCCGTAGCGATACTCCCCGAGGACAACGACCGGAAGCGCCATCTGATCCGCGCGAGCGAGGATCGCAGTCACGCCGGGATCGGCGTCGGCGGCGGCCGATAAAGCATTGGTGTCGAGAATCATTTTCGGCGGGGCGCTGAGGGAAGATCGCTTATAGAGGATCGATCAGTAAAATCAGCGCCAAACTTCGCGGTCGATGCGCCCGAAAGCCTTCTCTACGCGCTTTTCGACTTGCTTTCTTTCCTTATGGAGATGTTTGAGCTTTCCCAGGTGCTTCATCCACGGCCTCTCGTGGGAGGTGACTTTCAGCTTGTCCTGGACTGCTTCGGTCACAAACTGGCGCAGTGGGATGCCCCGTTCGGCGGCCACCGACTTCGCTCGCCGGAATAGAAAGTCGGGGATTTCGAGCGTCGTTTTCATTTGTCCCATATTACCATATTTATGGGTTGCCTCTTTCTTTCGTTGCGAAGGTCAGAACGAGCGCGGCTGTGGGGTCTCACAAAGCAGGTGACGGAGGTTGTGAAGGGGCAGCGAATTCGATGTACCTGCGGTCGGTGGCGGCTTGGGTTGTGAATGGCTGTATGGCTGGCGGTGTTCCACAAAACGCAATCTAAGCGGCACGCCTGAAGGCGTGCCCTTTCAAACCATTGCACGCCTGAAGGCGTGCCCTTTCAAACTTGCGCGCCTGAAGAGCGCCCTTTCAAACTATTGCACCCCTGATTTCTCTAGCAGGGCACATCCGGTCAATTTGTTTCGATTCCTCGAAATGCTCGAACCTCGGTAACTTGAGGGCCGCATGCTCTCGACGTACCTTCAGGGCAGACTTGAGGGCCCAAACCAACGGGCGCAAGAACTTTTGATTTGGGAGGAGACCGCATGTCCCGAAGCTTTAAGCTGCTGTTTCTGGCGCTTGCTTTCAGCAGTATGGCCGCGATCGCGCAAGAGAGCGGCGCACCTGGGGCCGGCGCCTCGACCGAGCCGTCGAAGGCGATGGTGCATTTCTACCGCTACAAACAGTTTGTAGGTTCCGCGTTAGCGCCGTCCGTATTTTGCGATGGAGCGGAGCTGGCGCGCATGGAGAATGGCCGTTATTTCGCCGCCACGCTCAATCCCGGGAAACATTCTTTTACCTCGAACGACAAGCAGTCTGGCGTCGATCTGGAGCTGAAGGCGGGAGAGGAGTATTACATCCGTGTCGAGATTGCGGCCGGATTTGCCAAAGGGCACGGACGGCTGGTGCTGGTGCCGAGGGAGCAGGGTACGTACGAACTGCAATCCGACAAATTGAAGCCTTTGGATGAAAATAAGGTTGCCGATAAGGGCGTGGTATCAACCACCGAGCCGCACCTGCAACCAGCGTCCCTTGAAGGGCAGCCAAAATAATAGATTCCCGATACGCGGTGCTACGCAACCTTGCTTCCAGGTTGGGCGGCAGCGCTCTTTCAGGCTAAAAAAAGGCCACGTCGTGAAAATGACGCGGCCTTTTCGGCTTTGCGGTTCCTTGCAACGCGGCCAGCCAATCCCGGCGCCGCATTTACGGGCGGTAGTACAAATCTTCGACGGCTTTTTGGACTTTGGCGGAGAGGGATTCGAGATCGCGCATGGTGAGCCCGGTGGTGGAGATGGGATCGCCGACGCGCATTTCAAGCGGGCGGCATTTGATGTGGTAGGTGTCCATGGGCAAGAGTTCGTAGGTGCCGACCAGGGCGACGGGGACGATATCGACCTGGGCTTTGAGGGCGAGGAAGAAGGCTCCCGGGAGGAAGGGTTTGATTTCGCCATCGGGAGTGCGGCCGCCTTCGGGGAAAATGACGAGCGGCATCCCTGCCTTCAGGCTTTTTACGGCGGAGCGGATGGCGGCGATGGAGTTGGTGGGTTTCTGCTGATCGATGCAGACCTGGCCGGAGCGTTTGAGCTGCCATCCCACCACGGGATAAACGAGCAGTTCTTTCTTGAAGACGATGCGGAATTGAAACGGCAGGTTGACGTAGAGGACGGGAATGTCCATGGCGGAGGCGTGATTGACGGCGTAGACGAGGGGTTGGGAGGTATCGATTTTATCGAGGCCGGTGACTTTGACGGGGGAGAGAATCGTCTTCATGATCAGCCACGACCAGGTGCGGGAAAACCAGTGCAGGCGGCGTCCGGAGCGGTCGAAGAGCCCGCCGGGCAGGGCGATGATGCCGAGCACAAATGTGTAGAGCCAGATCAGGGGATCGAAAATGAAGTAGGAGCGCAGGCGGCTGGGCCAGCCGTAATTCCTGCCGGCGATGGCGTGCGGGCTGGGGCGGAAGACAGCGACAGGTTGTGTTTGCGTGGCGCTTTCTACTAGCGATGACTTCACGTCGGGCACAGATCTATTCTAAGGAGTTGGAGGGGAAGGCTCAACCTCTGTGGAAGTTTATGTTTTGATCGGAGTTAACGGCTGGGCGACAGCGCGTGGCGGGCAGGAACAGTGATAGCGAGCCGTCTTGATGACTTTCGTTCCAGCCCGGTCAGGACTTGCGCGTGCCTCTGCCTTGCTGATTCACTGGAGTCTGGTTTACAGGATCATCCCCCGCAAAGCGAGGCCTGCATGAGCGCCAACGTGGTTGAAGCCGCGGCATTTTTCATATTTGTCGCCGGAGTAATGACTTACGGCGTCATTCTGTATAACGAACTGGTCCGCCTGCGCAATGACAATGACCGCGCCTGGGCGAACATTGACGTGCTGCTGAAGCAGCGGCATGACGAAATTCCCAACCTGGTGGAAACCGTCAAGGGATACATGCAGCATGAGCAGCAGACGCTACAGGCCGTGACCCAGGCCCGGGCCGCCAGCATGAGCGCGGCCAGCGTGGCCCAAAAAGCCGAAGCCGACGCCATGATGACCGGCGCGTTGCGGGGGCTGTTTGCGGTGGCCGAAAGTTATCCGCAGTTGAAGGCCAACGACAATTTTCTGAAGTTGCAGAACCGCATCAGCGAACTGGAAGAGCGCATTGCCGACCGCCGCGAGTTCTTCAACGACGACATCAACACCTACAACACCCGCATCGGACAGGTCCCCGAAGTCTTTGTGGCCAGCTTCATGAGCCTGAAACCGCGCGATTTCTTCAAAGTCGCGGAAGAGGACAGGAAGCTGGTGGAAGTGAAGTTCGCCAAGGGGCAGGGGGCGTAGGGCGGGCCCGCTTTTTCTCACCTGATCTGAAAATTCCAGCGCCACAATCGGGGCAGTTTTTGCTTCAGCCGAGTAATGCATTTTCGCCTTATAATGGAGAAGAGGTGGTTTCATGGCTACGCTCACGGTAACGTCCCGGGGACAGGTAACCTTCCGAAAAAAAGTGATGCAGCACCTTGGCGTCAAACCCGGGGAAAAAATCGAGTTGGAGCTTTTGCCGGATGGGCGAGGGGTGATTCGGGCAGCCAAGCCGAAAGGAACGATTGACGACTTTATTGGGTTCCTTGCGGGAAAAACGAAGAAGGTCGCGACTATCGAAGAGATCAATGAAGCGGCGGCGGCTGGCTGGGCGGGAAAAGTGGGCGTGGGCAGAAAATGAAAGTGACCGTTGATACCAATATGTTGGTACGCGCTGTAGTGCGCGACGATGAGAGGCAGGCCGAGGCCGCAGCCAAACTCTTGCGCAACGCCGATCTCCTTGCGGTCTCCGTGTCGAGCCTCTGTGAACTGGTGTGGGTACTCCGCAGCGCTTACGGATTTTCGACCACACAAATTGCCGCAGCGCTTCGCAATCTCGTGGGGGCAGGCAACGTAGCTGTAGATCGCCCGACGGTTGCGGCGGGCCTGACGATGCTAGAAGCGGGTGGAGATTTTACGGATGGCGTGATTGCTTACGAGGGAAGATGGCTGGGCGGAGAGACGTTTGTTTCGTTCGATAAGAAGGCGGTGGAAATGCTAAGGGAGCAGGGGGTGGTGGCGCGTGTTTTATAACTTAACCACACGAGGAGATGTTCCTGCTGTTTCCTTCTCGCCTCGAAGAATGGTGCTGCTGGGCAAACTCCATGATGGGCCTGGGGTGCTGCGATGGTGAAAAGGGGTCCTTCGACTGCGGTTGATCTCTGCGCTTGGCGCGCAGAGATCAATCCTCGCTCAGGATGACAGGCTTTTAGAATCTGCGCAGACTTGTACCCCAAGGCGGCGGGTTTTGTCCGGCCTGACAGCCGAGGGCGGCTGTCCCTACATAAATCTTACTGCATGAAGCCGCCGGGATCTTTCTTTGCGGTCCCGCCGACCGTCAGCCGATCGATCTTGATGGTTGGAATGCCTACGCCTACCGGCACAGCTTGACCATCCTTGCCGCAGGTGCCGACGCCTTCGTCGAGCTTTAAGTCATTGCCCACCATCGAAACCCGGGTCAGAACATCCGGGCCGTTGCCGATGAGGGTTGCGCCTTTGATCGGCGCGGTGATCTGGCCGTTTTCGATCATGTAGGCTTCGCTGGCGCCAAAGACGAATTTGCCGTTGGTGATGTCGACCTGGCCACCGCCGAAATTTACGGCGTAAATGCCGTGTTTCACCGAGCGAATAATATCTTCCGGATTATCCTGGCCGGCCAGCATGTACGTGTTCGTCATGCGCGGCATAGGGATGTGTTCGTAGCTCTCGCGGCGTCCGTTACCGGTGTTGGCCATGCCCATGAGACGGGCGGAAAGCTTGTCGCTCAGATAACCCTTCAGGATTCCCTTTTCGATCAGCACGGTCTCTTGCGTGGAATTGCCTTCGTCGTCGACATTGAGGGAGCCGCGACGCCAGGGCATGGTGCCGTTGTCGACTACCGTGCAGCCTTCGCTGGCGACACGCTTGCCGATGAGGCCGGCGAACGCGGAAGTCTTTTTGCGATTGAAATCGGCTTCAAGCCCGTGGCCGACGGCTTCGTGCAGCAGAACGCCCGGCCAGCCGGGGCCGAGAACGACTTCCATTTCTCCCGCGGGAGCCTCGCGCGCATCGAGCTGCAACAGCGCCTGCCGCGCCGCTTCCCGGGCAAAGAATTCAGGAGTTTTTTCGCCGAAGAAGAAGTCGAGAGCGACCCGTCCGCCGCCGCCGGAACTGCCACGCGCGGAGTTGCCTTCGGTTTTTGCGATGCAGGAAACGTTCAAGCGCGCCAGCGGCTGGGAATCTTCGGCAAACGTTCCATCGGACGCGACCACCAGAATATTGCGCAGTTCGTCGGAGTAGCTGGCGCGGACTTCCTGAATGCGCGGATCGTAGGCGCGGGCCGCTTTATCGGCGCGCATGACGAGCTCAACTTTGGCGGTGATCTCGGCGTCGACCGACGGAAGAGTTACCGGATAGAGGCTGCGGGCTGATGTTTTCTGAAATCCCGCGACGGGAGTTTTCGCCGGAGCGCTGGCGATCAACGCCGCGGTTCGGGCGGCGTGAAGAATTCGCGCCGGAGACAGATCATCGGTGTAGGCATATCCAGTGCGCTCGCCGGAGACAACCCTCACTCCGCATCCGGCGGAGATGCCCTGGGAAGCCGACTTGACCATGGACTCGTCGACCATCAGAGAGGTCGAGGAAAGATACTCAAAATAAAGGTCGGCGTAGTCGCCCCCGGCGGAAAGGGCGGCGCCGAGATAGCGTTCGAGATCGTTTTCGGTTACGCCGTAGTGTTCGAAGAAAAAGCGGCTCTTATCTTTGGATTCTGATGTCGTCTGGTTCACGTTATTTGGATGCCCGCGGATGGCGTCAAGACTCCGGGGCAGACTGCTCCTGATTCATTATCCCACGGCTGATCCGAAGTCCGGGTTCCTGAGCTGGTTACTTCCGGGATTTGGCCGGTACTCAACCGGAAGAAATCGAGGACCTTGCCGGCTGCCGGCTCCGCATGCGGCTGGGGATAGCTGGCAGAGATCGGCTCCCGCCAACCGGGACAGCCCGGTTTTTCACAGCCCCGATGTTCATCCGTCACAGTCAAGGGCTAGGTTCTTATGAGCAATTTAGGACATGACACCCGAAGCCCTGACCCGCACCGTGCAGGATTTTCTGAACGCGGCCTCGGGAGCGGTGGTGCTGGAAAACGGCGCGGTCGCGTTCGATCTGGCGCGATCACGCTACTCGATTTCCGGCGAGCACAACCGCTGCCTGTTGCATTTCTGGTCGAACGAGCGCAACAGCGTGCGCCGCGTGCTCGATGCGGAAATCAAAAACGGCACGCTCCGTCTTGCCGTACAGAAGCTGGGCCAGGCAAGGCCGTCAAAGCTGGAAATCTGCCGTGAGCGTGACCGGCGCTCGCCCACCGCGCGCCGCCTCGCGCGAACGGCTTATGAACAAAAACTTCGCCGTGCGCTGGATCGCCACTTTGAAGAATTCAAGGTGATGCGGCTAGGCAGCGGCGTCGATCTGGAAAAATCCTTCGGCCCGGTCTACGCGCGCGGCGTAATTCGCCGCGGGCGATCGGCGTTTGCCGTGCTCGGAGTGAACGCGCAAGAGACGCAGGCTTCCATCGATGCCAGCCTGACCTTCGGAATTCTGTGGCTCGAGGTCTGCCGGCAGTCGCAGGCAGGCAATGTTCTGGTGGAGGGCCTGAACATCTTTGTTCCGGCGGGAAGTTCGGATCTTGTCCGGGAGCGCATGGCGAACCTGAATCGCGAGGCGGCAAAATGGCGCTTGTTCGAGCTCAACGAGCGCGACGGCTCGCTGCGGGAAATCGACTGCTCGGACCGCGGCAACATTGCCACCCGGCTGGTCCATGCGCCGAATGAAGCGGCCGCGCGGGAGCGCTTGGCCGGCTGCATCGCGAAAATCCACGAGCTGCTGCCCGGCTGCGAAGCCGCCGTGCTTTCTCCGGCAGAGTTGGCCTTCCGCTGGCGCGGGCTGGAGTTTGCCCGCGCGCGGCTGGGCGTGGTTCCGGGATCGTTCCTGGCGCGAGAAGAGATAGTTTTCGGCGTGGGCGCGGAAGAGAGAATTCTGGGGGCAGGAAACCAGGCGGCGCTGCTCCAACTGACCAATGCGCTGCGCGAGAACCGCCATCCCTATGGCCCGCGGCAGCATCCGCTGTGGCGGATGCATCCGGAAAGATGGCTGGAGTCGCTGGTGGTTTCTGACGTCGGGGTGATCGACGAAAGGCTTGAGTCGATTCTGAGGTATTCGCAGTTGCCGGCCTTCTCCGCCGCCGACCGGGCCATGATCGACGTACTCGCGCTCACAAAAGCGGGACGGCTGGCGGTGGTGGAACTGAAGGCGGACGAAGACATCCACCTGCCGTTGCAGGGGCTGGATTACTGGTCGCGGGTCGAGTGGCACCACGCGCGCGGAGAATTCCAAAGCTTCGGATACTTCGAGGGCCGCGAACTCTCGGGTGAGAAGCCCCTGCTTTTGATGGTCGCACCCGCCTTGCACGTCCATCCCGCGACCGATACCTTGCTGCGCTACATTTCCGCGGAGATAGATTGGGAATTTGTGGGCATTGACGAGCGTTGGCGTGAGGAAGTGAAAGTGGTATTCCGCAAGCGGCCAAAGAGCGGCTGAAATTGTGCGTCGACTCCAGTTACCTCCCGCTGCTATCACCCCGAAAATCACTGGCAGGCAGGACGGTGTTAGTGGTAAGTTTGTTGCACCTTCCCCGAGCCGTGCCTACCCAGCCACGGCGTGTGTCATTGAGAAAGATATTGTGAATTCAAGGCTGCGGCTGGCAGAAGTCTGTGCGGCGGCGGGAGATGTTTGCCATGGGGCATTTGTCGAGGTCTGGAAATTTCAAGAAGCGAATCGGCCCGGCGTGGCTGGCGTGCGGCTGGCTGCTGCTGGCCGGTTCGTTGTCCGTGGGGCAAGACGGGGCGACGCACGAGCGGTTTGCCGCCGCCTACGATGCCGCGCATGAACTCACTTTAGACGGGACTGTCGAGAAGATGCTTCCGGGCACGCCGGGCTCTCCGGCAGGCGTCCATGTACTACTTGCCGGCGATCAGGGAGCAATTGACGCCCACCTCGGGCCTTACCTCAGCGACCAGACAAAAGCGGCGCTGGTGGCTGGAGCGCCGGTACATGCAGTGGGCTCGATGTTCACTGTCCACGGCAAAGCATACTTTCTGGTGCGGCGGTTGACCATCGGTGGACGGACCACCGTGCTGCGCAGTCCCCACGGTCTTCTGGTGCCTGAAAGGCCGGTGGATCTCCAGCGCTCGCGGCGAACTGGCGGGAATGGGCCAGCGTCGGCGAAGGGGAGCGGGCAATGAATGTGACGCTTGCGCGCCGGAGCGTGCAACTTGCCATGGCTCTTGTGCTGCCGGCTATTCTCAGCGCGTGTGGCGGATCGAGTTCCGGCGGGGGCGGGACGACTCCTCTTGGGGGTGAAGTGATTACGGCCGCGCGCCAGTCGACGCCCCAGAACGTGCAGGTGGGGCAATCTTTTAATTTGCTGTTAGCTACGGTAACGAACAACGGCAATCCGGCTGGAAATGTTGCAGTTACGTTTACGGCGCCTTCGTCGGGCGCCAGCGGCACGTTTGTGGGCGGGTCGACAACCTATGTCACGAGCACCAACCAGGGTGGAGTTGCGATGGCCACGACTTTCGTGGCGAACGACATCGCAGGCGGGCCTTATAACGTGACGGCAACGGCTTCTGGGATTTCCACTCCAGCCATATTCGTTCTCACCAACAATGCGGGCCCGGCCGTGAGCATAACGGCAACTTCGGGTTCGGGTCAGCAGGCGCTGGTCGGCGCGGCGTTCACGAATACACTGCAAGCCACGGTGCTGGATAGCTTTTCCAATCCGGTGAGCGGCGCGACGGTAACATTTACTGCGCCGAATGTCGGCGCCAGCGCCAGCTTCGGAGCGTCAGGCAACACGGCCACGGTAACGACAGGGACAAACGGAATTGCCGTCTCGCCCGCCGTGACTGCCGGCACCGCCGTGGGATCGTACACCGTAACGGCGGCAGTGAGCGGGGTGACTTCCCCTGCCAATTTCACTCTGACCAACAATGTGGGCCCTGGCGGAGCCGTTACGGCCACCAGCGGGTCGCCGCAGTATGCGGTTACCGGCGCGGCTTTTGCCAAGACGTTGCAGGCCTCGCTGAACGATCAGTTCGGGAACCCCATCAGCGGCGCACAGATTACATTCACGGCGAACCCGGTCAACGGGGCTTCCGGCACATTCGCTGGAGGGTCGACGACAAACAGCGCGACCACCGACGTCAACGGGTTGGCGACCTCGACTGTTTTCTCCGCCAACGGCACCAGCGGCTGTTACACCATTTCCGCGACATCCAGTGGGGCGGCCAGCGCGACCTTCAGCATGAATAACGTTCAGCCGGCGCTCAGCGCGACGGCAGGAACAACGCAGACAGCCACGGTCAATCAGGCCTTCGCCACCGATCTACAGGCGACGGTTACAGGAACTGCGGGTGCGTGCCTGCCGACGCCGGTTCCATTGCCGGGCGTGACGGTAACGTTTACGGCTCCATCATCGGGAGCGAGCGGCAAGTTTTCCGACACCAGTTCGGCGACGACAACTGCGGTGACCAACGCGCTGGGGCAGGCCAATGCAACCGCGTTCACCGCGAACGGAACGGCAGGAAGCTATTCGGTATCGCTGGCGGGCGCGGGCCTGACGAACGCGACGGCGTTCAGTCTTACCAATGCTTCGGCGGCGACTGCATTGGCGGCCGGGAATTATGTTTTTTCGGTCTCAGGCACGGACAATACTGGCAGCGGGGTGGTTTATCCATATTCGATGGCTGGCGCGTTCTCCATCGGCAGCGGCGCTTCGGCTGGGACGATCACCGGCGGCGAACTGGATTTCACAAACTACTTTTACGCGGATCACGATCAGATTAACGGAGCGGCCAGCAGCATCAGCGCCAATGCCGACGGCAATTTTGTTTTCACTCTGGTCACGTGTAACGGGGCCGATTGCAGCGGCACCGACCCCAATATTGGCGTGGGGGGAATCCTCACCCTGGACGCGTCGTTCTTCCCGCAGAATTCGCAGAAGGCGTTCCTGACCGAGTTCGACGCTTCCGCCAGTGGCAGTGGGACGCTTGATTTTCAGACGGTGACTTCGTTCTCTACCGGTGGTTACGCGTTCGGCCTGCACGGGCTCGATACTTTTGGCGATCCGCTCGCCATGGGTGGAGTAGTCAGTTGGAATGGGCAGGAACTGCTGAACGCTTCGGGCAGCATTTTTGACGCGAACGACGACATGACCCCGTTCTCCTTGCAGACGTTCAGCAACGGCTCGGTTTCCGGGCTGGATGGATTCGGGCGACTCGAGTTCACACTTGATGCCGCCGACTCGACGGATTTTCCGGAAATCATTCTTGCGGGCTATACCGTCGATGGCAATCAGATTCGACTGGTGGAGACGGCTGACAGTTATCTGGGCGAGCTGGGCGGAAGCGCGCTGTGGCAGGCGGGCAATACCGGGAATTTCGATTCAACCTTTGTTTCGGGCAAGAGCTATGTTGTCGGATTAAACGGTTCTGACGCGACAGGAACAGAGCAGGCCGTGGGACTGTTCACGCTGGGCTCAAGCGGCAACGTGACTGGATTCATCAGCTACAACGATCTCAGCCTGCATAACGGGCCTTCGGCGATTACTGCGGGAACGTACACGATCGATGGCCCGGGTACTGGATTAGACGGCGGCACCGGGCGGGTGACGCTGACCGGCGTGAGCGACGGAACCGCGACATTTAATCTGCAGTTTTATATCGACGGCAACGGCAACCTGACTGCCGCGGGCATGGACACGAACGACCTGCTTGGCGGAACCGGGTTCCAGCAGGGCACGGGAACGTTCAGCAGCAGCTCGTTCAACGGCGCCTATGCCATGAGCGCCACGGGGGTGGACGTCAACCACCTGGGCGAATTTGACGATGTTGGCCCGGTGACGGCCACGGGCACGGGTTTGACTTTCTCGGGCTCGTACGACCTGAATTGGCTGGTAAATCGCGCAAATGGCTTTACTACTGCGGAAATTCCGAACGAGTCTCTTTCCGGGACGTTCGTGACTGGCGCGAGCGGAGTCTTCACGGGAACGATCGACGGTATGGACGTTACCACCTGCTTTATTTTCCAGGGTCACGAAGCCGGCTGCACAACCGACGCGTTCGATTATTACCTGATCGATACCACCGGCGATTCGATCATGATCGAAACCGATGGCAACCAGCTGACGCTGGGATATTTTTTCCAGAAGTGAGCGGAAACTTGGAATATTGAGGCCGTAAATGTGGTTTGGGATAAGGATCCGCTTCAGGCGAGTCCGAAAGCGAAAACGAGGGGTCTTGTCGCTGATGCAATTTGAGGAGTTGGCATGAGAAGTAAATTTTCCCTGGCCGCCGTGGCGCTGACGATCGGATTGATCTGTGGGGTACCGGCGGGAATTGCGCAATCTGCACCGCATCCGTTCAGCTACGACGCCGCCAACGAGACGACGATCAGCGGGACGGTTTCCAGCGTGCTGGCTCGACCGGCGGCGGGAATGCTGAGCGGTTCTCACCTGCTGCTGACTACGGCTTCCGGCCTGCTCGACGTGAGCCTGGGCCGGTATGCTCTCGCGGGAAAAGGCGCGCTGGCACTTTCGGCTGGCCAACAAATTGAAATCACCGGAGTGATGAAGACCCTGAACCAGCAACAGGTTTTCCTGGCGCGAACGGTCAAAGCCGGCGGGCAGGTTTTCGCCGTCCGCAATGAGCACGGCATTGACATTCCGCCGCAGGCGCGCGAAGGCGCGGCCCGGCGGAACGGAGGCGCGCAGTGAAGAGCCTTGAACGTCTCAGCGCTGCCGTCATGCTGTTTGCCATGCTGGCTCTTCTTTCCGCTTGCGGCGGATCAAGTTCAGGCGGCGGCACCACGCCTCCGCCCGGCGAAACCATCACGGCCACGGGAGGAACTCCGCAGAGCGCGACGGTGAACGCCCCGTTCACCAGTGCTCTGCAAGCTACCGTGAGTACCGGTGGTACGCCGAACAGTGGGGTGACGGTTACGTTTACCGCCACGACGGCGACGTCCGGCGCGACCGGCACGTTTGGCGGCACGAATACCGCGACCGCTACGACCGATCAGAACGGCAACGCCATGGCGGCAATCACGGCAAATGGCACAGCCGGTTCGTACACGGTCACAGCCACGGCTTCGGGCGCGAGCGGCACTGCGACTTTTAGCTTGACCAACAACCCCCAGGCGGCGATTACAGCCACTGCCGGAACCCCGCAGAGCACGGCCATCAACACTGCGTTCGGGGCCAAGCTGCAGGCTACCGTGCTCCAGGGCACGACGCCGCAGAGCGGGGTTACGGTTACATTCACCGCGCCATCTTCCGGCGCCGGCGGCACGTTTGGGGGCCAAGCCACGGCCACAGCCGTCACCGATGGCAGCGGCAATGCATTGTCGCCCGCCTTCACCGCCAACGGAACCTTCGGCAGCTATGTGGTGACCGCGACCGCGAGCGGAGTGAGCGGAACCGCGGATTTCACGCTGAGCAACACGATTTCGCTCACCGGCGATACGCTTTATTCGTTTTACTTGAGCGGTTCTGAGGCCATCAATGCCGGGCCGAATTTCTACGCGCTTGCCGGTTCAATCGCTCTCGACTCGAACGGTAACGTGGTCGCCGGCGAGCAGGATTACAACGACGGTTTCGGTCTGACCTCGCCGCAGCCGAGCGGAGATGCCATTACCAGTGGCTCTTTGAGCGTTGACCCGTCGACCGGCCTGGGAACCCTCACGCTGGTCACCGACAATGCGAATCTTGGAGCGGGCGGCACGGAAACTTTCGACGTTCAGTTCGTGAATGCGAAGCACGCTCTCATTGTTCAGTTCGATGGGACGGCGACTTCGAGCGGCAGTCTCGATCTGCAAACCCTGAACGTCCCACTGGCTGGAGGGTACGCATTTACGCTTGCCGGAGTGGACGCGGGGCAATACATGTCTGTGGTCTACGGAGGCGTGTTCACGGTCAGCGCCGCGACCTTCTTTCAGAACGGGGGCACGCTACAGGGAACGTATGATGTGGATGATTTCGGCGCTGCCTCGACGCCTACTCTGGGCGCCAATTTTTCCGGAACGATTTCCGCGCCCGATGAATTTGGCCGCGGCACGATTCTTGGCACCGGCATTGCCGGTACGCTGAATTATTACATGGTTGGGCCGGAGGCCCTTCGCGTGGTCGATGTCGACGATGTGCCGGGGATTATAGGCGATTCGATGGTGGGCTCGGCTTTCGGGCAGGGAACGCCAGGCGGAGGGCAGATAACGTTTACGAATAGTTCGCTGGGCACTTCCATTTTTCAATTACAGAGCACCTGGCAGGGGAACATTTTTGCTGCGGTTGGAATGTTTACAACCAACCCCGGAGCTGGAACCTTCAGCGGTTTCGCCGATGACAACGAAGTGCAAAACGGAGTACAGGCCAGCACCGCCATTTCCGGCACCTATTCCCTTTCCAACACGATTAACGGCTACGGAAGCCTGACGTTCAGCTCGCCGCTGGGGGACATCAGGACGCTGGGAATTTATATGGCGGCGGTGAGCATCAGCGATCCTAATAATACGACCAACGGTTACGGCAGCGCGCTTCTCGTGGACCTCGACGGGGCCGACCTGAATGGCGTGGGCATGGTTGCGGCCACGGAGACTATTTCCAACAGTCAGATAACGGGAGGCTATGTCTTCGGAGCGCAGGAATTCAATCTCAACATCAACGGCGGCGAGTTCGATTTTGCAGGCGCCGGGAGCATCACCAACCTTGTGTTCGGAGGGACGGGATTCGTCAGTGATCCGTGGGCGTTTTTTAAGGGTGGGACAACCGATTCCAACGTTTCATTCTCCGGAACCGCC
>DATLKM010000390.1:0-4902 GCA_035538435.1 Binatia bacterium
TCTTGCTCAGATTCTTGTGAACCGAACCATTTGTAAATTCTACGCGGCTTGCATGAGCGCACGAACACGATATGCTGGAAAGCGACAATGACGATTGCGCCGCCTACCCCGCTGCCCGCACAGTCGGCGTTTTTTATTGCATTAGCCGTTTCATCCGCGCTGAAGTTCGTCAAGCCCGCTGCAATTCTCGCCGTCATCGTTTACGTGCAGATCCAGTTTCCGCAGCTCTGGCCTGCCCTGGGCCTCGACAAGATCGAGCAATTCGGAAAACGCGTGGCCTCGAAACGCACGCTCTACGTTGTCTCTGTCGGTCTTGCGCTGCTGGTCATCCGCGCTGCGGTCATTCCAGTTTCCGGCATTCCTCTGCCCAACTATCACGACGAATACAGCTACCTTCTCGCAGGAGACACGTTTGCCCACGGGCGGCTGACCAACCCGCCACACCCCATGTGGATTCACTTCGAGACCTTCCACGAAATCTGGTACCCGACGCACATGTCGATGTACCCGCCGGGGGAAGGGCTGGTATTGGCGGTGGGAGAAATACTCGGCTGCGCCTGGATCGGCCAACTGCTTTGCGCCGTGCTCATGTGCGCCGCCATTTGCTGGATGCTTTATGGCTGGCTGCCGCCGCGCTGGGCCTTGCTGGGTGGGGTGCTGACCATTCCCCGCCTTGGCCTGCTCAGCTATTGGACCAACGGCTATTGGTCGGCATGCTTGCCGGCCCTTGGAGGAGCGCTGGCACTGGGCGCGCTGCCCAGAGTGAAACGCCACCTGCATCCCCGCGACGCCGCCATCATGGCGATTGGCCTGTTTCTGCTCGCCAACACGCGGCCGTATGAAGGCCTGCTGTTGAGCGTGGGAATCGCGGTTGCCCTGCTGGTCTGGATGTTCGGCAAGAAACATCCACCGCTTTCTCTATCGTTCTCCAAGTTTGTACTGCCGCTCGTTCTCGCGCTGGTTCCAGTTTCCATCTGGACCGGTTATTACTATTACCGCGTGACCGGCAGCCCTTTCCGCCTGACCTACAACATCAATCGCGACATGTACGCCATGGGCCGGTATTTCATCTGGCAGCCGCCCTGGCCGCAGAAAACCTACCATCACGCCAAAATGCAGGCGCAATACGAGCGCGAGTTGCGCGAGGCCACTGAAAACCAAACTTTAAGTGGATTTTTTCATCGCGCCCGGGGCAAGATTTATTACTTCTATCAGGTCTATCTGATCCCTCCGCTGCCCTTCGTGCTGATCGCTCTGCCCTGCGCCGTTCGCGACCGCCGCATGCGGGTGCCCTGGCTGATCGCAATGATTTTCATCGCCGGGCTCAGCGTGGAAGTCTGGTTCATGCCGCACTACGCCGCCCCTGCGACCGCGCTGCTTTTTCTGATTCTCTTGCAATGCATGCGGCATCTTCGTTTCTTCCGCTGGCGTGGCGCGCCTGTGGGGCTGGCCTTTGTGCGGGGCGTGTGCCTCATTTATGTGGTAACTGTCGTACTGCGCGTCGGCTTGGCCGTGGGGCACGTTCATGCCGAGCGCGAATGGCAGCATGGCGATATGCAACGCGCCGCCATCGCGAAGGAACTGCAATCGCTTCCCGGCCAGCATGTGGTTCTGGTGAGCTATTCGGCTGATTTCGATCTCGACCGCGATTGGGTCTACAACGGCGCTGCGATCGACTCGCAGAAAATCATCTGGGCGCGCGATATGGGGACTGAGCGGAACCGCGAGCTGATCGCCTATTATCCCGGCCGGCATTTTTGGAGCGTGCACGCGGGTATGTCCCCGGCCCCGATCTTACTTCAACCCTATTCCGCTAGCCCGGGCAACCCTGAATCGCCGGTTCTTGATATAGTTCCTTTGACTGGCCCTGCGAAATGCGAGTACTCCTCAATTGGATTTTGAGCGCCCTGGCGGTCTGGATCGTCGCCCAGGTCGTCCCGGGAATCTACCTGCGCGGCCCTTTCGCCGCCCTGATTGCCGCCGTGGTCATTGGGCTGGTAAATGCAACGCTGGGCTTGTTGCTGAAGGTAGTGACCTTCCCCCTCACGGTGCTTACGCTCGGTTTATTCTGGTTCATCATCAACGCGCTCATGCTGAAGTTCGCCTCCGTCTTTGTTCCGGGCTTCGAGGTTCGCGGATTCTTCGCCGCCTTTGTGGGTGCAATCGTCCTTTCTCTGGTCAATATGTTATTGAAATGGCTGGTTTACCCCGCCAACCAAAGGTAGCGGGAGCGGGGCCGGCCATCCTTGCCTGGATGGGAAAACGCCAGGCTGGCGAAGCCTTTGGCCGCGGTAGATTCCTCCTCTACCGCTGTGTCTTCGGCGGGTAATTCTGAACGCTTGCTGGTGATGACAGTTCTTGCAACCTGCACTAATCCTCGTGCTATAATCGCCCGCCGTTCCAGCACAGAGTTTCCGGTTGTCTTTTTAATTTCCCGTTGCCCGGTCCTTTCGCCTTGACGGCGCGAGGCGGCCTAAAATGGAAGATCCAGGAGGAGCAATGACGTTTTACGATCCCACTCTCTACGGACGTGACGAAGACGAAGATTTCGGCGACACCGGCGCTTACGGCGAATCGCTGGAAGAGGATTTTGAGGAAGAAGAGGAAGAAGAGGAAGAGCCGAGCATGGACGATTCGGAGATGAACGATACCGAACCTGAGCCTGCGCCTCCTGCACCCGCAGCTCCCTCCGGCGGAGGCACTCGGAAACCTCCGGCTAAAAAGAAAGCCGCGGCCAAGAAAAAGCCTGCTGCTAAGAAAAAAGCGCCTGCCAGGAAGCCCGCCAAGAAAGCAGCTAAAAAGGCAGCTAAAAAGGCAGCCAAAAAACCGGCCAAGAAAAAGGCAAAGAAGGGCCGCCGCTAAGGCCGGGCCATTTTTTTCGATCCGCGGCCTTCGGGCCGCGGTTTTGTTTTCTGCGCCGCGGATTTACGAACCGTGGCCGGATTTATTTGTGATCGAATCAAGCGGTCGCTAAACTTGGCTGGTCTCCAGGCACCTTCCCGCAATGAGCGATTCCCTCGGCGAATTCTTCCTCGAGAATTTTCAGGCGCACCGCCATGAACGCGCCTACGGCCAGCGCCGCGGCTATCGCATCGAATGGTTCACTTACGGCCAGGTCCTCGGCATGGCGGAGCGGGTTCGCGCCGAACTGGCTGCGCGCGGCATCGGCAACGGCGATCGCGTCATGCTCTGGGGCGAGAATAGCGCCCAGTGGGTGGCCGCGTTTATCGCTTGTGCCATGAGCGGTGTGACGGTCGTTCCCATGGACGACGCCGCTTCCGCCGATTTCGCCGCGCGCGTGGCCGCGCAGGTCCAGGCCCGGTTGTGGATCCGGTCAAAGCAGCATGTTCACGAAGTCACCGGCCCCGTCCTGCGCTTCGAAGACATTGCCGCCCGGCACCCTGCCGGTCTTTCCCGGCCCATCGCCGCCAGGTCCGATGACACTCTGCAAATCGTTTTCACCTCCGGCACCACGGCCGAACCTAAAGGAGTCGTCATTACCCACGCCAACGTGCTGGCGAACGTGGCGCCACTGGAAAAAGAAATCCGGAAGTATTTGAAGTACGAACGCTGGGTGCATCCGGTGCGTTTTTTGAATCTGCTTCCGCTCAGCCACGTCTTTGGGCAATTCCTGGGAATGTTTCTTCCCCCGCTGCTCGGCGGCATCGTAATTTTCCAGCAGGAGATGCGCCCGGGGGAAATTATCGACGTGATTCGCCGCGAGCGCGTTTCCGTGCTCGTGAGCGTGCCGCGCGTGCTGCAATCCCTGAAACAGAAAATCGAACGCGACTTTGAGATCGAGGGAAGGCTGGGGGAATTTCGGCGGCGCTTCGGCGCTTCAGAAAATCAGCACTTCCTGCGCCGCTGGTGGGGGTTTCGCGACATCCATCGCCAGTTCGGCTGGAAATTCTGGGCCTTCATCTCCGGAGGCGCAGCCCTCGATTCCGAAAGCGAAAATTTCTGGCAGCGGCTGGGATATGCCGCCATTCAAGGTTATGGGCTGACCGAGACGACTTCGCTGATCAGCGTGAATCATCCCTTCAAGCTGGGCAGAGGATCGATCGGTAAAGTCCTGCCGGGGCGCGATGTGAAGCTGGCCGCAGACGGCGAAATTCTGGTTCGCGGCGCGGGAGTTGCGTCGGGTTATTGGGAACGCGGGGAGCGGCGCGAAGTCGCCGATGGCGAGGGTTGGTATCGCACCGGCGACGTGGGCGCGCTCGATGGCGCCGGCAATCTTTATTTCAAAGGCCGCAAGAAAGACGTGATCGTCACCCCGGCGGGACTGAATATCTATCCCGAAGATTTGGAGGCGGCCCTGCGCCGCCAACCGGAAATAAAAGACTGCGTGGTCGTTGGACTTGCGCGCGGCGGCAACGCCGAACCTTGTGCGGTCGTGATTATGAAAGATTCCGCCGACGCCGCCTCGGCGCTTGCGCGTGCCAATGAATCCCTCGCCGATTTTCAACACATCAGAATGTGGGTCCCATGGCCGGAGCAGGATTTCCCCCGCACCAGCACGCAAAAACCGCGGCGCAATGTGATCGCCGCTTATGCCTCCGGGCAAGTTCTGGGAACGAACGAAGCGACGGGCAACGCGGAAGATCCTGTGCGAGATTTGATCGGGCGAATCACGGGAAGAAAGATGCCTTCTTCTCCATCGTCGAACTCCGATCTCCAATCCGATCTGGGCCTGAGTTCACTGGAGCGCGTGGAATTGATCGGCGCGCTCGAAGACCGTTACCAAATTGATCTGGGTGAAACCAGCTTCGCCGGCGCCCGCACCCTGGGTGACATTGAAAAAATGCTGCGTGGCGAAGCCATGCCGCGTGTGGAGTATCACTACCCGGCCTGGGCGCTGCGCTGGCCTGTAACCTGGCTGCGCTGGCTGGCGCATTGGCTTCT
>DATLKM010000391.1:0-19940 GCA_035538435.1 Binatia bacterium
TCGGCGGCGATCGGCTGCTGGCGATTGAGGAAAATAAAAGAACGAATACCTTATTGAGGGCCGCCGGGTTCGATGTGCGGGCGTTTCCAGGCAGCGAGCTTTGCATAAACGGCGGCGGAGGGCCCACATGCCTTACCCGACCGATTCTTCGTTCCTGAAAGTATGGTCCTCGATGTGGGATCAAGCGCTCGGTGGCTCGCTCCAGTTGAACCGTTACCATTGTTTTCTCTGACCCCGCACAGGTAGAATCCTCTCGCCCGCAGGAGGTTTCCATGTCACGCCACAGATCCTCGTGCATTCTCGCTGTTCTTCTTTTCTCCGCTTGCGCCTTGGGACAAACTCCACTCATTCCGCGCAATGTGCTGTTCGGCAATCCCGAGCGCACCTCGCCGGAGATTTCTCCCGATGGCTCCATGCTCGCCTACCTGGCTCCAGACCACGGGGTGCTCAACGTTTGGGTCCGGACCTTGGGCCAGGCCGACGATCGCGTGATCACCAACGACCGTAAACGCGGCATCCGTATGTTTTCGTGGCAGTACGATTCCAGGAACATTCTGTACAGCCAGGATGTGGGCGGGGACGAGAATTGGCGTATCTATCAGACCAACATCGCCAGCAAACAGACCAAAGACCTGACTCCGTTTGAAAAAGTGCGCGCCGATATCGTGGCGCTGGAGCCCAGTCATCCCGAAGCGATTCTGGTGCAGCTCAACAAGCGCGACGCCAAAGTTTTCGACGTCTACCGGGCGAATCTCAAAACTGGCGAGCTGGCGCTGGACACGGAAAATCCGGGAGACGTGCTGGGCTGGCAGGCCGATCACGACCTTCAGATTCGCGGCGCGCAAGTCACCACGGCCGATGGCGGTACTCTCATTCGGGTTCGGGACGATGCCAAATCGCCCTGGCGGGAACTTATCAAGTGGGGGCCGGAAGAGACGCTGGGGAACATCGAAGGCTTCTCGCCCGACGGCAAGTCGCTGTGGATCACAACTTCGCTCGATGCCAACGCGGCGCGGCTTATTTCCGTCGATGTCGCCTCGGGCAAGCGCACGGTTGTCGCCGAAGATCCGCAGTTCGACGTTTCTTTCGCGGTGACACAGCCCCGGACCAACAAACTTCAGGCGGTGGTTTTTCTGCGCGAGCGGCGCGATTTTCAGATTCTCGACCACTCGATTCAGGCCGACTTCGACGCCCTGCGCAAGGTCCGCGACGCCGATATCAGCAACCTCAGCCGCGACCTGAACGACGACAAATGGATCGTCACCTTCGAAGGCGACGATTCCCCGATGTACTACTACCTTTACGATCGGGGAACGAAGCAGGCGACGGTGCTCTTCAGCAACCGTCCAGATCTTGAAAAATACAAACTTTCCAAAGTCCGCCCAGTCGAATACAAAGCCCGCGACGGCATGACGATTTACGGCTATCTGACGCTTCCGCCCGGGTCGGACGCGAAAAATCTTTCGATGGTGGTTTTTCCGCACGGCGGCCCGTGGGGGCGCGACCTGTGGGGATACGATCCTTACGCGCAATGGCTGGCCAATCGCGGCTACGCTGTGCTCCAACCGAACTTCCGTGCTTCCACGGGATATGGCAAGCAGTATCTCAACGCCGGCGACCGGCAGTGGGCGGGCGCCATGCACACCGATCTGCTCGACGGCGCGGACTGGGTGGTGAAACAAGGCATCGCCGATCCGCACAAGATTTGCATTATGGGCGGCAGCTATGGCGGGTATGCCACCTTGGCGGGCCTGGCATTTTCTCCTGACGCTTTCGCCTGCGGCGTGGACATCGTCGGCCCATCGAATCTCAACACACTACTGAAGACGATTCCGCCTTATTGGTCGACCTTTGTCGCCATCTTTCACAAACGCATGGGCGAAGACGAAGCTTTTCTGAAGAGCCAGTCGCCTTTGTTCAAGGCCGACCAGATCAAAGCGCCGTTAATGATCGGGCAGGGGGCGAATGATCCGCGGGTCAACAAAGCGGAGAGCGACCAGATTGTCGCCGCCATGCGAAAAAACCATAAAGACGTTGAGTATTACGTTTTCCCCGACGAGGGGCATGGCTTTGCCCGTCCGGAAAACCGTCTGGCGTTTAATGCCGCGTCAGAGGTGTTCCTGGCCCGGTATCTCGGCGGGAGGGCCGAACCGCCGAGCGATGCGGAAAAGAAACTGCTGGAGAGCGTGAAGGAGTAACTGGTTGCCGGTGCTAAAGCGAAACAGCACTACGCACCGATGAATGCAATCCTGGCACTGCTGCTAAAATAAATCAGCATGCTTCTTCCCTTCGTCCGTGAACTCTTCTCGGACGTAGAAACGCTTCCCGCATTTGCGCGTGCGGCCTCCCACTTGAAAGAGGGCACGGGGCGGATTCGTCTGTCTGGATTGACCCCTACCGGGAAGGCCCTGCTGCTCGTGTTATTGCAGCGATCCGCGGACCGGCCGCTGATTTACGTCGTGAACGACAATCGAGCGGTGGATGACCTGATTCCCGTCTTGAGAGGATTCTGCGAGTTGACTGCGGCGGGTGATCCGGAGTCGGTTATTTCCTTGCCGGCACGGGATGTTCTGCCGTTTCAGAATTTGTCGCCGCATCCGGAATTGCAGGAAGAGCGGGCGACGGCGCTGTGGAAGATTGTGACCGGCGCGGCTTCGATTGTGGTTTCCCCGGTTGCCGCAACGGCGATCCGGTTGCATGCCCCGGAGTACTATTCGGGGCTGGCAAGGACGATCCGGCGAGGGGAGAGTTTCGATCTGGAATCGCTGCTCGCGCACCTGAATACGGTCGGCTACAGCTCGACCGATGTGGTTGAAATGCCGGGGCAATACGCGGTGCGCGGCGGCATTCTTGATGTTTACTCGCCGGAATCGGACCGTCCCCTGCGCGTCGAATTTTTCGGTGATGAGGCCGAATCCATCCGTAAGTTCGATCCCACGTCGCAACGGTCGTCCAATCCTGTGGACGAGGCTTTGCTGCTGCCGCTGACGGAAACTCCTGTGAACGAGCAATTGTTGGGGGCGATCCATGCGCGTCTGAGCGGGAAGCGGATTACCGGCAGCGAAGAGATTGTTGAGGCGGCGGTGCGGGCCGGAGGGGTGAATGTGTTTCCCGGGTGGGAGTTTTATTCGCCCGTGGCGGGCGCGACGAATACGATTTTCGACCTGATCCCGCGCGCGGCAGTGCTGCTGGACGAGCCGGAACAACTGGCGCAGGAATTCGACAAGTTCTGGGGCCGCGTGGGCGAAGCGCACGAGCGCAGCGGAGTGGGGAACCTGGTGCGGCCAGAAGATCTGTATCTTCCGCCGGAGGGTTGGTGGGAAAAAATAAAAACGATTTCCGGCGCCGAGGTGGAACACCTCGGCATTACGCGGGAGGGCCAGGAAATTTCGTTTCTTACGCAACCGTCGCCGCGGTTTCACGGCCAGGTTCCGGCGATGCTCGAGGAAGTGCAGAAGATCACGAAAGATGCGAAACGCGTTCTGCTGGCAGTGCCGAATATTGGAGAAGTGGAAAGGCTGGCGGATGTTTTTTCGGAATACAACGTCCCTTTCAAGTTGGGCAGCCGCACCCGCAGCGGAGAGAGTTATGCCGACGAGACCAGCTATTTTGCCGGAGAAATTTTTACTACGACGTTGGCAACCGCCTACATTCCCGACGGAGTTCTGATTCCTGAGGCGAACTTGGCCATTTTCGGATCGCGGGATTTATTTGACGAATCTGAGGCCGTTGGATCGAGGCCGCAGAGGTCGAAGTCGAAAGTTTCCGCGTTTCTTTCCGATTTCCGCGACTTGCAGGTAGGAGACTATGTCGTTCACGTGGAGCACGGGATCGGGCAGTATCAGGGATTAAAAGAAATCAATCACGGCGACGGGCCCGCGGAATTCATGCTGCTGGAATTTGCCGAAGGCGCGCGGTTGTATGTCCCGCTGACGCGCCTTGATCTGGTGCAGAAGTACCGGTCGTCGGAAGGCGCGAAGCCGGTATTGAGCCATCTGGGAACGCAGGCATGGACCAAGACCAAGGCCCGCGTGCGCAAGGCCATGAAAGACATGGCCGATGAGCTGCTCAAATTGTATGCGGCGCGCAAGACGGCCGTGGGGCACGCCTTTCCGGCGGGGAACGAGTGGTACCGCGAGTTTGAAGACACGTTTGAGTTCACCGAGACTGAAGATCAGGCGCAGGCGATTACAGATGTGATGAAAGACATGGAATCGTCGCAGCCGATGGATCGCCTGCTATGCGGTGATGTTGGTTATGGCAAGACGGAAGTCGCCATGCGCGCGGCGTTTAAGGCCGTCAGCGACAACAAGCAGGTGGCGGTGCTGGCGCCGACTACGGTGCTGGCCTTTCAGCACTATGAAACCTTCAAGCAGCGGTTTGCGCCGTTTCCGGTGACGATCGAGATGATCAGCCGGTTCCGCACGGCGAAGCAGCAGAAGGAAATTCTGCAAAAGGCGGAAGCGGGCAAAATCGATGTTTTGATTGGCACGCACCGCATTCTTTCCAAGGACATCAAGTTTTCCGATCTCGGGTTGTTAATCGTGGACGAAGAACAGCGCTTCGGTGTGCGGCACAAGGAACGCATCAAGCAGATGCGCAAGCAGGTGGATGTGCTGACCATGTCGGCGACGCCGATTCCGCGTACGCTGCACATGTCGCCGGTGGGTCTGCGCGACATGAGCGTGATCGAGACGCCGCCCAAAGATCGGATGGCGATTCAGACGGTGGTGGCCAGCTGGGACGAAAAGCTGATCCAGTCGGCGATTGAGCAGGAACTGGAGCGCGGCGGGCAGGTTTACTTTGTGCACAACCGCGTAGATACCATCTGGGAAATTGCGGCGAAGCTGCAGACGCTGGTTCCCAAATCGCGAATTATTGTCGGTCACGGGCAGATGTCGGAGGGGGAACTGGAAAAAGTGATGCTGAAATTTATGCATCATGAAGCCGACATTCTGGTTTCGACCACGATCATTGAAAACGGACTCGATATTCCGCTCTGCAACACCATCTTGATCAATCGCGCGGACCGGCTGGGCCTGTCGGAGTTGTACCAGCTGCGCGGGCGGGTGGGGCGATCGAACCGGCGGGCCTATGCCTATTTGCTGCTTCCGGCAGAAGTGGAATTGACGCCGATTGCGCGGCGGCGGCTGGCGGCGCTGAAGGAATTTTCCGATCTTGGAGCAGGATTCAAAATTGCCGCACTGGATTTGGAACTGCGCGGCGCGGGCAACATGCTGGGCGGCGAACAGAGCGGACATATTGAAGCCATTGGCTTCGAACTATATACGCAGATGCTCGAGCGAGCCGTGCGGGAGATGAAGGGCGAGGCGGCGCCTGAGGAGGCGGAAACCCAGCTCAATCTGGGGTTGAATATCCGCATCCCCGGCGATTACGTGCCCGAAGAGAACCAGCGGCTGCAAATGTACAAGCGGGTGGCGCGGGTGGAAACGGAGGCGCAGTTGGCGGACGTCTCCGCAGAGATGCAGGACCGCTATGGGCCGCCCCCGGCCGCAGTGCGAAATCTTTTCGATTATGCGCAATTAAAGTTGCTCTGCATGAAGGTTGGCGTCAATGCGATTGAACGGAAACGGGACATCGTGACGTTAAAGTTTCAGCAGAATGCCTCGGTCGACCCGGAACAACTGGCGCGGTTTGTGTCGGGCCAGCGCGGAGCGCAGTTTACTCCCGATGGAATGTTGAAATTCACCTTGAAAGCCACGGCGGCGGAAGAGGTGCTGCGGCAGTTGCGCAGCGTGCTGGAGCAGTTGACCAGCGGCGAAGCGCTGTTGTCCGCGGTTCCGGGGAAGGTGCAGTAACCCGGCTTCGCGACCTTTCCTGCTAGACTGATGGGGCAGCAAATTCTACTGCCGCGCATCTAATAGAGAGTGTTTCCACAATTATTTCATTTCGGCCGTTTCTATCTGCCTACCTATGGCTTTCTGGTCGCCATGGGGGTGCTGATCGGGCTGTGGATCAGCGTGCGCAATTCGGAGCGGCTGGGTATTAACGGCGAAAAAGCGTGGAACCTGGGGATTCTGGTTGTGCTCTGCGGAATTCTCGGGGCGAAGGTGCTTTATATCGTCAACGAGTGGAGTTACTACGCGGCGCATCCGTCCGAGATTTTCAGCGTGTCGACGCTGCAAGCGGGCGGAGTGTTTTCCGGAGGATTGCTGGCGGCATTCATGGCGGCGTGGTGGTACGTGCGCCGTAATCAGATGCCGGCACTGGGAACTTGCGATGCTTTTTCGCCGGGGCTGGCGCTGGGACACGCCATCGGACGCCTGGGATGCTTTGCCGCCGGTTGCTGCTATGGAAAGGAAACGCACCACTGGTGGGGCGTGACCTTCCACAATCCGCTGGCCAACCAGATTACGGGAACGCCCTTGAACATCCCGCTTGAGCCGACGCAATTGTTCGAGGCGGCGGTGGAGCTGGCGAATTTTATTTTTCTGATGTGGCTGCTCAAGCGGCGGAAGTTCGACGGCCAGGTTTTCGGGGCCTTTTTATTTATTTATGGGGTGGCGCGGTTCTTTCTGGAATTTCTACGTGACGATCCGGGACGCGGCTCGGTATTCGGTGGCGTCATGTCAGGCACGCAGCTGATCGCCCTCGGGCTGATTGCCGGCGGCGGGATTATCTGGTGGCTGCGGCCCGGTGCGAATAAGCTGACGCCCCAAGCAGTAGTGGGCGCGGCGCGGTAGGCCGCCGTTCGCTTGCCTCCAGGTCGATGTTAAGCTTTTCTTCGCATGAAACTCATCACCCGCCGGGGTTTCGGCAAAACCTTGCTCGGCACGGCCGCCGCTGCGCTGGCTTCTAAGTCATTCCGAAAGTTCTCCTGGGCGCAAATCGCCAACCCAAAGCTCCTGTCATTTCCGCCCGACTTCATGTGGGGGTGCGCTACTGCCGCGTATCAAATCGAAGGCGCGGCCGGCGAAGACGGCCGCAAGCCCTCGATCTGGGACACCTTCTCGCACACCCCGGGCAAAACTCATCACGGGGATACGGGCGATACTGCCGACGATTCGTATCATCTCTACAAAGAAGATGTGCGGTTGCTCAAGGGCCTTGGCGCGAAGTCCTACCGCTTTTCGATTTCATGGCCGCGCGTGTTTCCGGATGGAACGGGCCAGCCGAACACCAGGGGCCTCGATTACTACCAGCGCGTGGTGGATGAGCTGCTGCAAAATGGAATCGTTCCCTACATCACTCTTTTTCACTGGGACCTGCCGCAGGCCCTGCCGGGAGGATGGCAGTCCCGTGACACCTGCAAGGCGTTTGCGGATTACGCGGCGTACGTTACCGCCCGCTTATCGGACCGCGTCAAACATTTTTTCACCACGAACGAATTCGTCTGCTTTACCGATTCCGGCTACAAGACCGGCGAGTTCGCTCCGGGATTGCGGCTTTCGCCGGCTCAGGCGAATCAGGTCCGCCATCACGGGGTGCTGGCGCACGGCATGGCCGTGCGGGCGATTCGGGCGAACGCGAACAGCGGGACGGAAATTGGACTGGCGGAAAATGCCGTCATCTGTGTGCCCGTCATTGAAACTGGCGAGCACATTGAGGCTGCGCGCCGCGCTACGCGCGAGGAGAACGCTCCGTTTCTCACCGCAGTTCTGGAGGGCCGCTACACAGAGGGTTATCTGCAACGCGAAGGCAAGAACGCGCCCAAAGTGCAGGCCGGGGACATGGAAGTCATCAGCAGCCCTCTGGACTTTGTCGGGCTCAACGTTTACGCGCCGGAATATGCCCGCGCCGATTCTTCGCCACGGGGCTATGCCATCGAGTTGGAGCCGAAGTCATTCCCTCGGACGGCTTCAGACTGGCTCAAGGTTGGGCCGGAGGTGATCTATTGGGCCATTCGGCACATCAGCGAAATGTGGAAGCCGCGCGCGCTTTACATCACAGAGAATGGTTGTTCGTCCGATGACGTGCTAACTGCGCAAGGCCGAATTGAAGACACCGACCGGGTCATGTTCCTGCGAAACTATCTGACACACCTGCATCGCGCGGCGGCTGAAGGCTATCCGGTCAAAGGATATTTTCTCTGGAGCCTGATCGACAACTTCGAATGGGCCGACGGCTACAGCAAGCGCTTCGGCATTCACTACGTCGATTACAAGACCCAGAAGCGAATTCCAAAACTGAGCGCGGAGTGGTACCGGGAAGCGATTGCGAGGAATGCGGTGGTGTAAAGCAGGGTTTCTCCGATGTCGAAGGTGGCCGAAATCGTTCTGTGCGTCGAGACGGAGGCCGGCGGCCAGCGCCTCGACCAATTCCTCGCCGCGCATCTCAGCGTCAGCCGCGCGCGAGTGCAGCAGCTCATCTCCGAAGAAAAAATCCTGCTTAACAACGCTCCGGCCAAAGCTTCCTACAAACTAAGGGGCGGAGAAACGGTAACGGCCCTCGGCGAGCCCCAGCGTGCGCCGCTTAAAGCCGTGGCTGAGGCCATCCCGCTGGATATCGTTTATGAAGACGACGATCTTGCCGTCGTCAACAAGCCCGCCGGCATGATGGTTCATGCGGGCGCAGGGTCGACCGACGATGCCCGCAACCGTGGGACGCTGGTGAACGCGCTGCTGCATCACATGGCCGATCTCTCAAAGGTTAGTGGAGAGTTGCGCCCTGGAATTGTGCATCGCCTCGATAAGGAAACCAGCGGGTTGATTGTGGTGGCGAAAAACGACCAATCGCACCGCAAGTTGAGCGCTCAATTCGCGGCGCGGCAAGTCAAGAAAAAATATATTGCGCTGGTTCACGGCTGGGTGAAGAAAGATGCGGGAACGATCGACCAGAGCATCAGCCGGGACCGCATACGGCGCACCCGCATGACGACGCGTCTGGCTGGCGGGAGGTCTGCGGTTACGCACTACGCGGTGGCACGTCGGCTCGATACCGCCTACGGCAAGTTTACGTTGCTCGATATAAAAATCGATACCGGGCGGACTCATCAGATACGCGTGCATATGGCGGCGATGGGGCATCCCGTGGTGGGCGATACGACTTACGGAGCGCCGGCGGAGTTGCGGCGGAACTTGGGGCAGAGGAGGGGCAAGGCAAGCCTGGCTTTGCTGCGAAATTTTCTGCACGCGGCAGAGTTGGAGTTCCGGCATCCTCTGACTGAAAAAGTGATTTCAATGAAAAGCGGCCTGCCGCAAGAATTGCAGGAGCTTCTAGCTGCTATTGAGCGAGTTGAAAGCGTCTCAGAGAACTAGGTTATCGATCAAGCGGGTTTTGCCCACAAAGGCTGCGACCGCGACCAGCGCGTCTTTCACGGCTTCGCCAACGGGATCAAGCGTTTCCGCATTCACGATTTCGAAATAATCGAGGCTTACGCCATTCACCCCGGCGAGTTCTTCCCTTCCCAGGGATTTCAATTTCTCCGCGTTACGCTCGCCTGCATCCCAGGAATTCTTTACGCGCATTAGCGAGCGTTGCAGCGTAAGGCCATGACGGCGGTCATCGGGAGTGAGATAAACGTTGCGCGAACTCATGGCCAGGCCGTCGGGTTCGCGAACGATCGGACAGGCGACGATTTCGATCGGGAAATTCATGTCTCGCACCATGCGGCGAATCACGGCAAGTTGAGCGGCGTCTTTTTGTCCGAAGAAGGCGGCGTCGGGTTGAACAATGTTGAAGAGCTTGGAGACGACTGTTGCTACTCCGCGGAAATGGCCGGGGCGGGAGAGACCATCCAGCTTGGCGCTTAAG
The DNA here is from genome assembly GCA_035538435.1 of Binatia bacterium. Lineage (GTDB taxonomy): Bacteria > Acidobacteriota > Terriglobia > Terriglobales > Acidobacteriaceae > Sulfotelmatobacter. Next base: position 9,715 of record DATLKM010000391.1, read on the forward strand.
CCTTCGACTTCGACCCAGGTGAAGGATTTTTCTGGATACATCTCTTCTGCCGTAGGCGCAAAGAGAAAATCCACGCCTTCCCGGTCGAGCATATGCCTGTCGCGCTCGAAGTCGCGCGGATATTTTGCCAGGTCTTCCTGCGGGCCGAATTGAGTTGGGTTGACGAAGATGGAGACGGCCACGGCGTCGCAGGATTGTTTTGCCGCGCGCACGAGCGATAGATGTCCCTCGTGCAGGGCGCCCATTGTGGGCACGAACCCAAGGCGTTTGCCGGCGGTTCGGACTGAGCGGCAAGAGTTGCGCGTGTCATCGATGGTGCGACAGATCTTCATGCCGGCGGCAGCGCGGAAGACATCACCGCACCACCATGGGTACGTCAGTCTTGCAGGCCCAAACCAGCGCAACGACCCAGCCAATCATGGTCCATCCCAGAAACAAATTCAGCAGGATGATGGCAGTGAGGTCGCGCTTGCTCCGCGCAAGGGCGACGATGGAAGGCAGGAAGTACATGACAAAGCCGAAACCGAAGAAGGGAAGAAATAGAGCCGGGATTGAATGCATCCGGTCACCTCGCTAGTCATAGGCTAGCACTGCCAGGGGTGGGAATAAACCCTGCGCAATTGCAGATTGAAAACGGCATATTGCGGGAAGCGATTGCCACCTAATCAAAGTCCCGGCTACCTCCATGCATCGCGTGGCAAAAGTTACACCGAATCTAGTCAGCCTGTCCCCACGGCACTCCGCTCGCTTTCAGCGCATCGCCTGCTTGCGGGCAAGCACCGTCTCCAGAGCAGCCCGCGTCTCCTTCGGGAGATGATACGACTCTTCATCCGCCGGATACTGCAGGGATTTCACGTCCGCGCGGAACCCACGCACGGCGTTGGTTATGAGTTCCGCGGCGTCCGCATAGCGGCGGACAAATTTTGCCGGTGGTGCGAACGTCAGATTGACCAGATCGTGAAAGACCAGCACCTGACCGTCGCACTCGGGGCCCGCGCCGATGCCGATGGTGGGAGTGGCTACCTCGGCGGTGATCATGGCGGCGACTTCTCGCGGAATGCCTTCAAGTATGAGGCAGCAGACGCCGGCGCGGTCAAGCGCAACAGCATCGCGCATAAGTTGCTCGACGCCGGTGAGGTTCTTGCCCTGCACTTTGTATCCGCCCATGACGTTGACGGATTGCGGCGTGAGCCCGATGTGGCCGGCAACGGGAATTTCGGCGTCGATGATGCGCTTGATGAGATCGGCGCGCTTCTCGCCGCCTTCGATCTTGACCACTTCTGCACCGCCTTCTTTAACGAAGCGGGTGGCATTGGCCAGCGCGCTCTGCTCGTTCACGTGATAAGAGCCGAAAGGCATGTCGGCCAAAAGCAGCGCGCGCTTCACGCCACGGCGGACCGCTTTCACGTGGTGCAGCATTTCGTCGACGGTGACGGAGAGCGTGTTTTCGTAGCCGAGCACGGCCTGGGCGAGCGAATCGCCGACCAGAATCATTTCGATTCCGGCTTCGTCAACAATGCGCGCGGTCGGGTAATCGTAGGCCGTGAGGCAAGTGATGGGTTCGCGATGACGTTTGCGGTCCCGCAGGGTCGCGGTGGTGACCTTCTGGCGAGATTCGTCCGGCGGACGCACGCCAATCGAAGTGATGCTCATCGATCCTCCAGTGCCCCTCCGGCGCGGCCGGATAGAGCCTGTTTACACTGCCTATTGTAATCGGCGATGAGGATTTCGTCGATGGATGTTTATGCCAGACGCATCAGCAGTTTAGGAGCATAGACCGTAGAGTCTGACTGGGCTTGGAGCCGGTTCACATCCAAGGGGCCGAATTACCATCCCCGTCAAATTGCGAAAACAGCTCGGGCTTCCGACCTGGAGTGCGCCTTGAGTTGAGCGTCGCGAAAGACGGGCGACGCATGATCTTCAAACCGATTATTTCTCTACGAAAGAGCGAAAAAAAGACCTATGGAACCGACTAGGAATGCAAGCTCCAAACGAGATTTCTTGACCGCGGTTACGCAGTTGCCGCTTCCTGCCCGCCCAAGGGCAGGAAATACTGCGTGCCTTTGATCGGTTCGCTTACTTTGCGCAGCAGTTCCTGAAGATCGTCGTTGCGTTCGACAAAGTCGATGTCGGACGTGTTCACAATCAGCAGATCCGAAGACGTGTAGTGGAAGAAGAAATGTTCGTAGGCTTTAACGACTTCTTCCAGATATTCGTCGCTAACTGCGCGTTCGTCGGGGGCGTTCTTTTTCTTCAGGCGGCGTTTCAGGACTTCGGGCGTGGCCTGCAGGTAAATGACAAGATCGGGCGTGGGCAGCTTCTCGCGAAAAAGATTGTAGTAGCGGTTGTAGGTATCGAGTTCCTGATCGGTGAGGTTGAGGCAGGCGAAAAGCTTGTCTTTTTCGATGATGTAATCGGCGACCACGGTCCTCTGCGAACGCGGGCCGAGGTCGAGGGCCTGCAACTGCTCGAAGCGGTGGACGAGAAAAGTGAACTGGGCCTGAAAAGCTGCTCCGGGTTCGCCCTGGTAGAAGGCGCGAAGAAAGGGGTTAAATTCAGGCTCGATGACGCGTTGGGCGTTAAGCCGTTCGGCCAGAATGCGCGCCAGCGTACTCTTGCCGACTCGGACCGGGCCTTCCACTGCGATGTATCGGGGAAGATCGAAAAGATTGGCCATGGGCTCGCGAAAAAAACGGAAGATCGAGGATAGCTCGGATGGGGCCGGGTGACAATTGAGGGAAAAGTTAACAGGGCGGAAAAATCCGCCAGTTGGCACTGCGGCAGTTTTGTAATTTGGAAATCTTTGAAATTCCATCCGCGCGCCCTACAATTCTCGATTCCGCGATTTCTGAAGAGCCGTTCAGGTTGGCGATGCATTTACAATCCCTGCATGTTCGGTGCGTTGATCGCCGGATGGATCACGGCAGGAGCGGTTGCGGCGGGCTACCAGTCCATGGCGCCGACAGGGCAGTGGTATGGCCCTGCGTTTACCGGGTTGGCGCGCGGCGCACGGCAGATTGCGCTTACTTACGACGACGGGCCAAATGATCCCTATACGCTCAAACTGCTGGACGTCTTGGAGAAACATCGGGTCAAGGCAACTTTCTTCCTGATTGGGCGTTATGTGAGGCAGCGGCCCGAGATCGCGCGGGCGGTTGCTCAGGCTGGGCATGTGATCGGCAACCATACGTTTTCGCATCCGCTGCTGATTTTTAAAAGCCAAGCGGAAATCAGGCGGGAGTTGCTGAATTGCCGTGCCGCGATCGAAGACGCGGTAGGGGAGCACTCGAAGTTTTTCCGGCCGCCGTTTGGCGGAAGACGGCCCGCCGTATTACGCATCGCGCGCGAACTTGGCTTTGAGCCGGTCATGTGGAATCTAACGGGATATGACTGGAATGCGGCGACTGTACACGCAATTGAGAAAAAAGTTGTGGGGCACATGCGGGGAGGAGACGTAATTCTGCTGCATGATGGAGGACATATCAAGATGGGCGCCGACCGTTCGCGCACTGTAGCGGCAACGGAACGCTTGATTGCGCGATACCAGCCAGAATATGAATTTGTGACGGTGTCGAGGATGCTGGGGAGGGCCAACGGCAAGTAGCGATCGACCTTCAGCCACCTAGGCAAGTGGCCCCAGCTAAATGCATGGGCTTTGCTCCGGATGTCTCGGCCCCGGGGCTCGGGCGGCCCCAGAAGGCGTTAGCTATTGTCTTAAGACATCGCCGTTATTTGACTGTCGCGAACGCTTGTTTGGCGGCGGCGATCGTTTGGTGCACGTCGTCTTCTGTATGGGTTGCGCCCAGGAAGGCGGCTTCGAATTGGGACGGCGGTAGATAAATGCCCTGATCGAGCATGGAGCGGAAGAAACCGCCGAATTTCTTCGTGTCGGATTTTGAGGCTGAGTCCCAGTCCTTTACCGGCACTGGAGTGAAGAACCAAGTGAACATTGAGCCCACACGGTTGAAGCAAAGCGGTACGCCGGCATCTTTGGCGGCGGCAGCCACTCCTTCCACCAGTTCGCCGCTGAGTTTGTCGATGCGGGGATAAATCTCGCCTTGGTGATCGCGCAAATGCTTCACCATGGCGCAGCCCGCCGCCATCGCGAGCGGGTTGCCGGAAAGAGTTCCCGCCTGATACATGGGGCCGAGCGGAGCGACGAGATCCATGATTTCGCTGGGGCCTCCATAAGCGCCCACCGGCAGGCCTCCGCCGATGATCTTGCCCATCGTCGTCAAATCCGGGCGGATGTTATAAAGCTGCTGCGCTCCGCCGAAGGCGACGCGAAAGCCGGTCATGACCTCATCAAAAATCAGAACGGAGTGTTCGCGCTCGGTGATGAGGCGGAGGGCTACCAGATAATCGTCGGCGGCCGGCACGCATCCCATGTTGCCCACGATTGGCTCGACGATGACGCAGGCAATTTCGTGCTTGAATTTCTGAAACGCATATTCCACGGCCCGAACGTCGTTGAAGGGAAGCGCGAGGGTGAACTGAGTGAACTCCTCGGGGACGCCGGCGGAGCCGGGAATGCCGAGCGTCGCGACACCTGATCCGGCCTTCACAAGAAGAGCGTCGGAGTGGCCATGGTAGCAGCCTTCGAATTTCACAATGTACTTGCGCTTGGTATACGCCCTCGCCAGCCGTATCGCCGACATGGTCGCTTCGGTTCCGGAACTCACGAAGCGAATTTTCTGCATGGAAGGATAAGCCGCAAGCACGACTTCGGCCAGATCAGCTTCGGATGGCGTGGACGCTCCAAAACTGGTGCCATTGCAAGTTGCGCCGACAATAGCATCGAGAACATCGGGCGCGGCATGGCCGAGAATCATCGGACCCCAGGAACCGACGTAATCGATAAACTCGTTTCCGTCTGCGTCGTATATGTGCGAGCCCTTGCCGCGCACAATAAAAGGAGGGTCGCCTCCAACCGAGCCGAAGGCGCGCACGGGAGAGTTGACGCCGCCGGGAATCATCTTTTCGGCGCGTTGTTGGAGACGGCGCGATTCTTCAATCTTTCGAGATGTTGTGGACGGCATCCAGGTTCCTCACTGGCGTTGGAAACTCGTTTGGCGCTGCCGAACGACCGATTACTATAACAGCGCCCAGGCCCACAAATTAACCAGATATTCACCTGTCCGACATCATTTTGCAATATCGCGCGAGTAACGTGAGGGTCATCAAATCGCCCTTCTAACCGGGAGGGTTCAAAGGACAGCTTCGGGGGCTCCGGGCTGTCCTTATTTACTTTAACGGCTGCCGCTAATGCCCGCCGCGATCACGCTACTTCAGATAGGCGCGAACCAACGATATCAGGTCCTCGGTCAATTCTTCCGGCGAACCCGTGCCCCGGCTGGGATGCAAAATGTGCAGGCGGACGTGATCCTCAAGGATCTCGGCCATCAGGCTGTTGACGCCGCCACGAATGGCGGCCAGAAGCATGAGCATGTCGGCGCACTCGTCGCCTGCGGCCACGGCCCGTTCGACCGCGTCGACCTGGCCGCTGAGGCGCCTGATGCGGGAAAGCAGTTTTTGTTTTTCCTTCGATACGTCGGCATTTTTCTTGTTCATAGACCGGTTCTGGCCTTGCATATACCCTAGGGGGGTATGATATATGTATCGTGTGGGCGGGAGTGCCGGACAGTGGGCGCAAGCCGCCTGAAAGAAGGATACAAGATAGGCATGAGCGATCGCGGCGGCAGTAGAAACGAATCTTTACGGGCTTTTTGCTCCGCGCTTTCGCGGCAAACATCTGACAGCAAGGTTGCAAATCTGAGAAAGGAGGTACGGTGCAATGGCCAGCATGACTTTATTCTCTCCAAGACTGGCGATGGCGACGACACAGCTCGTGTGCGCGATCGACTACGAAGAGACAACTTCGTGGACGTTCGACAAGGCAGACCGGGAGCCTGCTCTGCACATGAACTGGATCGTGGCCACCGACGGCGAGGGCACAGCAAGACTGCGCATGCACTGGGCGCCGGCAGAAAACCTGGACCGATGAGCGCCAGGTGGATTTCTATCGCGCCTAACAAACCTCGGGCGTTGCCTTGGGAGAGTTTCTTGACTAAATTAAGAGCTTTCCCAGGGCCCATTTACAGCCATTCGTGATACTTGTCACAACTGCGGGTGATAAAGGCCCTTGAGGGGAAGTTCTCCGCGGGCCTAACGTCGAAGCGTGAAATTGAAATTGAAATTCATTTTCAATACCGAATCGGCTGCGTGCCCCGGCGCGGCCGCGGCGCCCAGAAACTACGGCCCTCCTGGTGCTGAAGCGCGAATTGCCAATCTGGCCCTCGCGATTTTTCTGGTTCTAGCTCTGCTGGGGGTGCGGGTATGCGCGCAGGTGGCGAACGAACAGCCCGCGATTTCAGGGACTACCAGTTCGCAGCAGGCCGGTAGCGAGGCACCCGACCCGCTCGGAGGCTCCTCGACTGAAGACGGCACGGAATCGATGTTCCCCCATTTTAAGGACACGCGGTTCTGGCTCTCAGGACAGGCAAACTTCATCTTCCAAACGCACCCCCCTTTTCACGCCTTGTACAGCGGACCGCATAGCTTAAGCTCAAATTACGAGAAAGCTACCTCGCGCGTGCTGACTCTGTACACAGGCTTGCGGTTGAACAACTCGACCGAGGTCCTGGTCGATATCGAGGAAGCGGGGGGATCCGCTCTGAGCCTGGGGTTTGGGCTTGCAGGAAATACCGATCTCGACATCGTGCGCAATCCGCTGCTGAGCAAAGCGCCTTACCTGGGGCGCGCGATGATCCACAAGGTATTTGCGCTGAGCAAAGACAAGATTGAAAACGACCGGAGCTTTCTGTCGCTGTTCGATGAACTTCCGCGGCGCCGGCTGGAGTTGCGGTTTGGAAAGTTCAGCATGCCGGATTTTTTTGACATTAATTCAGTGGGCTCCGATACCCATTTTCAGTTCATTAATTGGACCACCGACAATAACGGCGCCTGGGATTATGCCGCCGATACCCGCGGATATACGGTGGGGCTGACGGCGGATTTCGAAGACCGCAACTGGGGATTTCGATTTGCCGAAGCCCTGATGCCGTCAGTCGCCAATGGAATCAACCTTGTGTACCGCCCATGGCAGGCGCATGCCGAGAATTGGGAATACGAACTGCGGCATGGGGTGATTCCCGGACGGTCGGGCGTGGTGAGGGTGCTGGCCTACACGAACAGCGCGAACATGGGAATTTATCGCAATGCAGTCGAGAATTTTGAGGCGGGACTTACGCCAGTTCCTGACATCACGGCGCATTCATGGCACATCACGCGAAAGTATGGGTTCGGCTTTAACTTCGAGCAGACGCTGGCGCGCAATCTCACAGTTTTTGGACGCACAGGATGGGACAACGGCAAAACCGAATCATTTGCCTATACCGAAGTCGATCAGACGGTGGCGACGGGCGTGGCGGCGAATGGGGCATGGTGGCGCCGCAAGCAGGACCGTGCCGGCTTGGCGTTCGTTTCAAATGCGATCAAAAAAGATCATCAGACGTACCTGGCGGATGGGGGATTGGGGTTCTTGCTCGGGGACGGAAAGTTGAATTACGGCCGGGAAAATATCGTGGAGTCCTACTACACGCTGCATGTCTGGCGCGGAATTTATGTTGGGCCGGGATTGCAGCACCTGGACAATCCGGGTTACAACCGCGACCGGGGGCCGGTGCTGGTGCCCACTTTTCGGGCGCATGTTGAGTTTTGAGGGCAGATCGATAGGATGAGTGATCGAGTTGATCAGGGCAGAGGTACGACCGAGGCGTCGACCGTGTTTGGCGTGGCCTGAAACGCCAGGCGTTGGCGGATGAGAGCTTCGATGTGCGACCAAAGGCGCGGGTCGCATTCGCTTTCGATATGGTCGGGAGTGAACAAGCGATCGGCCCACGATGTCCCCGTACAGCTGACTGGCTCCTTCCTATAGTCGAGAAGATAATTTCCTAAAATGTCAGTCTTCGAAGGATCCTGCGCAGTAATCCGCGGGCGCCCGTGGATTAGGCCGTGGGTTTGATAAAAATTGACCGCCTGGGCGACATTGTCAGGGATAAGAGAGTCGTCTTGCCAGAGTTTGGCGACGCTATCCACCTGAACCGTGAGAAGGACGGGAACTCCGTCGCGCCTGAGATCGCGAGCTAACAGAACCGCCGCTGAAGCGCCCCAGCTGTGGCCGAAAAGCACGATGCGTGCGCTTGATTTCTCGTTCGAGGAAAGAGAACCGTCGTGATCGGAATCGAGTAATTCCAGAACAGTCTTGTATGCGGTCTTGCGGTGGCGGTTTTCGAAAACGCGAACGTACGTTCCCGGGGCGACATTGCGGCGAATCTGCTGGGCCAAGATCACGGGGCCGTGGTGGGGATTGTTGTGGCGGACAAAACCACCGACGAAACCTATGACGATCGTTGCAGGTGTCGACGGCTCGGAGCGAACAGGAACGGTATCGACCGCGAAGCCGGGCAGGCAAAGGATGCACCCGCCAACCAGCACCGCAATTCGTGATAAGGCGGAACAGCGCAAACGACGCTCCCTGTCAGACATCTGATGTCCGGGCCCGAATCCGGGATGCCGGGAAATCGGACGCCTGCCGATTGAAGCATTGACCATTTGCGCCGAAATGCGACGGCGGGAACGGCTCATGCTCAAATCGCCGACCGACAGTGTACACCTGTTCGCAAGATTTCAAGCGGAGCCTTTGGGCTCCGGGGAGAACGTCCTTGGCGAAACGCCGAGCCCGATCGAAGCTACGTGGCCCGGTAGCGCGGGCCGGAAACGAAGCGGTTTCCAGGCAAAATAAAGCGAAGGAGTTGGTCGGATGCTTTGGTGATTCCGATCCGAGGAGTGGCCTGGATCTTGACGGGGTGAAACCCGTCATCGGCGATCCAAAGGCCGCCGTCCGTGCGGGTGAGATCAACCCCGTTGTCGCGGGAACGAGTAATGCCGAACGCCTGGGCGAGGCGACCTGGGCCGCTGGTAAGCAGGCGAACATCGCTCAGGGAGTTTAGCTCGATGCCGCGGGCATGAGCCATTTGTTGAAGGCCGATCAAAGGCTCGACAGCGCGAAAGAGAACGCCGCCGGCTTTGCCCTCGGGCTCGCAGGAGACATTCAGGCAGTAGTGATTGCCGTAAATGAAATAGACATAGGCGTAACCCGGAGGACCGAAAAGGACTGAATTGCGTGGCGTATGGCCGGCGGCGGAGTGTGCGGCCGGATCATTCAAGCCGAGATAGGCTTCGGTTTCAACGATACGCCCTGCGAGGAACTCAGTGCCGGACCTGCGGACCAGGATTTTTCGGACCAGGATTTTTCCGAGTAGCTGGCGGGCGACTGGCTTGGGATTCCGGCCATAGAAAGATCGGGGCAGGGGAGCGAGAGATGCCGGGCGTATCTCGATAACGGGAGACGTGACTCTGACGGTTCGGCTGCGCGCGGCTGGCATGGTCGAGACTATCGCACTCGTTTGACGGGACAGGCGTGGCCCTCCCCACTCCGTTATTTTGAGGTCTTCGTGGAAGCCAGGTAATCGAGGACTTCGCCGGAATGCCCTTCGGGCTTGACCTTGTCAAAAATGTGTTCGATTTTGCCGTCGGGACCGATGATGAAAGTGGTACGGACGATGCCCATAACTTTTTTGCCGTACATGTTCTTCTCCTTTAGAACTCCGTAGACATCGGCGATTTTTTTGTCGGCGTCGGCCAGCAGGGGGAAGGGCAACTCGAATTTTTCCTGGAATTTCTTTTGTGCCTTGGGTGTGTCGGGCGAGACGCCAAGTAACACGGCGCCGGTTTTCTGCATCCTTTTGTAGGAATCGCGGAATTCGCAGGCCTCAACGGTGCATCCGGGGGTGTCGGCGCGGGGGTAGAAGTAAAGCACAATTGACTTGCCGCGGAGGCTCTTGAGGGAGACTTCGTTGCCGTTCTCATCCTGCAAAGTGAAATCGGGAGCTTTATCATTGACTTTGAGAGACATGATGGCCTCGTTTACCAAGATGCGGGCGGATCGGGTTTGGGATCGATCCCGCAAGAAGTTATATCGCAGATGCGGCTTCGCCGTCATGGGCGTTTTGGGCTTGATGATCGCGATGCCTTTGCTGGTTGGGCAAATGCCGCAATTGAAGCGGCCGGAAGACAAACCCGAGGACAAACTGCCGGAAGCGCCGAAAAAGAAAAAGGTCAAAGGGCCTCGCGCAGTGGGAGTCTTGCAGATTCCGAAAAGCGGC
>DATLKM010000392.1:0-20460 GCA_035538435.1 Binatia bacterium
CCCAAAGACACGCCCGAATGGAGCCGCGTGAGCCAGGTCGAAGCTTCGCCTCATGAAGCGGGCACTTTGTATGCCGCCGTGGATCGTCATCAGGATGACGACTTGAAGCCCTACATTTTCAAGACCAGTGATTATGGCAAGACCTGGGCGAAACTAACCAATGGTATCCCCGATGGAAGTTTTGTTCGCGCGGTGCGCGAAGATCCGAAGAAAAAAGGCCTGCTCTACGCGGCTACCGAAGGCGGCGTTTATATTTCTTTCAACGACGGCGCGAACTGGCGTCCGCTGCAACTCAACCTGCCCCCCACACCGATTCATGACCTCGTGGTGAAAGATAACGATCTTGTCGTCGCCACCCACGGGCGCTCGTTCTGGATTCTGGATGACATCGGCCCGCTGCGCCAGTTCACAGACGACACGGTAAAGGCCAGCCTTCATCTCTACACGCCCGGCCCAGCCTACCGTATCCAGGCCGGCGCATCGGGAGAGCAGAGTCCTTCAAAGAGAACGGGGCAAAATCCGCCCGCCGGCGCAATCATTTACTTCTACCTGAAAGATGTTCCCAAGCCCGATACCGAAACGAAGCTCGAAATTCTGGACGCATCGGGCAAGGTCATTCGCAAGTATTCCAGCGCGGAAACCAAGCTGCTGGATGAACCCGCCGATCCTGACGACAAGAAGCCGGAAAAGGAAATCAAGCCGGAAGCCGGACTCAACCGCTTCGTCTGGGACCTCCGCTATGAAGAGGCGCGCCGCGTGCCCGGATATTACTTGTGGGAGTACGGCACGGGTGCACGCGGGCCGGTCGCCGTGCCAGGACAATATCAGGTTCGGCTTACTGTCGGTGCCGAAACGCAAACCGCGCCGCTTGAGTTGAAGCTCGATCCGCGGGTCCACGTTGCCGATTCCGACCTGGCGCAGCAGTTCGACATGCTGATGCACATTCATGACGAGCTGAACGACGTGTATGACACCGTGAATCAGATTCAGGACGTGCGTGCGCAGGTCTCCGGCCTGAAGCACCGTCTGCCCGAAAATGCGAGCACGAAAACGATCATTTCCTCGGCTGAGGATCTCGACAAAAAGCTGGTCGCGTTGCGCGAAAAGTTTGTGAATCTCACGATCAGCGCCAACGAAGACTCGCTGTCGTATCCTCCGCAGATTGACGCCAAGCTGGCCGTTCTGGCGATGCACATCGGCAGCGCCGATTCCGCTCCAACCGAAGCGGAACAGCGGCAGTTCGAAAAGCTGAAAAAGCAGAATGCGGAATTGCTGGCCAACTGGCAGAGCCTTCAGCAAACCGATCTGGACGCGTTCCGCAAGCTGACCTCGGCAAGCAATGTGTCCAGCATCGTAGTTCCGCCGGCGGGGCAGGGCGGGGAATCGCCGGTAGTGGAGTCGCACGAAGAGCCGTGAGCCGCTCCTCTCGAGGCCGCCGTCGAATTCTTTCAATGATCGCGTAGACAGCGCCGAAGATTTCGGCGTATCGCGTTGCTTGTGGCGGCGCCATTCCGGCCGCCGCCTTCGTTTGTGCTTGCGCAATGGAAGCTTCCCTGTGCCGCCCCTTCCGCGTTCCTACATGCCTACATGCCTATTACTTCCGTGCCACTTCTATGGCACGGACGAGCCTTGTACGGCTTCCGGAGCGCTGCTATTTTGCCGATAGTGATGCTGATCCTCCCCTGCGGTGACAGTCGAGTCGAGTATGGGGGTGCTTATGAGGTTCATGCATCTTTGCTATGCGGCCCTGGGCTTTGCGGTAGCCCGCTGGGTGTTTCGCCGTGAGCCGGTGGTTGATCCGGTGGCTCGTTTGCGGTCTTCGGGTCTTCTTTAAAGGCTTGGGCTTAGGGTTTGGGCGCGCGCACCCGTTGCGCTTCCATTTCGTCAGCGCGCGCCCTTCGTAATTTTCTGCGTGGTTACCTTCGTTACAGCGGTAACGTCACAGTCGTTCCTTTCCCGCCATACAATTTTTGTAGCCGATTCACATCTCACGGCTCTTCGCGCCTTGCATGGCCGCTTCCCCCAAACCCGCGCCGGTGATCGCATTTGCGCTGCGATGTCTGCGGTTGTTGCCGCTTGCGATTCTTGCCCTGATCTTCGCGTCCTCAGCGCCTTCTCTCAGCGCACAGGACGATTCCGGCGAAATGCCTCTGGGCGACGTGGCCCGCCATCTGCGCAAGAGGAGTGCGCAGGCGCAGTCGGTAATCGATAATGACAATCTCGCAAAGGTTGCAGACGATGCTGCCAGCCGCCGCGCCGCCGGAGAAGCACCGGTGTTTTCCCTCGACCCGCAAGGCAAGGGCTTTCATGTTTCCTCGCCCGATGTAACGTGCAGCTTGTCTTTTACGCCCAAGAGCGCGGCACTGCTGGCCGATCCGGTCGTGGTTGACGAACTGCCTCGTGCGGAACTGGCAAAGCTCGACGGCCCTGCGACCATCGACGGCGATTCGCTGGAAATTGCGCTGCACAACGGCACAGGCTGGGACTTGAAAGAGATCGTGATCGGACTGACGATTCTGCGGCCGGAGAACCAGGCCCGCACACAGTTCAATCAGGCGAGAATTCTGCCCGCCGTTGCCGGAAGCGCGCAGGATCAGGGGCAGAAGCAGCCGGACATGACGATTCTGCTTCATGTAAAGGGCTCAGCCGCTCCCTCCGCGACGGCAACTTTTCGCACAGAGTTGAATTTCGCTCTTTTTCCCGAACAGGAGTGGCACTGGGCGATTGTGAGGGCCAAAGGGGTGGCTCCAACCCCGTTGCCGGAGACCGTTGGCGCGCAGCCGGCTCTAGACGCTCTGCCCCTTTCAATTCCAATTCCCGACGTCGAACCGGTCAGGCCTGCGGCGCCGGGGCAAAATCCTGGCGACATTGCCCCCAAAGCGAATTGAAGATTCGGGTTTTCGAAGCGCCCGGCCCGCCTCAGAACGCTGTCGCGGTGCAGAAGCGCCACGCTCTTCCGCGGGCAGCCAGATCCGTCCCGTCGGCGCAGTAGCAGGCATTAGTTAGACGCGGGTTGCAGTCCGAGCGCCTGAACCACGTCTTTATCCGCCTGTCCGTTATTGTCGACCAGCCCGAAGCTCGGGCTGCTGTAATCCCAAAATGTCCAGCGAATGTTCTTTTTCTCCAATAAAGTCCTCACGTCCTTGACCCAGGCGACGCGATCGTGTGGGCTCGAAAATTTGTTGTAGACCCCGAATTCGTCGCAGATCACGGGTACATTGCCGTTTTGCCTGGCCCACTCGGCGGCAATTTCAAAATCAGTGTTGAAGCGATCTCGAGTTGCTGTCTCCATGTCGTGCCAGGCGTTCATCTTGTCGACGAGACCTTTGACCTGGTTGGCGGCTCTTTCAGCGCTGTCGGCTGCGTAAGGGTACGGGACGCCGGTGACTTGCGCCGCGAAATTGCTGCCGACCCAGTCTGCTCCCTGATGGGTGAACGCGAACGGTTCGTAGTAATGAATCACATAAACAACATTGTCGATATCGGGAAGAGGAGTGAGCGCGAGCAGCCCATTAAGATCCGACTTTTCGCCGCCCGGCGCGAGGATCGTGCTGTCCGGAGCCCCCGCGCGAATGGCGTGGGCAAGTCCGGCCAGGATTCCGCCGCCTGGCGGGGATTTCGCGCCGGACCATTGTTCGATGGTGAGCGGCTCGTCAAGGCCGGGCTCATTGAGAATTTCGAAGAAAACAAACTCGCTGTAGGCAGAGTCCGAGTAGTGACGGGCCAGTTCGCGCCAGAAAGTTTTGAGCTGCTCCAGAAATTGCGGATCGCTGCCCAGTCTGTTCTTGAATTGGTCTTCACTGAGGCTTAGCGCCAGGATGAGGCCCATCTTCTTGTTCAGGATCTGCTGGACTAAACGATCCAGGTTGGCGAGAGCGGCGCTGTGTTCGTCCAGGATCGTCGGCACGCCTGGGTTGAACATCTTTGCCGGGCTGATGAGCACTCTGACGTGGTCAACCTTGAGACCGGCAACGCTATCGATGCTGTAATCACACTTCAGGGAGCTGTCAGCATTGGCCGCGCAACCGGAAAGGCCCGGGTTGTCGAGGTTGCCGTCTTCGAAACGGCCAATGTTAATTCCCCGGTTCAAGTGGGCAAGGTGCGACGCGGGAACGCCGCCAGACTGTGCGGCGGATTGGAGGGCGACGAGCAGAGACAAGAAATACGCAGGCATCAGCCGGTTAACTTTCAAGAATGGATCCTCATATGGGAAGCGGCCGTCCAGTTTACATGGCAGGGCTGTTCGCGCACCGTGCTAAACTGGACGTATCCCACACCAAGGACAGACGATGAAATTCGGGGTCATCATCTTTCCCGGTTCCAATTGCGATCACGACGCTTTCTGGACGATTCAGCACATCGCCAAACAACCTGCGACTTTTCTGTGGCACGAATCGCACGATTTGCAGAATTGCGACGCGATCATTGTGCCCGGCGGCTTTGCCTTCGGCGATTACCTGCGAACCGGGGCGATTGCGAAATTCTCGCCGGTTATGGAATCGGTTCGCCGCTTCGCCGATAACGGCGGGCTGGTGCTCGGGATATGCAATGGCTTTCAGATTTTGTGCGAGGCTGGCCTGCTCCCGGGAGCACTTATGCGCAATACCGGCCTGAAGTATGTTTGCAAGCAGGTGCAGGTGAGGGTGGAGAATCCAGACACTCCCTTCACCAATGCGTGCGCTCAGGGCGAGGTGCTCACCATTCCCATCGGGCACATGGAGGGCAATTATTTCTGCGACGATTCCACGCTCGCCCAACTACGGCGCGAGAACCGCATCGTTTTCCGTTATAGCACGGCCGGCGGGGAAATCTCGGCTTCGGCCAATCCCAATGGATCGCTGGAGAACATTGCCGGTATTTGCAGCCCCGGGGGCAATGTCGTGGGCATGATGCCACATCCCGAGCGTTCTTCCGAGCGGGAACTTGGCGGCACCGATGGAATGAAAGTTTTTTATTCCATGGTGGGAGCAATGGCCGCACGGTAGTGTCCGCATTAGGACACTATCTATCCCAGCGATAGCCTGCCCATTCCTTCCACGATTTCCACACAGAAAAGTGTTCCATATCCCCCCAGTAATATGTTAGTGTCTCGCCGAGCTAACTTCCCCTTTTCGCACCTAGTGTCTTTTTTTATGTGCAGACGACGAAGGAGGAGTGTGCCCAATGACAGCGAAGCAGGTTTTCGATGCGTTTTCAGAAGCGTTGATGCAGGATGACCGCATTCTAAGCTCGCGCGAGCGCGAACTGGTGGCGGGCATCGTGCAAACCTCCAGAGCAGTTTCAACCGAAAGTACGGACGTTCAAAGGGCGGTTAACGAAGTTATTTGCCGCTCGATAGGCGAAGCGGTGGCGCAACGCGCCTTCTACTTATTGGGAGGCAGTATTGTCGAGCAAATACTGGCGCAGTCGGGTGTCCATGCAGTCGAATCCGGCGGCGTAGCAAACCGGGTATCGATGGCTCCGCAACCGCCCGGGGCTCCGCAGCCTCCCGGCGCTCCACAACCGCCGGGCTCAGGCAGGCCCCCGGCCGTTAATGCGCCGCAGCCCCCCGGTGCTCCACAACCTCCGGGTGCGCCCCAACCGCCGGGAACGAGCCTTCGCCCTTTCACAGTCAAGGCGCATCAGGCCGCGGAAGCAGGTCAGCAGGATTCCTCGAACGGGATCGCCGTTCTCGAGAAACCGCTCCAATCGCAATGCGTTGTCCTTGATGAATTCCTGGCACCCCAGGAACTCGAGGAACTGGTCGCTTATACCCTGGAGCATGAATCTGACTTCCAGACCAGCGAGGTCATTTCGCCAAGCGGCGAACCGGGAACAACCGCTTACAATCATCGCCGTTCCCGCGTGCTGATGGACCTGGGAAAGCACGAGGCCATGATGGGCGATCACGTTCGCCGCGTACTGCCTCAGGTATTAGAACGGCTCGGGATGCAGGAATTTCCTGTTTCCGCGGTCGAAGCCCAGATCACGGCGAGCAATGACGGCGATTTTTTTGCCGCTCACAGCGATGACGGGCAGCAGATTGTGGCCTCACGTCGCCTGACCTTTGTCTATTTCTTCCACCGCGAGCCGCGACCATTCGATGGCGGGGAGCTGCGCTTGTACAACCTGCGGGAGACGGAGCGCCTTGGCCCCGGCTTCCAAACCATTGTTCCACGCCAGAACCAGATTGTGTTCTTCCCCTGTTCGGTGTGGCACGAAATTACTCCGGTAAAGTGCCCGTCGCAGGCATTCGCCGACAGCCGATTCACGTTAAACGGATGGCTTCGCAGCTAAAAGACGCCGCCTGGCTGGAATGGATGGCAGGCTTGATGGGCACAGCGCCGCGGCAAACCTATGCCGGGCCGCCGCCCGAGCGGTTCTACTGCCTTCTTGATGAGCTGCCGCTGCATTTGATTCCTCAGCGGCAGCTCGCTTTGTTGCGCGATGATAACCGCCGCGGCGAACCGTTAGTTTTCAATCCGCAGTGTTCGATTCATAGTTCCGGATCTCTTCCTGCCGAGCTGGAAGAAGCCCGCAATTCTCTGACTGATTTTTGCCTGGACGGGACAATCGCCTGGGTCCGCGATGCGGCTTTCGGTTCCATTCAGCCATTCTCGCTTGGTTCCGGCCTGGAGAGGATCGTATCGCAACTGGTTCCCGGCGAGTGTTGTCCGGCAGCCATTCCTGCGAATGCGCGAGAGCTGTTTGCATCCGCCGGAATACTCGTTCCACCGGATCACGCCGAGCGCGCCATCAATCGCTGGAAGGAAAAGGCGGAGAAAAGTGCGACTCAATTTCAGCGGGAAGGCTATGTGCCGCTCCGAAGCCTGATTCACCCATTTCAGATCGCAGCCCTGCGGCGCTATTATCGTTGCGCAATCCGGCGGGGGAAGATTGAACTCGGGGACCACCAAAGTACTCGCCGTTATGTCGCGTACAACGACAGCGCAGCTCGTTTCTTTCACCTACAGCTGACCAATCTCGTAGGCGCCGTGGTCGGCGAGCCGGTTAAACCCTCCTACGTTTATTTCGCGTCGTACCTTGCCGGCGCCGAATTGAAGAAACACACCGACCGCGCGCAGTGCGAATTCAGCGTCACTCTTTGCTTGGATTTTTCGCCCGAGCCGGTTCACGCAACCTCATGGCCAATCCGGCTAGATACGGCGAAAGGCACTGCCGTTATTTACCAGGCGTTAGGTGATGGTCTGTTTTACCGTGGAACGCAAGTGCCGCATTACCGCCAGGTGCTGCCCGATGGCCATACATCGACCTCGATCTTTTTTCACTACGTTCCGGCGGATTTTTCGGGATCGTTGGACTGAGACACCCTAGTTCAAACCGGAAACAAGGTAGAGCGTCGAGAACACCTGATAATAGCTGTAGGCGACACGCGAGCCATCGTGGTTCACCACTACCGGCCTGATGCAAGCCACGCCCGTCTTCGCGTCGGGCTGTAGCATCTGAATCAGGTTTGTTTGTCCGGTCGTGACATTCACTTTGTAAACGGCCGTCGGCACCTGCCCCTGCCAATAACCGTAAACGGAGGAATTGTCGTCCGACCATCGTACGGGAAAGAATCCAGCCGCCAATCCGGGAATCTCTCGCGCCGCGCCATCAGGAATGGAGTACAAAGAAAGCACTCCGGCCGCGTCAGCGCGAACCACGTGCCGTCCATCCGGGGAAATAAGCCTGCCTTCGATGCCTTCGGGGGTGATGGGTGTCGCTTTTCCCGAGTCGAGGTCGACGATATAACTGCGAACCGCATGACCGGGTTCACTGCCGTTGAGCATGATCCGTTTGCCATCGGCGAGGAAATGCGCGTTACCGTTATCGATATGATCCAGGCTTTGCACGGAGATGCTCCGCGGCTGCCCGGGGCCGATGGGAATCAACTTAACTTGACCCGGGCTGCCGGGAACGATGGAAATGGCCCATTTGCCATCCGGCGACAGGGTACCGGCGCTGCCATCGGCCAGCTTGACCGGGGGCGTTCCATCCAGCTTGCGGATGACAAGAGAATAGTTTGCCCCGCCTGCTTCACTGCTGTCTTCGAACAACACAGATTCTCCATCAGGAGAAATATCTTTGGCCAGGCTCCAGTCGTGCCAGGATAGGTCCTGCATTTTCCCATCCCTTCCGGTGGCGGCCATGGCGATGCGTTCAATGTCTACGCTGACCAGCACTTGCCCGTCGGCGCTGATGTCCTGCAACGTGATGCCCGCGGGCAAATCCAAAATCTGACGCAGCTTTCCCCTGGTGGTGACGGCCATGATGTCGCGGCTCAGCCCCTTGGGCGTCGCGCTGAACCAGATTTCTTTCGAATCCGGGCTCCAGGCCAGTCCGTCAGCCGATTCCCACTCCTGCGTCAGAGTGGTCGCTTGTCCCGCAAGATTGACAACCATCACAGAGCCGCGGTCGTCCCACGTGGTAGGGTGCCCGATGAAGGCAATTTGGTCTCCCTTCGGAGAAAGGCGCATGTGGCTGATCCAGCCGTTCCGCTCGTACAGAACGTGGCCGATCGGATACTCGATGCGATCGTGGTCGCGCATGTGATGCACAGCCGCGAGTTCACCATTAGCGTCCCAGTCGGCGGCCGGTACATCTTCCAGAACCTCCCTCGGTGATCCGCCTGCGAGCGGCGCGTGCGCCAGCATCCCGCCTTCAACCTGAAGGTGAGGAATGTGCTTCCCATGAAGAGTCACCGCCAATTCGCCGGTTCTTGAAACCGCGAGCAGCTTAGCGTCGGTCAAGGCCAGGGGCTGGATAGAGAGGGAATCGCCCAGCATGGTGAAAAGCTGAATTGGCCCTCCATTCCAGGCGGCGCTGTAAACGATCGATTTCGCATCCTGCCCGAAGCGCGCGGCGTAAACCGTACCTTGTTCGTAAGTGAGCCGCCGGTAAGCCGGCGGTTTTGCCGGGGTGCGCATGAAAAACAGGATCGTCGCTCCCAGCAGGCACAACCCCGCTATGGCCCAGGGCAAGATCCGAGTTTTGACCGGAGGCGGCTCAGTTCTCTTGCGCGCCGGGGCTTCGGCCAGGGTTTCGAGAGCGAAAGCCAGGTCGCGCGCCGACTGGAAGCGCTTTTCCTGGTCCTTTTCCACGCAGTGCTGCACGATCTGGCGGCAGGGCAAAGGAACGTCGCAGTCGACGAAGTTTTTCTCTGGAGGTTCTTCCTTTAACACCGAAGTCATGGTATCGACTTCGGTTTCGCCGCGGAACGCGCGGTGGCCGGTGAGCATTTCGTAAAAGATCGCGCCCACGCTAAAAATGTCGCTGCGATGGTCGACTGGCTTGCCGCGCAACTGCTCGGGCGCCATGTAGGCGACTGTGCCGATGACTGTGCCGCTGCGTGTCACCGTGGTCAGTTCTTCCAGGGGCCGTTGAGAGTCGGCATCCGATTGCAGCTTGGCCACGCCGAAGTCGAGAATTTTTACGCGGCCGTCGGTGGTCACAAACAGATTTTCCGGCTTCAGGTCGCGATGGACGATGCGATGATCGTGCGCTGCGGTCAATCCTTCCACCATCTGGAGCGTGTAATCGACTGCCTTCCGCACGGGAAGTTGTCCGGTCGTCAACAGTTCGCGGAGCGTGTCGCCTTCAAGCAACTCGCAAACCAGGTAAGGAGTGCCCTGTTCGGAGCCGACGTCGTAGACGGAAACGATGTTGGGATGGTTCAGCGCCGCTGCTGCGCGGGCTTCAAGCTCGAAGCGGCGGATGTGATCCGGGTTCGTGCTCGACGACGCCCGGATCAGCTTAAGCGCCACGTCGCGCCCCAGTCGCTCGTCATGTGCGCGAAACACTTCTCCCATGGCCCCGGAGCCGATCTTCTCGAGGATGCGGTAGTGGCCGATGATGACGGGTTCGGACATGCGAGGGGCAGCCTCGCTGGCATGGTATGGGCGGCGCGCAACCGCCGTCAATCACCTGATAAGGCCACTAGAAGTGGCACTTTCGGTGGTCGTAAGACGCTGTGGCTGTGCTTGCCGGGCGCCTCTGCGTGCTATAATCTCAATTCGCCTGCGTCAATTTCGAGGCAATCCTGTGATCTCCTCTGAAGGCGAAATCCCGCAATCAATACAGATTCTTAAACGACGAGGTTGAACCATGTCCGGCCACTCAAAATGGGCCACAATTAAGCACAAAAAGGGCGCGCTCGACGCCAAGCGCGGAAAGATATTTACCCGTCTTATCAAGGAAATCAGCATCGCCGCCAAGAACGGCGGCGGCGATCCCGATTCCAATCCTCGCCTGCGCACCGCAATCGTTGCGGCCAAAGCCGAGAACATGCCTGCCGATAACATCAAGCGGGCCATCCAGCGCGGCACCGGCGAACTGCCGGGCGCGGTCTACGAAGAATTTACGCTGGAAGGGTACGGGCCCGGCGGCGTCGCTGTCATGCTCGACATCAATACCGACAACCGCAACCGTACCGTCAGCGAAATCCGCCATGTTTTTGGCAAGAACGGCGGCAACATGGCCGCTGCGGGCGCAGTCGCATACATGTTCCAGAAAAAAGGCGACATCATCATCCCTAAATCGGCGGCCACGGCCGACGATCTCATGAACATCATCATCGAGGCGGGCGGCGAGGAAGAACCGGTGGACGATGGCGAGAATTGGGAAATCCTGACGGCGCCTTCCGCTTACGAGGCCATGCTGGAAGCGGTGAAAAAAGCGGGCATCGAACCAGCATCGTCGAGCGTCAGCTTTATCCCCCAGAACTACATCAAGCTGGAGGGCCAGGCGGCGAGTACGATGATTCGCCTGATGGAAGCTCTGGAAGAGCACGACGACGTGCAGAACGTGCATTCGAACTTCGATATCGATCAGAAGCTGCTCGAAGAAGTGGCCGGCTAGTCGCTGTTTATTTGTTTTTCGAAAAGCCGCCCCTGTGGCGGCTTTTGCTGTTGCAGAAAAAAGTTTTCAACACAACCGTGCAAAATATTGTGGAAAAGTGCGGACGAATCTTTGTAACTGATTCAGCGAGAGACGTTTCAGCATTTTGCACCTTTGCGGGTGCTGGCACTTTCGTGGTGCAATCGAATCCGCAACAAGGCATTTCCGTTTCCAATTCTTGAAAATCAGACTCGACAAACTCTTGTTTGACCGGAAGCTCGCGGCTTCGCGTGAGCGCGCACAAGCGCTGATCCTCGCGGGAAAAGTTCTGGTCGAGGAACAGAAAATCGAAAAAGCGGGAGCTCAAGTGGAATCCGAAGCGGCGATTCGCCTGCTGGGCGAGGATCTGAAATACGTGGGCCGCGGCGGCCTGAAGCTGGAGCGCGCGCTCGAATATTGGCAGATCGATGTGCGGGACAAAATCTGTCTTGACGTCGGCGCATCCACGGGAGGATTTACGGACTGCCTTCTGCAACATGGTGCAGCGCGCGTGATTGCCGTTGATACCGGTTACGGCCAGTTGGATTTCAGTCTTCGCCAGGATCCGCGCGTTCGCCTTCTCGAAAAAACAAACGCGCGCTTCCTGAAGACGCCCGATCTGGGCGAGAAAGTGGATGGCATCGTGATGGACGTATCGTTCATCTCCGCCACCATTGTTCTTGCGCCCGTGATCGAGGCCGGATTTCCCGGCGATTCGGAAGAACGGCGCGGACGGTTCGTGATCGTTCTGGTGAAACCCCAGTTTGAAGCGGGAAGGGAACTGGTGGGCAAGGGCGGCATTGTTCGCGACAAAACCGCGCAACTCGAGGCTGTTGAAAAGGTAAGGCGAACTGTCTTGAATCTCGGCGGCAGGCGAACAGATGTGATCGACTCACCAATCCTCGGAGCCGAAGGCAACCGCGAGTTTTTACTGTATGCAGAGTTCTGATTCACGCTGGCCACGTTGTCAGCCTTGATTCTGTACAATCACTAAGACCGCGATGCCACGCACGCCCGAAACGCCTCCGTCCAAGATTGCTGCCATCTTTTCCCGCCCGGCCCGGCCTGAGGTGGCGCGCACTCTGCCCGACCTTTTGCCCTGGCTTCGAGAGCACGGTTATAAGGTTGTGGTTGACCCGGTGACGGCCACATACGCCCCCGGCCTGGATGAAGTGCCGCGTTCAGAAATGGCCTCCCATCCGCTCGACCTGGTGATCGTGCTGGGGGGCGACGGCACGCTGCTCGCGGCTGTTCGCGACACTGCGGCGACCAAGGCCCCTTTGCTGGGTGTAAATCTCGGATCTCTGGGATTTCTTACCGACGTGCCGCTTCCTTCGCTGTTTCCCATGCTCGAGTCGATTACCAGCGGTCGGGCTGCCGTTGAGCAACGTTCGCTCATGCAGTGTGAGTTAGTTCGCGGTGAAAAAGCCCTGGGCACCTACTTTGCTTTTAACGACGTGGTCGTCAACAAGACGACCTTAGCCAGGCTCAACAATTACGACCTCTTCGTCGACGGAGTTTTCGTCTCTTCCTATCGCGCCGATGGAATGATCGTTGCCACGCCCACAGGATCGACGGCGTACTCGCTGTCGGCCGGAGGCCCGGTCGTCATGCCTACAGTAGACGCGTTCGTGATAACACCGGTCTCGCCGCATTCGCTTACGCATCGGCCCCTGGTCATGCCGGATTCTTCCACGGTTGAACTGCTGCTGCGGAGCGATGAAGAGGTGGCGTATCTCAGCCTGGATGGGCAGCCTGGCGTGGATCTGTGCGATGGCGATCGCGTGCTGTGCCGCCGCTCGGAGCACAAAGTAAGCTTGTACCGGACCAACGCCGATTTCTTTCACGTGCTGCGCAGCAAGCTGAAATGGGGAGAGCGGTAAATTTTATGCGACGGCGGGCTGCGCCATGCGTTGTCGCCGGCGCAGGGCCTACTATTTCGCCCCAATTTTCAAAAGAAGCGGAAGTTGGGAAAGCCTCGGCTATAGTTCGCGCTTAAAAAGATCAACTGGCTTTTCCCGCTTGCTAATGACCTTGGCCGTTTTGCCGTCGGCCAATATTTCCGCTGGGCGAGGGCGCGAGTTGTAGTTCGAGGCCAAAGCCATCCCATAAGCGCCAGCATCGAGGACGGCAAGAAGATCGCCTTCTTTGATATGCGGCAACTCTCGGTCGCGGGCAAGAAAATCTCCCGACTCGCACACGGGTCCTACCACATCTACTCTTTCCCGCTCGGCGGAATCCCCGGTCGCCACGACCGGCACGATCTCGTGATACGCGTCGTAGAGCGACGGGCGAATCAGGTCGTTCATGCCCGCATCCACAATCAGAAATCGCTTGCCATCGTTCTGCTTGCGATAAAGGACCGAAGTCAGCAAAATGCCGGCGCTGCCAATAATCGAACGGCCCGGTTCCAGCAGCAGATGAATTTTCAGGCCGCGCAGCGCGCTCGAAATTTCACGAGCATAGGTCGCAAGTCGGGCGGGGAACAGTTCGTCCGTATTCTCGTAGGAAATCCCCAGCCCTCCGCCCAGATCGACGAATTCTATTTTGTGGCCGTCCGCCCGCAAATCACGAACAAACTCTGCCACCCGCGCCGCAGCCTCGCCAAAGGGGCCGGCCTCGGTAATTTGTGATCCGATATGAACGCTGACGCCGGCAGCGTGAAGATGGCGAACGCCGGAAGCCTTCGCATATAGAGCCCGGGCTTCCGCGATGGGCACGCCGAACTTGTGTCTGTGCAGACCGGTGGAGATGTAAGGATGAGTATCGGCGGCAACATCCGGATTCACGCGCAAGGCAATGCGCGCCGTCGTCCGTATTCTGGTCGCGCACTCGGCCAGCGCCCACAGTTCCGACTCGCTTTCGACGTTGAAGAGCAAAATCTTCGCCTTCAGCGCCGCCATCATTTCCTCGCGAGTTTTCCCCACGCCGGAGAATACGATCTTCCTGGCGGCTTTTCGGTCGGCAACCAGCACGCGCTCGAGTTCTCCGCCCGAAACAATGTCGAAAGCACAACCCTGACGCGCCAGCAGCCGCAAGATGTTTATGTTGGAATTGGCTTTGACCGAATAGCAGATGGTGTGGCGCACCTCCCGAAAAGCTCGGGCAAAGGCTTCCAGGCGCTCTCGAATCGTCGCGGTCGAGTAAACGTAGAGCGGCGTGCCGTAGCGCTCAGCCAGTTTGACGAGTGAAACGTCTTCGCACTGTAGAACGAAGTCCGTGCCGCGGCGCAAGAGTCCTTCCCGACGTTCATTGAAAATAAAACCGGGGGGCCGCTGAAACCGCGCCAGAGCGCGGGAAAGCGATGAGGGCATTCCCGCGCGGCTCATCACTATTCTTTCCCGGAATCCTGGGGCAACTCGGCGCCGTCCTTCACCATCAGCGCCACAACCGTCTGATCGTCGAAGGCTTCCACTCCCGCAGAATGCTCCGCCACCGCGTTGAAGATGGATTCAACCACGCAGCCCGGCGAGCGCTGCGAGCACTCGGAAATCAGCTTCTCTACGCGTGCCCGGCCGAACATTTCGCCGCTTCGGCTGCGCGCATCGAGAATGCCGTCGCTGAACAGGACGAACATGTCCCCGGGCTTCATGGCGAAATGGAATTCTTCGTAGGAAGCGTTGTCAAACAATCCTAGAGGCAGTCCCGTCGCTTCGATCACGCTGGTTTTTCCGCCATGCAGGTACACCGGCCGCGGCAGCCCGGAATTGGCCACGAGCAGGGTGCGATTCTCGTCGTCCCATACCGCATAAATCAGGGAAACAAACTGTGCCTCGATGCGGCGTTCGGCCAGCGACAGATTTACGGCGGAAAGCATTTCCGCGGGAGCCGGTTCAATGGGAGCGTGCGAACGCAAAATGCCACTGACCAATGCGGCATAAATGGCGGCGGGCGCGCCTTTGCCGCTTACATCGCCGATCACAATTCCCAGGCGCGACAGCGAGTACGGAATAAAGTCGTAAAGATCGCCGCCGATGGCCCGGGCCGGCACGAACTTGGCCGCGACCTCGAGATGCGGCATGCGCGGCAGGGTCTGAGGAAGGAGCCGCATTTGCAGTTCGCGGGCCAGCGCCAGATCGCGCTCCAGCCGCCGTTCCTGGCGGGCGATTTCTTCATACAACTGAGCGTTCTCAATGGCAATCGCCACCTGTGCGGCCAGCGTCACCATGGTGCGGCGGTGATCGTCGGTAAAAAAACCGCGGCGGGTGTGTTCCAGGTCGAGCACGCCGATAATCTTGTCTTTGTGAATCAGCGGAACCACCAGTTCCGACCCCGTTTCCGGATTGGTTTCGATGTAGCGCGGATCTTTGCTGACATCGGGCACAAGGATCGCCTGCCGGGATTGGGCCGCCGCTCCGACCAGGCCGCGTCCCAGGGGTATGTCGTGCTTTAAGTGAACATTTTCATTGAAGCGCAGGGAGAAACGATGTTGCAGCTTCTCGCCGGAGGAATCGAGCAGCAGAATGCTGAACATCTGGAAGTCGATCAATTTGCGCAACAGTTCCGCAATGCGGCCCAGCAGCTCGTCCAGATTCAGAATCGAGCTGAGCTCGCGGGCAATCTCGTTCAGCAGGAGCAGAATGCGGGCCTGGCGTGTGGTTCGCGTGTAAAGCTGCGCGTTTTCAATGCCCGAAGCCACGCGGGAAGCCAGCAGCGTGAGCAAGCGGCTGTGGTCTTCATTGAAATAGCCGGCATTCCGGGCCTCAAGATCAATGACTCCGATCACGCGGTTCTTGGTCATCAAGGGCACGGCCAATTCCGAGCGCACGTTGGGTACGGCAGGAATGTATGTGGGGTCCTTGGTGACGTCATCGACTAATACCGCCCTGCCCAGCTGGGCAGCCCGTCCGGTCACGCCGACGCCGACCTTCAAACGCGCGCGTTCGGCAAACTCCTGGGGATAGCCGACCTGAAAGCGAAAACGCAATTCCTGAGTTTTTTCGTTGAGCAGGAGAATGGCGAAGATTTCGTAGTCGATGACTTTGCGGACGATCTCGGCTACGCGCCGCAAAGTCGTGTTCAGGTCGAGCGAGGTCGACATCACATCGGCCACTTCCAGCAGAAACGGCTCGATGTGAAAGTGAGTATCGCTTTGTGACAGTTTTTCGCGCTTGCTGAGGACAGAACCCATCGTTGGTATGATAACAGCCGCTTTTCTGGATTCCGCTCCCCCCGGCCTGTGAATCCGGCTCGGGGTTTTGGCAGCTCTCCGTTCAAGGCCAGCCGCTATTCCCGTGGAACGACACACACGTCGGCAAGGTTGCGATAGCGCTCCGCATAGTCGAGGCCGTATCCGACTACGAACTCGTCGGGAATGGTAAACCCGACATAATCACCCTGCAGGGGCAGTTTGCGCCGCGAAGGCTTATCCAGCAGGGCGGCAATTTTCAGCGTTTTTGGCTGGTGTGCCAGCAACAGCTTTTTCAGCACCGTCAGAGTCAGCCCGGTGTCGAGAATGTCTTCGACCACGATCACGTTCTTGTCCTTCATGGATTGATCGACATCTTTGGTCAGCTTTACTTCACCGGTTGAATCCCACCCGCTTTTCAATTCCTGTGCCGGATTGGGGCGATTGCCGTAGCTGGACACGCCGATAAAGTCGAAAGTGGCGTCAAGGTTAATCTGCCGCGCCAGGTCGGCCAGAAAAATCGCTGAGCCTTTCAGCACGCCCACCAGAATCACAGCTTGCCCCTGGAAGTCCCGCGTAATGTCGGCGCCCATTTCTGTAATTCGCGCGGCGATCTGGTCGCGCGAAATCAGCACTCTCAGGTCAGTCATGGGGTTTCATATTAAACTAAAGTTCACCAGCCGCCCACGGTATTCAATTCCTCCGTTCAAGCCTGGCGTGCGGGACAAAGCAAGGAGCTTTCCATGGATTTGAAAGGTATTAAGCTGACGTGGCTGGGCCACGCCACATTTCGCATTGTCACTCCCGGCGGCCAGACCGTCATCATCGATCCCTGGATCATGAATAATCCCGCCTGCCCGCCGAACGAAAAGAAGGTAAAGACTGTCGACACTCTTCTTTGCACCCACGGCCACGGCGATCACATTGGCGACGCGGTGGAGGTGATCAGGCAACACCAGCCACAGGTCGTCGGGATGCCCGAGCTTTGCGGCTGGCTGGAGAAAAAAGGCGCAAAGAAAAATGGAATGATGAACAAGGGTGGAACCCAGAAAATCGGCGATATCAAAGTCACCATGGTCCACGCCGACCACTCCTGCGGCATTCAGGATGGCGACCAGATGATCTACGGCGGAGAGGCCTGCGGGTATGTGATCGAATTCGAGAATGGGGTCAAAATCTACCACGCCGGCGACACCAATGTTTTTGGGGACATGGCGATCATCCGCGAGCTGTATGCGCCGGAAATCGTGATGCTGCCGGTGGGCGACCACTTCACCATGGGCCCGCGCGAGGCTGCTTACGCCATCAAGTTGCTCAAGCCGAAAACGGTCATTCCCATGCACTTTGGAACGTTCCCGGTGCTGACCGGGAGCCCCAGCGACCTGCAGAAACTCGTCTCAGGGGTGGATATTACGGTCATGAAGCCAGGAGTAACAGCCTAATTTTCAAATAAAGTTCGTTCATACAAAGTCGTGAACCCTCTCATGCTGCGCCACGCAGCAGGAAAGACGGAACTCTTGCCACAAACCAAGAAACCAAGCAAACCGAACTGGCGTCACTTCAACTTCGTCACCAACGGCCCTGTCGACGATTACCTGTATTCTTTGTTGCCGCCGCGGGACGAAGTGCTCACCGAGATGGAAGATTACGCGACGAAGCACAACGTTCCGATTGTTGGCCCGGCGGTGGCACGCGTTTTGCAGCAATTGGCCATGACGATGAACGCCAGGTCTGTTTTTGAGCTCGGCTCCGCCATTGGATATTCAACTATCTGGTGGGCACGGGCGGTTGGCGAAAATGGAACCGTTATCTATACCGACAGCGACAGCAAAAACGTCGAGCGTGCCCAGGGATACTTCGATCGCGCCGGAGTTTCCAAACGGATCACCCTGCATACCGGTGACGCATTGGAAGTGCTGTCTGAGCAGAAGCAGCAATACGACATTATTTTCAACGACGTGGACAAAGAAGATTATCCCCGCGTGCTGCGGCTGGCGCCTTCGCGCCTGCGCAAGGGCGGGCTGTTTATTACGGATAATGTGCTGTGGAGTGGGCGGGTGACAGAGAAGAGTCCCAGAGAGGCGAGGACCAAGGCGATTCTGGAATTCAACCGCGCCCTTTATAGCTCGAACGATTTCTTCACGACCATCTTGCCGATTCGCGATGGCCTGGCGGTGGCGATTAAGACGTAGGTCGCCTTTTCAACAAAGAAGCAGCAGCCGAGCGACGCGACCGGACAGCCGAGGGCGGCTGTTCCTATATGATTTCCTGAGTCTTGTGCGCTTCAAATCGATTTCACCGGAATCGCCAGCAAATCGTCGACCAGGCCGACTTCCTTCTGAAGAAACGGCTCGGCGCGAGTGACTCCACCCAGCGCGCCGTAAAACCGCGCCATCGAATCGACTCGCGCACGAATTTCGTCATGCGCAGGAAAAAGGTCTTTGCCGGCTTCCTGATCGCTGAACTGAGATTTGTAAGCCAGAATGGAAGCGAGCTTCCCTTCGAACTGTTCGCTGATATCGACCACGAATGTAGGCCGCACATCGTAGTAGAGCGTCGCGTAGACGATTTTGAAGGGGCGGTGCGGCGCGAAGTCTGATGGCTTTCCACCCCTAGCCGCCGCAGGATCTAATTTCTTGAGCCCTGCCAAAAAACAAGCCTCATAGCCCAGCACCGAACAGGTGTAATGATCGGGATGCCGGCCTTTCCAGTAGGGCAGAATAACCACCCGCGGCCGGGTTTCGCGAATCACGCCGGCGACTTTTAACCGGTTCTCCCACGTGTTCTCGACTCGGCCGTCGGGAATATCGAGCGCGCGCCGCCAGTTCACCCCGAGAAGTTTTGCAGCATCATTGGCCTCGCGCTCCCGGTCTTCGGCGGTGCCGCGCGTGCCCATTTCTCCCTGTGTGAGATCGAGGATGCCGGTTTGTTGCCCGCGCTGCGCAGCCTTCAGCAGCGTGCCGCCGCAGGTCTGCTCCACGTCGTCGCGGTGGGCAGCGATGGCCAGGATGTCGAGGGGAGTGGGCGTCATTTATTCCAGGTTCCCCTGCTCCAGCACCACGTTCTCTCGGACAATCAGTCGATGCGCCGCCATCTCTTTCAAAGCGGGCAGCACGCGGTTCACATGCTCGTCGGTGTCGACAAAAAAAATGACGACGGGAAGCTTGCCGCCGGCTTCCACCATGTGCGCGGTTTTCACTCGCTGCCGCCCCAAGAAACCCGCCACCGCATGGAGCGCGATGGCGGCATAAACATTTTCCTGCCGCAGGTAATTGAGAATTTGCAGGTGCAGCGGCTTGTGCTTCCACTGGTCAGCTTCGTTCAGATAAATGGAAACCTGTACGGCCATGCGTCAGCCATTGTACTCGCGCGCTTGCCATTCCTGCCGTAGGATGCCGTACATTTCGGAATCGAGAAATTCATTCCATTTGAGAAAATGCTGCCGCTGGCATCCTTCGTATTTCATCCCAAGTTTTTTTAAAATTCGCCCCGACGCTGCATTGCCCCCGAAATGATTGGCGAAAATGCGATGCAGATTCAAGTGCTCAAAGCCATGGCGCATAAGCGCCCCGGCCGCTTCGGTTGCGTATCCCTGGCCCCAATAAGGAACTCCGATCCAATATCCCAGTTCGGCATGGTGGTACTTTGCTGCCAGATGCAGGCCCACGCCTCCGATCAATCGTCCATCGCTGCGCAGGGTGACGGCCTGGCGCACATTTTCAGCGTCGTGTTGGGTCATGGCGATGAATTCCCGCGCGATCTGCTCGGTGTAAGGATAAGGAATGCGCAGCGTAGTGGCGGCGACTTCACGGGCGCCGATCAGCGGCACAAGTTGCGCCACATCTTCTTCGCGATAGGGACGCAGAATCAGGCGGGCGGTTTCCAGAGTTGGGCCTGACGTTGGCATGGAACCATGATTATAGGGCCCGCGCCAGCGCCATCCCGCCCAGCGCGGCGGCCAGGCAGAGCAGGTTGTTGCTCAGGATATTGAGCAACATCAGCCCCCATTGCCCCTGCTCGAAAAAGGCCATCGTTTCAAAGGCGTAGCTGGAAAACGTGGTGAACGATCCGCAGAACCCGATGACCACAATCAGCCGCCAGTGTGGGTCAACCAGAACGCGTTCCGTCGTCCAGATGAGAAACAATCCGACGATGAAACTGCCGACGATGTTGATGAAAAGCGTGCCGTAAGGAAAGATGGGACCGAGTTCGCGAGCGGCGAAGCGGCTGATGAAATAGCGAAGATTGGCACCGACGATGGCGGCCAGGGAAATTGCAAGAAAGTTCTTGATCAAGAGGTCTCCTACAAATCGATCTTCAATTTTGTAGGAGTTATCAGCCTTGGGCCTGGCTGGGCACAAGGCGGTTATGGCGAACTCCATCGCCGTTTTTATTAAAACACATGGGCGGCAGCGCAGCACAGAGCCAAAATTTATTCTGATGTGCGGGCCTTGGGAGCACAGATCATCGTGATT
>DATLKM010000393.1:0-5967 GCA_035538435.1 Binatia bacterium
TCCAAAGCGAAGACCAGCGCGAATACGGCCACGGCCACCAGGGCCGCGCACTCGCCGCTCTGGTTCTCCTGTTCGACGTCTATACCATTTACCAGCACCTGCAACTGCAAAGGGTCCGCCGCCAGCTGGCGGAGCGCGACCGCCTTTTTCAGCTGATCAGTGAAAACGCCGCCGACATGATCGCGGTGGTCGATCGCAACGGCAAGCGGCTCTACAACAGTCCTGCTTACGCCAAAGTCCTTGGCTATGGCGAAGAAGATCTTCGCGCTTCCGCCAACGACCAGATTCACCCCGATGATCTGGTCCGCGTTCTGGAAGCCGCGGAGAAAGCGCGAAAAACCGGCCGCGGAGAGCGCCTCGAATACCGCATCCGCCACAAGGACGGTTCCTGGCGCGTGCTGGAATCGACGGCCAGCGCCATTCTCGGTTCGGACGGGGAAAACGACGGGTTGGTCATCGTGAACCGCGACATCACCGACCGCAAGCGGGTCGAGGAAATGCTGGCCCATCATTCCTTCCATGATGGCCTTACCAATCTTCCCAACCGCGTTCTTTTTCTCGAGCGCCTGGGACGGGCGATTTCTTTCTCGCGCCGGCACGCCAACATGAATTTCGCCGTCCTCTTCATCGACATCGACGGCTTCAAAGTCTTTAACGATAGCCTGGGCCACAACGCCGGCGATGCCCTTCTCTTGCAGATTTCGCAGCGCCTCACCACCTCGCTGCGCCGCGCGGATACGGTTTCCCGCGCGCAATTGAGGGCGGCAGAAACCTCGGCCGACAGCACTCTCGCCCGTCCCGGCGGAGACGAATTCGCCGTGCTGGTCGAGGAACTGCGCGATGTAAGCTCCGCGGTCCGTGTGGCCGAGCGCATTCAGGAAAAGTTGAGCGAGCCTTTTGAACTGGCGGGCAGGCAGATCGTAATCACCGCCAGCATCGGCGTGGCCTTCGGAAATCCCGACAGCAGCGCAGACGACCTTATGCGCAATGCCGAAATTGCCATGTACCGCGCCAAGCATACCGGCAAGGCGCATTGCGAGGTCTTCGATCACGCCATGCACGCCGGCGCGCTGCGCCGCCTGCAACTCGAAACCGATATGCGCAAGGCGCTTGAGTCGGAGGAGTTTCAGGTCTTCTACCAGCCCCTGGTATCGCTCCACGATGGGCGCATCAGGGGATTCGAGGCCCTGAGCCGCTGGAAGCGCGGGGATCGCATGATCATGCCCAACGATTTCATCCCCGTGGCCAACGAAACCGGCATGATTCTGGCTATCAATCGTGAACTGCTCTTACAGGCCTGCCGGCAATTGCGGGAGTGGCAGCAGCGCTATCCCGCCCAACCCCCGCTTCAGTTGAGCGTCAACATCAGCCCCAAGCAGTTCGCGCAGCCGGAGCTTTCGGTCCAGATTGGGGAAATCATCCGCCAGAGCGGCGTCGATCCTCAATGCCTCAATCTGGAAATTACCGAAACCATCGCCATGGCCGACGCGGAGCGTTCCGCCGTCGTGCTCACCGAACTCAAGGCCCTCGGCGTTCAGATCGACATCGATGATTTCGGCACCGGCTATTCCTCGCTCAGCCGCCTGCAGCGTTTTCCCGTCGACACTTTAAAAATCGACCGCGCCTTCGTCTCCAGCATGGATAGCGATCAGGATACCTACGAAATCGTGCGCGTGATCGTCGACCTGGCCAACAATCTGCGCTTGAAGGTGGTGGCTGAAGGAATCGAAAATGAGAAGCAGCTGGAACTGCTGCGGGAAATCGGATGCACCCTGGGTCAGGGATATCTGTTTTCCAAGCCTGCCGAATCGAACGTCATCGATAACCTGCTGGCGGTCAACCAGACTGACGAAAACCCCTGGCTCCGCGCCTATTCGGCGCATTCCTCCTAGCGGTCACGACGCCGCCTGGTTCTTTGCGTCGACCTTCATGCCTGGGTCGGCGATTTTCATCCTCGAAAGCAGTTGATAGATGGTCGCCCGGCCTATCCCCAGAATCTCAGCCGCTCTTGCCTTATGTCCGCCCACCGCCTCCAGAACCCGCAGCACGTGACGCCTTTGTAATTCTTCAAGCGAAAGCAATTCTTCTTCCACCGGAGCGGCGCTTTCCGCTTGCTGGCGCAAGCTTTCCGGAAGGTCGTCAATATCGATGAGGCTTCCCTCGGCCATCATGCACGCGTTTCCCAGCACATTCTCCAGTTCCCGCACATTGCCCGGCCACCCGTGGCTGGCCAGTCGCGTCTGGCACCGGCGCGTCATTCCGCTGATGCTCTTGCCGTATTCGGCGGCAAACTTCTCTACGAAATACCGTTCCAGCAGCGGCAAATCCTCCCGCCGGCTGGCCAGATTTGGAAGACCGATCTCCACCACTGACAGCCGGTAATAAAGGTCCTCGCGGAATTGTCCCTCCAGTACCATGCGCTTCAGATCCCGATGCGTGGCCGCGATTACCCGCACATCCACCGCGCGCGACGTTAGCGCGCCCACTCGCTGGACTTCCCGATTTTGCAGGACCCGCAACAGCTTGGCCTGCGCGGGAAGCGAAAGCTCGCCGATTTCATCCAGGAAAACCGTTCCCCCATGGGCATGCTCAAACAGCCCGGGCTTGTCCTGGATGGCGCCGGTAAACGCGCCCCGCACATGGCCGAACAGCTCGCTCTCCAGCAGAGTCTCCACCAGTGCCGAGCAATTGCAAACCAGAAATTTGTTTTCGCCGGCCGGACTCAGCTGGTGCAGCGCCTGTGCCACCAGTTCCTTTCCCGTGCCGGTCGCGCCCCGCACCAGCACCACCCGGAAGTGCGGAGACACCCGCCGAATCTTGGCAAAAACCTCGAGCATCAGCGGGCTCCGTCCCACCATGCCCTCGAACATCGAAACGTGCATCAACTCCTTGTCCAGCCGGAGCGTTTTCCGCCGCCGTTCCGCGTCCGCAAGCGCTGTGGTTATATAGTCCCTGAGTTTTTGCAGATTTAGCGGCTTGGTCCAGTAGTCGGTGGCGCCTTTTTGAATCGCCTTCACCGCCGATTCCGGAGAATAGTGGCTGGTGATCAGAATCACGTCCACGCCGGGGTCAATCCCGACAATCCGCTCCAGAAGTTCCATGCCATTGAGCTTGGGCATGATCAGGTCCAGCAGAACAATTCTGGGCCGTAGCTTTTGAAAGATCGCAAACCCCTCTTCCGGATCGTTCGAAGTGATGACATCCACTTGTTCTTGTTCGATCGCCGCCCGGATAAGCTCCAGATTCTCGGCGCTGTCATCAATCGCCAGAACAGTAAGCGTCTTTTCGCTGCTCATTCAAGTTTCCCCGAACGGATTTGGGTGAAAACAAAGCAACTGGCTCGAAAACCGGTTAAGACTGATGTGGGAAAAATACGGCGAACAGTGGATCCTTGTGGGCAGACCGGCGCCGATAGCGGAGTGGACAGAAAAATACTCCTTCGCATAAGCCCTGTTCGCGCCGGGTGGGCGAAATTTTGCTTAATACACCCAGATCTTATCGGGCGAGTGCCTGGAAATGTTCTGCGAGATACCGATACTGCCCTTATCGCAAAAATAGTCCCCCGAGTCAAGAAATGTATGTGACTAAGAGTTACCGGAATGATGACGGCATACAGTAAACACTGTATATCGCTCGTAACTCGCTGTTCTGCTTGCCCATGCCCACGGTCGAGGGCCTAGTCGCCGCCAAGGGTTCCAGCCACCGGACGAGAGTCTGGATTACAGACGATCTGGTGGTTCGCGCTTCCTTTGCAACCTGCGTAAGCGCTTGAATAAATTGGCGTTATCGGATTCCAGCCAGCTTAGGATTTGGCCCACGCCCTGCTTCCACACCCAGGATGAGTAGTACTTCCCCCTTAATCCAGCGTTGAGGGTTTAGACTATGCGGGCCACGCGCCTGACTTGGGTATGCATCGCAGTTATAAACTCAGCCTCGCTGCTGCGCGGCCAGATACCGGCCGCCGGCGGCGCAAGCTTGCCCCCGAGCGCGGTATATAGCAGGCTGCCGCTGACCTTCGAAGCAAATCAGGGGCAAAGCTCCCCGCAAGTGAACTTCGTTTCCCGCGGTGCGGGATACACCGCTGCTCTCACGGCCGGTGGTCTGGTACTCGGTCTCCGCAACAGCTCAGTCTCGGGCGAGCCCTCATCCACTCAGCCCGGCCCCACATTGCAATTCAATCTTGTGGGCGCTGCCACGAACGCCTCCGCCATCGGAGAAGACCTTCAGCCCGGAGTCGTGAATTACTTCATGGGCAACGACCCCGCGCAATGGCACACGCGTATTCCCACCTACAACCGGGTCCGCTACCAGAATGTTTATCCGGGCATCGACCTCGTCTACTACGGAAACAATCGGCAACTGGAGTACGACTTCGCCATACACCCGGGCGCTGATCCCACTCGGATTGAATTCGAGATTCTGGGCGCGGATCAGATCGGCACCGACTCCGAAGGCAATCTCGTTCTCACGATCGGATCGCGCCAGATTCAATTCCTGAGCCCCGTCATCTACCAGGAATCGAATGGGGCCCGCACCCCCGTCGGCGGCGCCTATTTCCTCAAGGATTCCACCCACCTCGCGTTTCGGCTCGGCCATTACGACGCGAACAGCGCTTTGGTCATCGATCCCGTGCTTGTCTATTCGACCTACCTCGGCGGCAGTGGTGACGATCAACCCAACAGCATCGGGGTGGATGGATCGGGAAACGTTTATGTGGCCGGCTACACCGACTCGGCGAATTTTCCGCTTACGACGCTCGGGTCACTCTCGCAAAACACGGACCACGTTTTTGTGGCCAAGATCGATCCCACCGGTTCGCACCTGATTTACGCGGACTACATCGGCGGCAACGGCGCCGATTACGGGGTCGCGCTGGCTCTCGACAGTGCGAATGAAGTTTTTGTGACCGGAACCACGCAGTCGAGCAATTTCCCGGTCCAGAATGCCTTTCAGGCCCAGCAACCCGGCCCCTACACCGGATTTCTCAGCAAACTTTCCGCCGATGGCTCATCGTTGCTGTATTCAACCTATCTCGGAGGAAACGCTTTCGACGAGCCTACCAGCCTGGCGGTTGACAGCCTGGATCAGGCGCACGTGGCCGGACTCACCGCCTCGCAAAACTTTCCCACGGCCAACGCTTATCAATCGGCAGCCCAGCCCAATCAGGCCGGCTATTACGGCAACTACGGCTTCCTGACGAAATTCAGCGCCAACGGTTCTTCTCTCGTCTATTCCACGTACTTTGCCGGCAACACGAACGTGGCGCTCAACTGCGGTTCGCCTTGCTGGCCTTCGCCCTACACCGGCATCAATGCGATTGCCCTCGACGCCAACGACAATGCCTATGTCACCGGCGCCACCAACACCTACAATTTCCCCACCACCTCCGGCGCATATCTCACCGCCGATACCTTGCAGAACAACGAGGACGCCGCCTTTGTCGGCAAATTTACCAGCGCCGGGGCCTTGAACTACTCGTCCTACTTCTACGCCAATTCTCTGAGCCCGGTTACGCCCAACGCCATCGCCGTTGACAGCGAAGGTTCGGCCTACATTACCGGCGTGGCCGCGAGCGATGGGACGTTCCCCATCACTTCCACCAGCATCTGCGACCCCGGTGTTTACCACACCGCCTGTGGTTTCGCCTTCGTTACCAAATTCGATCCCGCCGCCGCCACGCTCGCCTACTCCACTTTCCTCGGACCCAACAACGCCGCCAGTCCTTTTTCTCTCGTTCTTGATTCCAATAACGACGCTTTCGTGCTTGCCGGTACCAGCAGTTCCACCTTCACTACCAACAGTGCGATTGAGCTCTACTCCAGCGGGAGCGATCTCCTGCTGGTCGAAGTCGACCCCGTCGCGAGCACGCAGTTGATGTCTACCTATATCGGCGGAAGCGGCGATGAACAGCCGGCAGGCATCGCCCTGGATGCCGCTGGAAACATTTATGTCGCCGGTTCGACCTCT
>DATLKM010000394.1:0-18468 GCA_035538435.1 Binatia bacterium
CGATCTGGTCGAAGGCGCACTGCGCATGATGCGCAAAATGTCTCCCGAAGATGTGGCCCAGGTGCAGCGAGGAATGGCGGCGCGAGGCGATTCGACCGACTTGCTGAAGACGATCAACGTGCCCACGCTGATTATCACCGGAGATGAAGATTTGATGACTGGCGTGAACGAAGCTGAGCCCATGCGGCGGTCGATTTCGGGCAGCCAGTTGCGGGTGATCGCGAAGGCCGGCCACTACGCGGCGATTGAGCAAGCGGAAGAGGTGACACCCCTGCTCCGGCAGTTTCTGCAAAGCCTGCCCTGAGGCTTTGATAGAATTCCTCCGTCATGATCGATAAATCTCTTATCGCGGAAAAAATCGTTGTCGACTGCAAAGGTGACGGCCCGGTGATCGACCTGCATGGCGCCGAGGGCGGCGTTTTTCTGGTCACGCTCGATATTACGAAGATCATCGAGCAGGAATCGCTGGAGGTCGGCATTCTCGGTTCCGGCGACGGAACCACGTGGGACCCGAAGCCCCTGCTGGCGTTTCCGCAGAAATTTTATTGCGGATCGTCGCCGCTATTGCTCGATCTCAAGTCGCATCCGGAGGTGAAATTCCTGCGCGCACACTGGGAAGTGGCGCGCTGGGGGCGCGGCAGCGAGACGCCCATGTTCGAGTTCGATCTGCGATTGCGCGAGGTTCCTCCGGAAGTACTGCGCGATGCGGCGGCCGAGGCCAAAGCGCTGGCGTGACGCCTTGTTGTGGCGGGCTGCGCGGGCCCAAGCAGGCTTCGCGTCATCAGCCTCTGCTAGATTAACTCCACGTGCCAACCGAATCTCACTTTGTTGTGCGCCCCGCACTTGGGCTGCGGGGCAGTATCAGCCTTCCCGGCGATAAGTCGATTTCCCATCGTTACGCCATGTTGGCGGCCATTGCTGAAGGGCCGTCGCGCCTGGCCAATTACTCGACCGGCGCCGATTGCGCCAGCACGCTCGCTTGCCTGCGTGCTCTCGGAGTGGAATGGACGCGGAGTGACGGCGTAATCGAAATTCAGGGGCGCGGGCCAGGATTGACTGCGCCTATCGCTTGGCTGAATTGCGGCAACTCAGGTTCGACCATCCGGATGTTAAGCGGAATTCTCGCGGCGCAGAATTTTTCCTGCGAGCTGCGCGGCGATGAATCGCTTTCTCGCCGTCCCATGCGGCGCGTGATTGAGCCGCTGGTATCCATGGGTGCGAAGATCGAATCGCGGGACGGACACCCGCCGCTGCGCGTCCAGGGCACGCAATTAAGGGCAATCCGCTACGAGATGCCCGTCCCGAGCGCACAGGTAAAAACCTGTTTGTTGTTCGCCGGACTGCTGGCTGAGGGAGAGACTGCGGTCATCGAACCGTTGCGCACGCGCGATCACGGAGAAATTGCCTTGCGCGCATTCGGCGCCCGCGTGCGGCAGAGCGGAAAGGAAATCCGCATTGCCGGGGGGCAGCGGCTGCACGGGATCGAAGCGGACATTCCCGGGGATATTTCGAGCGCGGCGTTTTTCCTTTGTGCAGCCGCGTTATTTCCCGGCTCGCAGTTGACCGTCACCAATCTGCTGATGAATCCCACGCGCGCGCGCCTGCTCGACATGCTTATCCAGATGGGCCTGAGCATTTCGGTTACCCAGCTCGAAGAAAAGCATGGGGAGTTGGTCGGCACGGTACAGGCAGAGGGCGGAAGGTTGAAAGGCGCGGCCATCACCGGAGCCGATACGGCCGCGCTGATCGACGAAATCCCGGTGCTGGCGGCAATTGCGCCGTACTCGGAGCGGGGAATTGAAATTCGCGACGCGAAGGAGCTGCGGGTGAAGGAATCCGACCGTATCGCCGCCATCGCTACGAACCTGCGCGGGATGGGCGCGGAAGTGGAAGAGCGCGAGGACGGATTGAGAATTCCCGGCGGGCAAACACTGCACGGGGCCGAACTCGACTCGTTCGCCGACCATCGCATTGCCATGGCGTTCAGCGTGGCGGGATTGCGGGCAAATGGCGAAACGCTGATTCGCAACAGCCAGTCTGCGGCGATTTCTTATCCCGCATTTTTTGATGTGCTGGAAGAACTGGTGGAGCGTTGATCCAGGTGCGGGTTACAACTCGGCCAGCGCCCGGTGCACCAGATAAATTGAAATCGAGCCTTCGCCCACGGCAGAAGCCACGCGCTTGACGTTTCCGGCGCGAACATCGCCGACGGCGAAGACCGCCGGCAAGCTGGTTTCCAACATTTGCGGGCCCCGCGGCAGGGGCCATTTAAAGCCGTGGTTCACCGAATCGAGGTCGCGCCCGGTCAGAATGAACCCCTTCTCATCAAGGGCGATGCAGCCTTGCAGCCAGTCAGTACGCGGCGAGCCCCCGGTCATCAGAAAAACGTGGCGAATGTTGTGGGAGGAAACTTCTCCGGTGTTTTTGTCGCGCCAAGTCACGCGTTCCAAATGGGCATCACCCTCCAGAGCCGTGATTTCAGTGCAATAGTGCAAATCGATGGCGGGATTTTCTTCGATGCGCTGAATCAGATAGCGGGACATGGTATCGGAAAGCCGGGAAGAACGGACCAGCATGTGGACCTTGCGGTTCTGCGAGAGATAAACCGCGGCCTGTCCGGCG
Organism: Binatia bacterium; assembly: GCA_035538435.1. Classification (GTDB taxonomy): domain Bacteria; phylum Acidobacteriota; class Terriglobia; order Terriglobales; family Acidobacteriaceae; genus Sulfotelmatobacter. The sequence goes on from DATLKM010000394.1 coordinate 2,623, forward strand.
GAGTTGCCGCCGCCCACGACAATCACATCTTCGATGCCGCATAGTTGCGACTCGATGTAAGTGGCGCCGTAGTAGACTCCCTGGCCTTCGAACTTTTTAAGGTTGTCGATGGCGGGCTTGTTGTACTGAGCTCCGCTGGCGATGACAATGGTGCGGGCGCGAAGGACCTGCCCGTCTTCCAGCACCAGTTCATAAGGCCGCTTCTGGCAATTGAGGCGCTTTACGCTATTGCCGATCAAGACCCTGGCGCCGAATTTCTGCGCCTGCGTCGCGGCGCGCCCGGCCAGTTCCTGCCCGGAAATTCCGAGGGGGAATCCCAGATAGTTTTCGATCTTGGAACTTGAACCGGCCTGGCCTCCAGGAGATTCGGCTTCGATTACGAGAACGTTCAGCCCTTCGGACGCGCCGTAAACGGCGGCGGCAAGCCCTGCCGGCCCCGCACCCACTACGACCAGATCGCGGACATCGTCAGTCGCGATGTGTTCGTTCAGGCCCAAACACTTGGCCAATTCCTGAATCGTAGGATTGCGCAGCACGGTCTTGTTGTTGCAGACCACAATCGGCACTTCCTGGCGAGTGACATGGAAGCGGTCGAGAAGTTCCTGCGCAGATTTATCGGTATCCAGGTCGAAATAGTTGTGAGGATAGCCGTTGCGGGTGAGAAACTCGCGCAGGCGCAGGGTATTGGCGGAGTACTGGGAACCTAAGAGCACGACATTGCCGCTGCCTTCGTTGATCAATTCCAGGCGGCGCAATATAAAGGCGCGCAGGAAAATGTCGCTGAGTTCGGCATCGCGCGCTACCAGTGCCCGAAAGTCATCGCCATTCATTTCCAGAAATTCACCGGGCGCGCTCACGCGCCCGCGCACCAGGCTCTTGCGCCCCGAGATCATGTTGATTTCTCCGGTAAATGCGCCCTTTTCGTGGCGAACGATCAGGCGCTCGCCATAAAGCCCCGGCTCCACAATGTCCAAAGCTCCGCTCAGGATCACAAAAAAGCCGACATCGCCCTCGCCCGGTTCGAACAGAATTTCACCTGCTCTCACTTGTCGAACGTTGCTGAGGGGGCGAATGCGGTGGATTTGGGCCTCGGTGAGGACGGGGAACGCGTCTCCACGAATATCTGCGGGAAATGGCTTGACTGGGACCGACATGCTTTCTCCTGCGGCGCGATAGAAACAAGCTGAAGTTATCAGATGAAATTCAATCCGCAAGGGGTTCAGGAGGATATTCCGGCAGGAAGTTTACTTGGCGTCTCCGGCTCCGATAATGCGCGCAGTAGCGCGGAACTTCTTGTAGTCACTGTAGGATTGCTCAACATTCACGTCCACGCTTTTCAGCAACGCCAGGCGGGCGTCGACTTTGGCGGTTACATGCAGCGGCAGCCAGACTTCGTTATTGACGCGGGTCTGTTCGAACATAAAGCGCGAACCTTTGTGGAAGCGGGCCAAAAATACTCCCCAGGAGATGGTGTCGAGGCATTCGACATCGAGCTTGGCCAGTTGCAAATCGGTTTTGTCGATCCAGGCCCGGCCGTGGAATTTTGCGAGATATTTCGCGTCTTTGGCGTGAGGGACAAAGCCCGCACGCGGCTCGCCATCGATGACCCAGTTATCGCGGCCGGCCAGGGATTCGCTTCCGACCAGCGTAAAGTCATACGCATCGGCCACATCTTTAACGAATTCACGCTCCTGCTCGCGCTCTTTCTCTTCTTTCTCTTGACGTTTCTTGCGGTCGTTTTCCGATTCGTTCTTGCGCTTGTCGATGATCTTCTGAATTTTCTCTTCTTCCTTGGCGGCTTCTTTTTCGGGGAGCGGCTTATCGTCTTTTGCGGTCAGGCGTTGGACCTGCTCGCCGTAGATCTCAAGAATGTCGTAGGTCTTCACCTCACTGCTTTTCGGCTGGCCGGTGCCGTCAACTTTGGTTTCCACTTCGCGCTCGCTGTAGGTGTAGTCGCGTAGGCGCTTGTCGTTTTCCAAATCTTTTTCCGCAACCACGCGGAATAAATTCTGCATTTGCTGTTGCGAGAGTTTGCCGGCCGGGTCGGGGGTCAAATCCAGAGTTTGAGTCTGGGGCTTGCCTGGAGTATCCGTCGCGTTCGGGGCCTGCGCGGCGGCGAAGGTGAACATTCCGAGTTCCAGGCAGGCGGACAGAAGCAGGCATCCAGTCTTCATTGTTGTCCCTTGTTTCAGCTGGTCCGCCGTTGGCCGGCGGGCGACTTCGTCGTTTCTTACAAAATCTTATCAACACGTTTGTGAAACGGAAGTTCTCCGTCCATCACTATTCCTTCAAAATGGTCGTCGTCTCGACCGTGCGGACAAGATCACAAATTGGGGGAAGAGATGAAAAAATTGCTTGGGGCAGTAGTGTGTGCGCTATTGGCGGGATTAAGTTTTGGCCAGACAAAGCCGGGCGATGTGGTGCTCGATATACCGTTTGCCTTTGCCGTGGGCAGTCAACAGATGGATGGGGGGCGATACATTGTTTCTCCGGCCGCGGAGGGAATTGTTCGCATTGCCCTTGTGGGCGGTGGCGATCGTCAACTGAATGTGCCTGTGCATAGCGTCCAGGGCAGCGAGAACTCGCCCACGCGCGCGGTATTTCGGTGCTACGAAAATTCCTGCTTCATCTCACAGCTGTGGATTACTGGAACCAGCCAGGGACGGCAGTTTTATGTTTCGCAGGCAGAGAAGGAAACCATGGCACGGCGAACAAACGGCGACCCGCCACGCAATGAAGTTTCGGTGTTGCAAACGCCGCGGAGGTGATCAGCGCTCGGTTTTGCGCGCTTTTCCCAGGCACTCGGCCTGGAATAGACGTTCATCGGCCCGGTGCAGAGAGCGGGCCATGGCCGGCGTGATCAGCGGGTAGTGCTTGATTTCGAAGAGATGAAAGACGATGAACCACACCGGCTTGTCGGTGGTCATCCAGTTTTGGCGGTCGAAACGCTTCAGGTTGACGGGAACAGAAAAGCGCCGCAGGCTGCGCTCGCGGCGCAGGTTAAAGTACGAATTGAAGTAGCTGAGGGCCAGCTCGCGCAGCGTGCGATGAATGGGTTCGCGCCAGCGGCAGCCGGTAAAATTCGATTTCGCAACGGCGCCCCAGCATCCGTGCTGGCGGAAGACCGCGATGACGTGGTCGGTATCGCGCTCGGCTTCAAAATCGAGCAGCAGCGGCGGGTAGCCGTTGGCGCGCAAGGCGGCGGCTGCGAAGATTGCGCCCTCCAGACAATGTGCGGTGCGCTCGGCCAACACCCGGCGCGGTGACCAGGCCGTATCGGCCAGATGATAAGGTGCGTCGTCGAGAAACTTCTGAATGCCGTGGGGATCTTTCAGGCTGCGCAGTTTGCGCAGCTCCGCGGGAGTAAAGCCGTCAAGCGCGTTGCTCATCGTGCCTGAGTGTAACCGAGGGCGGCGGGGATGGTGGCGGCGCCGAAAACTTCGCTCAATTCTTCCGGCAGATCCACCCGGACGTCGGGACCGGCCTCTTCCAGCGTGTGCGGCGCAAATCCATAGTTGACGGCAACCGTCCAAAGCCCGGCATTGCGCCCGGTTTCCACGTCAACATGCGAATCGCCGACAATCGCCGCTTCTTCCGCCGTGACACCGTTTTCTTCGAGCAGCCGGCGCGCGCCTTCGGGGTCGGGCTTCTTCGTCGCGAAACTGTTTCCTCCATAAACCTGAGTGAAGAACCGCCCCAACTCAAGAGCGTCGACAATCGCGCGCGACGGCCCGACCGGCTTGTTTGAGAGCACAGCCATTGTGCGTGGCGGGTTGTCTTGGTTCCCACGGCTTCCGTTGGTTTGAATAGCAGCCAGCGCCGCGTGGATGCCCCGGTAGACCGTGGTGTGATCGAGTTTGTGCTCACGGTAATAGGAAAGAAAGAACTGCAGGCCGCGGCGGACGATTTCTTCGTCGACAGATTCGCCGCCCAGGGCGCGCTGAATCAGAATGGGGGCGCCGTCGCCCACGTAGCTGGCGATTACCTCATCGGGCAGTTCGGGGCGGCCGATGTGGCGAAGAGCCGCATTAACCGAGTGCACCAGGTCAAGGCGCGAGTCGATCAGGGTGCCGTCGAGATCGAAAATGACCAGCTTGATTTTTTGGGGATCAAAGCTGCGGCTGACGCGGATCATGCGCTTTCAGAATAGCATCGGAGTGATCGGAATTTTCGATGAAGGCGATCCCGATTCTGTTACTCAATGCCCAGCTGTTTTCGCGCTTCGGGGCTGAGCCGTTCGGGCGTCCAGGGCGGAGACCAGACCACATTCACACTGGCGGTGCGGATGCCCGGCAACTGCTCCAGCCGCGATTTCACCTGCGCGCTGATGTTCACGTGTTCGGGGCAGCCTTGCGCGGTGAGCGTCATGTCGATCGTCACGTCCTGCGGCGCATCGGCGACAGCGCCATCGGCCGGGACGAAGCGGACGCCGTAGATCAATCCCAGATCGACAATGTTGACGGGAATTTCCGGGTCGTAGCAACTGCGCAGCGCGCTCAGGACATCTTGTTCGGTCACGTTGGCCATATCGATTCGATGCAATTCGTGCGGTTCAGGCAACCATGCTCACACTAAGTGTAACCTAGTCTCGGAGCACACGAAGCCGCCCATGATGAGCGAAGACGCGAAGAAAAAAATACAGCTGGCCCTGGTCTTGGCGATTGCCATCGCGGCCGCGCGCGCCGGCTACATTCTTTACCAGCGGCACGAAGACTACGTAGCCGGACAGAAACAACAGCAGGCCAGGAATGCCGGCTACTCGAACGCCGATTATTACGTCACGCCGAAAAAGCTTTACCCCTTCGACCTGAAATCGGCGAAGCAGTTGACCCAGCAGCCGGTTTGGGTGAAGGAAGGGTATCGTTACACGTACTATCCGTACGATGCGGCGCGCAAGCGCGCCGATTTCTCGCATGAAGCCGGGACTTTGCCGCCGCTCTACCGGCTTGAGATCAAAGATGTAGAAGCAGAGAACGGGCCCGGCGGGAAAAAGCAGGTCATGGCGACTTTCGAAAAAGATGGCAGGGACTTCGCCGTGCCGATCGGATTCGAAAGCGACGGGCAATACAAAATTTATTCGGACGAGATGTTTTACATTGAAGATCCGCACGATCTGTACAAGCACTGGCCCGCGGATGTGTGGCAGGCGGTGTCGCGGCATGAGGTGAAAGCGGGCATGAACGAATTGCAGGCGGACTTTGCCGTGGGAATGGGAGTGCCGGATGCGGGCGCTTCGACTGAAGAAAAAACTGTGCGCTACCCGAATGGGGGCAAGCCGCTGGTAGTGACTTATCAGGACGGCAAGGCGCGGGAGATTCGTCCGGGGACGTAGAAAGCTCACTTACCCCATCCGGTCTCGCAGAGAACGCGAGACAAGGATGGGGCAACCTTCGTGATGCTATTTCACCGCGGCAAGAGCATTCGATACCTCGGCGATGTCCGGCACAACCGGAATGTCGTAATTCTTGTGCCAGGCCAGGTTGCCGTTTTTATCGATGATGGAAATCGCGCGGCCGGTGATGCCTTTGTCCTCGAGGAAAACGCCGTATTTTGCGGCGACTGCGCCGCGCGGCTGAAAATCGGCCAGCAGAGGATAGTGAATGCCCATCTTCTCCGCGTAGGCCTTGTGCGACCACACGCTGTCGACGCTGATGCCGAGCACCTGCGCGTCGAGCTGCTCGAATTGTTTCTTGTCGTTGACCATGCAGGCGTGTTCCTTGGTACACACCGGGCTCCAATCGAGCGGATAGAACACCAGAACCACTTTCTTCTTGCCCTTGTAGTCGCTGAGTTTGACTTCTTTCTGGTCCTGATCTTTCAAGGTAAAGTCGGGCGCTGGCGCGCCCACGGTTGCTGCCATGATTCCTCCATAAGACTTTCGATTTGATAAATGAAGTCGATCTCCATGATAAACGACGGCGGGGGGAAGGCCTACTTCACCACCGGCGAATCTTCGCTGGCGGCCTTTTCTTCGTCGCCATGAATTTTGCCGTCGTCTTCGGCGTAGAAGGAACGGTGCTGGCTGTCGACATGGTTGGGGGTCATGGTCAGCACGTAGCTGTCTTTTTTCCCCTTAAAGCTGGCGGTGTAGTCGCCGCGGTTGGGATCGACCATGCGTTTGGTGAACGAGCCTGAGTGCACGAGCTCGGCGAGCGAGGTCGCAAAGTGGCCATATTGCTTGTTGAACTGGCGCTGGGCGCGAATGACCACGCGCATATAGGCCAGTGCGGCCGCTTCAGAATCGGAGCGGGCGGGATCGCCGGCGAATTTAGGCTTGTACTCGCTGGCGCCGGAGGGTTCCTGGGCGCGCGAAATGCGCGGAGACAGCCCGGCGAAGAGGACGATAAGAACTAACGTAACCAGGGTTCTTTTCATAAGAATGTTTGCCGCCGCTGCGCTTAACGCGGTCTGAGAATTTATCTGCCAAGTACCCGACTACGAGCGCGTGGGCACGGCTTTTTTCATGTTACTCCCGTAATTTATCTTCGGTCACCTTCTCTTTGTTCTGTGCGCGATTGCCGTTATGCTTTCAGAAACAACCATGCCCCAACAGGGAAACCTATGAAAGCAGCAGTAGCCAGAAAACAGACCATCAAAATCGCAGTGGTGGAAAGCGATCCGTTGAGATTTGTGGGATTCCGCGCCCTTTTTGACACTGAGCCCGAATTCGAACTCGTCTCTGCCACATTGCCCGAAATTTCTTCGTTGCAGGAAGTCGATTTGATTCTTCTGGGCAACCGTTCCGGGCAAAACTTGTTCGACGTAATGGCCAGCCTGAAGGCGACGCGTCCCGATCTGCGCATTATCGTGACCGGCTCGGGCGTGGATGAAGAAACCATTCTGAAAGCGATCGCGTCTGGGGCCAAGGGTTATGTGGACGAAGCCGCATCGCCGGCAGAATTCGCTCAGGCGATTCGTATCGTGAGCCAGGGGTCGGTATGGGCGCCGCGTAAAGTGCTGTCGATGTTTATTGAACGCGTGTCGTCGGCTCCGGGCCGCATTTTCCCCGCGGGGCGGGTAACCTTTACCGATCGCGAAAAAGAAGTGCTGGAAATGCTGGTGGCCGGCCGCTCCAACAAGGAAATCGGCGCGCAGTTGGGAATTGAAGAGCGCACGGTGAAAGCGCACGTGGCGAAACTGATGCGCAAAGTGGGCGTGCAGAACCGGATTGCATTGTCCGTGCATGCGATTACGCATTCTCTGGTGGCGGCGAAATAGGCAGACGAGCGCCGCTCCTTCGCCGCCGGGCGAGCGGCCCTGAATCCATTCTCAAAGGCGTGCAGAGAAACATGCGCAAAGCAAATTCCGCGAAACTCTTACTCCTCGTCGTGGCCGTCAGCGGCAGCATCGCAGCCGCCCAGGTCCAGGCGAATCCGGCGCCGAAAGATAAAGGGCCTTCCTACGAAGACACGATAAAGTGGATTGAAGGTCACATCGGCGAGAGCGGATTTCCGACTACCACAAGCAAAAGCCACCTGGGCCTGGTGTTTACCGTCTCCGACGCTCCGTTCGCCATGAAGTTTGACGGTTGCGACATGCGTCTGAGTCTCGCCATGCAGCTTCACACCGCCGATACTTCGCCGCTCCAGGGCAAGGCCGAGAACGACATGACCGGCAATCAAACGTCCAGCATAACTTTTAATCTGCACCTGGCCAGGGTGGGGGTTGTATCCGAGCCGCAGAACCTTCCCGTGCAAGGCGGCATCGCCCGGCTGATTGACGAACAGTATCTGAATAAGAATTTTCCCACAGTCGTGGTTGAGGGTGTGGACGCAGGAGCCGGGACGTTCAGCGATTCTCAAACCACCACGGATTCGAACACCGAGCTTCCGCAGCCAATCTTTAATCGACCCATCGCTGAGAACACCATGGTCCCGTTCAGAGTATTCAGCGGTTATGGCGTGGGGCGGCTGGTGAAGGGAATCCAGATTACCTACGCCCGTCCCGGCACAGAGGATTCTCCCAAACACATGATTAACGCGTTGCAGCATCTGATCGACCTGTGCAAAGAGAATCCGAATGCGGGCCCCAAAGACCTGTTCTAAACGGGAAGCCGCGCCATCGTAACTTTAGGACATTGACCTCGGTAATCTTGTCGATCCGGCAACCCTGCCGCATACTCGCTTCACCTACCACAGAACCTGGGAGACGGGGTTGGGAGTGGCGATTAGGGTCACCGCTTTCAGCCCCGATTTTTTTGTCCGCCCGCACTCCCGAACCTTTCCTTTAGCCTCGAACCTGTAATATTCAGAACTTTGCCGCCTTTCGTGGGTTAGAATCCAACTACCAGCCCAGAAAAATATCTGTGTGAGGAACCATGAAAAAGTTCTTTTTGCTGACCCTGATCGTTTGCCTTTCTTTTTTGGCCCTGGCGGGTCCTTGTTTCGCGGGAGATGAACCGGCGGGTGAAACCAAAGCCGCCGAGCGAGTGCAGGCGGCTGCCGATGTGCTGAATGAAATCCAGGGTGCGCCCGACAAAGGCATTCCGCAGGAGGTGCTGGGCTCGGCCGAGTGCGTGGCCGTTGTGCCCTCCATGCTGAAGGGGGGATTCATCATTGGGGCAAAGTATGGCCGGGGCATCGCCAGTTGCCGGACGCCGAAGGGCTGGAGCGCGCCGGCGTTTTTCGTGGTGGGCGGGGGGAGCTTCGGTTTTCAGATCGGCGGACAGGCGGTGGACCTGGTCATGCTGATCATGAACAAGAACGGCATGAATCATCTTCTGTCGAGCGAATTTGCGCTGGGCGCCGATGCCTCGGTGGCAGCGGGGCCGGTGGGGCGCCATGCTGAAGGCAACACCGACTGGAAGATGCGCGCCGAGGTTCTCACCTATTCCCGGGCGCGCGGCCTTTTCGCCGGGGTCACGCTGAATGGCGCCGAAATCAAGCAGGACAAAGACAGCACCCGCGAATTTTACGGACGCATGGTTTCGTTTCCGGCGTCGCTGAAGGGGGAAGTCGAGGCGCCGGCGGGAGCGAATGCGTTTCTGAGCACGCTGGCCAAATGGGCGCAGGACGCGGCGAAATAGCTCGCGCGGCGGTCGAGGTTCATTTTCCCGCGGCGGCTCCCGCGGCGGGTTTTGATGGCAAAGCTCCCATTGCAGTAGCCAGTTCGTCGGCTGCGGTTTGCACAATAGCCGTGTCGCTGGGGCTGAATGCGTTCTTTTCCAGGGCATAGACCGCCAGGACTCCGAGGGCGGCTATGGGCACTGCCAAAGCTGAATGCAGGGTTTCGCCCACGAGGCTGGTATAGCCCTGCTCCACAGCGGGATCTCCGTTGACGATCGGTTTTCTATTCTGGGCGACCCATCCGGCGAGTCCTTCGCCGGTAGTGACTTTCAAACCGGCAAAGCCGGCCGTATTTGTCCCGCTCACAAACGCGGGAACCAGCATACCGTCGCGGATTTCGAACATGACGATGGCGTCGTATTGGACCAACCGCCGTAATCTACCCGCGAACAACTGGCAGATATCTTTCAGATCGAGCGCTCCGGATTGCTGCGCGGCGAGCTGCGCCAGCATGCCCAGTTGCCCGCGGATCTGGCGCAGGCTGTCGCTCGAGTTCTTGGTACCGCCTGCCGGGACGACGGATTCGGCAAATCCAGCATCCGGAGCCAGGCCGCGCGCGACCTTGATATCGATCGAGAGTTTGGGTGCGGCCTTGACGGGATGTTCCTGCGCCATTTTTTCCAGTTCGACATAGCGGCGAGCCAGAATCTCGACGACTTTGGGATCGAAGCTGGTGCCGGCCTCCGATGCCACTTTTGCCATAGCTTCATTCAAAGGCAGAGCTTTGCGGTACTGGCGGTCAGAAGCCAGTGCATCGAGACAATCGACGGCGGTCAGAATCCGCGCGCCGATGGGAATGTCCTCAGCCTTCAGTCCGAAAGGATATCCACTACCATCCCACTTTTCGTGGTGCGCACGCACGATGGGAACGACCGGATAGGGAAATTCCACCTGCTCCAGAATCTCCGCGCCCACGATGGGATGGATCTTCATTTTTTCGAATTCTTCGGGCGTCAGCTTGCCGGGCTTGGAAATAATGTGCTCGGGCACGGCCAGCTTGCCGATGTCGTGCAGAACCGACGCTGCCCGCAGGGCCTCGGTTTCGTCGGCGGTCAAGCCGAGTTCTTTGGCCAGTGCCATGGCGTAGACGCGGACCCGCTGCAAGTGCTCGCCGGTGGTTTGATCTTTGGCGCCAATGGCGAGGGCCAGAGCTTCTATGGTGCGCAGGTGAAGGTTGGAGACCTGCTCGGCATGTTTCTTTTCCGTCTCGAGCTTGCCCAGATACAAACGGTAGGAGCGGTAGAGCAGGTAGATGGGGGGCAGGATGAGGAGGGAAGACTGATAGCCGATCTGCGCGTTCAGATAGCTGACCAGACCGGCGATGGCGGCGCCGACCATGTAGTAGGGGAACGACCAGAGATAGAAATCGCTCCAGACTTTGGAGATGGGAGTGTTTTCGGTCAGTCCGATGGCGGTGGAAGTGGCGGCCGTGTTGCAGAAAAAATGGACCAAAGCTGCGGCCAGCAATGCCAGCGGCCCGGGCGTGCGCAGAACGTGCGCCGAAACCAGATGATACACCGCGTACGCGGCGGTGCCGGAGACTGTGACCTGCGACAAGTTGAAGACCAGTTGCACGGGGCGCAGCCGCCGGGCCGGGCGCCAATAAAACTGGGCAAGGGTACCTGCGAGTCCTAAAACCAGCGTCTCAGGCAAACTCAATTCCAGCACGCCGAGCAGGGTGAACAGGAAATTCACCGAGAGGGTGCCGCCGGGCAGGCTGACTTTGAGGGGCGAAGCCAAGAGTGCAATCGCCACGTAACAGAGAAAGCGCACCAGGTCCTGCGTATGCCAGTGAAAGAAGGCGAAAGACAGGCAAGCGGCCGCCGCCGTCACCGTAGTGGCGATAAAAGCGCGGGCGGCCAAACGCCGCAGTTGTGACTGGCTCCAGCTCATGGATTCCGGCAGATAAGTAGATTTTCAGCGAATCTCGGTCTGCCGCAGGGCAAAAAATGTGCTTGAAGGTTACCAACGTTATCCGAAAAACGCTCGATTGCAAGTGCGGTTCAGGGTCAAAAGAAGTGGGCCATATTGTCCCATTGCATTTCGTGTGGGACATTGTGTCCGTCTGGTAGCCCGCTAACCTGTTGAATTTATGAACAATCGATGGCCCCGAACCTGCACTTACCATCCCGCCCGAGGATTCTATGAAGAAATCGCTGCTGGTAATTGTCCTGATTGCGACCTTTGCGACGTCGGCGTACGCGGCCAACACCGCCAAACTGTCGCCCGATTTGCAGAAATCGACTGCGCCGAATGCGCGCGTGATCGTGCAGTACAACAGCGCGCCGAGCCTGCTGGACTTGAACCTGCTGGGGACGCTGGGTTCAATTCTCAACAGCTTGCCCTTGATCAATGCCGTGGTGGCAGACCTTTCGCTGCAAAACATCCTGTCGCTCTCGAACCAGTCCAACGTGAAATACATCAGCCTGGACCGCGTGCTTTCGCCAACCTTGAGCAATGCCGCGCCGGCAGTGAATGCTTTTGCCGCGTGGCAGTCGGGATACACCGGTTCCGGGATTGGCGTGGCACTCATTGACAGCGGCGTCAGCTCGCATCCGGATTTGAAAGGCGGCTTTCTCGGTCTTTCCCGCGTGGTATGGAACCAGAGCTTTGTCACAGGGAACTCCGGAACCAGCGATCAGTACGGACACGGAACTCACATCGCCGGACTAATCGCGGGCGACGGCGCCAGTTCCAGCGGATCGCAGTATTCCCGCACGTTCAAGGGCATTGCGCCTGGCGCCAGCATCTTGAACTTCCGGGTTCTCGATCAAAACGGCCAAGGCACCGACAGCGCCGTGATTGCCGCCATCAACACTGCCATTTCGTTGAAGCTGCTCTACAACATTCGCGTGATGAATCTCTCGCTGGGGCGGGCAGTGTTTGAAACTTACAAGCTGGATCCCCTCTGCCAGGCGGTCGAAAACGCCTGGAAGAGCGGAATCGTGGTGGTGGTTTCTGCGGGAAATAACGGGCGCTATTTGCCTACGCAAGGCTATGGCACGATCACCGCGCCGGGCAACGATCCCTATGTGATCACGGTCGGCGCGATGAAGCCCATGGGAACTCCGACTCGGGTGGATGATGTGATGGCCAGCTACAGCTCGAAAGGCCCGACCGCGGCCGACGCCATCGTGAAGCCGGACCTGGTTGCGCCGGGCAACCTGCTGGTGTCGCTGGAAGCGCCGGGGTCCACTTTATACAGCGAGTTTCCTGCGAACCGCGTGCCCTACAGCTTTTATTTGAATGGAGGCAGTAGCGCGCCTTCCTCCAGCTACTTCACCCTGAGCGGAACCAGCATGGCCGCGGGGGTGGTGAGCGGAGTGGTGGCCGACCTGCTTCAGAAATCTCCCGGCCTCACGCCCGATCAGGTGAAGGCGCGGCTGATGAAAACGGCGTGGAAATCGCTTCCGGCTTACAGCAGCTACACCGATCCGGTGAGCGGCAACACGTACACCGATCAGGATGACGTTTTCACGGTTGGCGCGGGCTATGTTGACGTGGAAGCGGCTTTGAGCGACAACGAATCCGCCAACGGCACGGCCATGTCACCTACGGCGCAATTTGTGAGCACGGGCAATGTGATCATGGTCGATAACCCGTCATCGGTGTGGAACACTTCGACGGCATGGTCGAACGCGGCAGTTTGGGGATCAGCGCAATTCGTCGCCAGCCCCGCCGCGGCGGCGAGTACAGCATCCAGCACTACGGTATCGGGCACGAACGCGCTTTGGGGTGGCAATGCACTGTGGGGCGGCAACGCGCTGTGGGGCGGCAACACGGACTCCGGCAATAATGCTCTGTGGGGCGGAAACGCGCTCTGGGGCGGCAGCGGCCTGTACAGCAACAACGCCCTGTGGGGAGGAACCTCCGGCGTGGGCGAGAACTAAGAACTGAATACGGGAAATGGGAAGGGGCGGCTTTTTTAGCCGTCCCTTTCGTGTTTAGGGAATGCAACGCTTGCTAACTCGAACGTTGGGCCGCTCTGCCCCCATCTTTCTAAAAACTCTTCGTCCGGGGGAGGATCAGGCCGAATCGATTCTCCACGCCAGAGCCAGACCGAGCCCTACGGCGATGCCCAGAGAAACCTCCACGAAGCGGTGCACGGCCACCCTCCACACCGGGGCCTGATGGGCGATCAGCAGAATGATAGTGACCGTGATGGAAGCAAATCGCGACGCGCCGGGTAGTTGGAAAAGGGCGCACACCGCGCCGCAGGCGAAAACAGCCATTGCGTAAGTAAGAACTCCAGCGGAAAAGTATGTTCCTATCAGGGCCCCGATCGCCGCGCCCAGAGCCGTTCCCACAAAGCGCTGCCAGGCGATGGTTTTGGGATCGATGGTGGATTCGATCACCACGATGGCAGAGATGGGCGCCCAATAATACTCGGGAAGTTTGAGCAAGCGCGCCAGGAGCACCGACAAGACCGCAGCCGCGGTGGTGCGCAGGGCGGTCAACACCGTCGGTCTCAGCAAGCCGGCTTTGATGATGGCGATGGGACCTGGATTGGCGGGCATTCTTGACCCATCGGCTGGGCGCGGTTGTCAGTCCAGTTCGCGATCGATCGCGTCCGTACGCTGGGAATCGGGGCGCAGGGAATCGAGAAATGACTGGCCGCAGGTTTTCAATTTCTGCTCCAACCGAACTGTGCAATCACAATCGCCGCAGGCCCAGGGTTGGCTGCCATTTTCATCGCGGCATTTGCGGCGGTCGTGCGCGTCCTGCACTTTGGTGAGATCGAAATATTCTTCCCAGTAGGGGCGCTCTTCGAGCAGAGGCGTGGGGCAATAGCAGACTTCAACCCAGCGAACTGTTTCATCTTCACACAGCCGCGCGTCGTTCATATTGCGCAGGTATTCGCCTCCGGCCACCGATCCCCGGCCGAGCGTTCCATTTTCAATTTCGCGGATGAGATTGGCTTGCTGCCCGGGTTTGACGCGTGCTCGAACCAGATAACGCATACTTCAAATGAACAACTCGTCCTGCTGCACGGAGCCGCGGCCTTCGCGGCTGCCGCCATTTTTACGGTTGCGATGCGCCAGCAGGAATTCCAGGCCGGCGGTGACGCCCTGAATGATGCCGGAAACCTGGCGGACGGGCGAAACCACGGTTTTATGCACGATCTCGGAAGTTTCTTCGACGCGATCCAAAGTGCGGCTCAGCAGTTCATCGGCGCGGATGATTTGCAGGCGGGCGCGGTCGACCACGTCGTTGACGGTGGCATCCACGCGCTGTATTTGAGCGCGCACGGTGGAGGAAGTTTCTGCGATGTTTTCGGAAACCGTAACCACCTTCGGCCGCAACTCCACAATGACAGGTTGAATTTCGGCGAGGATGGATTGCGCTTTCTCGAGCGCGGGAATGGCTTTGCCTTTTACTTCGGTAGCCAGCGCCTCCATGCGCTCGGTGCTCTTGCGCATGGCCAGGTAAATGCCGACGAGCACGCCGGCCTGAAGCAGCACGGCGGCGCCGGTAATGGCAATGAAGATGGGAATCAGATTATCCATGCAAAGCGCTTTCCGGGCGCGGCGGTTTCGAAGGCCGCCGGCAATCTACATATCTTTGGGCGCGCGGGCGCTGTCGGCCGTCGCTTCCTGATAAGCCTGGCGGCCGGCTTCGTACGCGGCGCGGAACTGGTCCTTTTGCTGGTTGACCACATCGCGGCTGCGGTCGACCCATTCCGAGGCCTGGTCACGGGCTTCGCGGGCGCGGCTGCGAACGTAGTCGCGGCCTTCTTCGGCGCGACTGCGCAGCGCCTCACGCGTTTCGCTGCCCGCGCGCGGCGCGTATAACACGCCCACCAGCGCGCCCAGGCCCATACCAGCCAGGAACCACACAAAACTGTTGCCATCACGATCCGACATAAGACACTCCTTCCGTATAACGCCAACAATCGGATGGTAGCACCCGCATGGGGGAAATACAATTACAGCGAAGCAGGTAGAAATCGCCGAACCGCGCTGTGGGCCGCGCCTTATTTTTGCGCAGGAGCGGCGGGTGGAGTGGCTGGAGTTGCTGGTGCTGCCGGCTGGGTCTTCGCGGGGGCCGATTTCACTCCCTGAAGCACGGAAGAGGGGCCGCTGTGCTTGATGGCGTTGATCGACAGCGTGATGGAAGTCAACATAAACAGGACAGCGGAAATGGTTGTGGCCTTGGAAAGAGCGGTGGCCGCACCGCGCGGGCCAAAAGCGGCCTGGCTGCCTTGTCCGCCGAAAGCGGCGGAAATGTCGCCCGCTTTGCCGCTCTGCAAAAGCACGACGATGATGAGGAACAGACAGACCAGTATGTGGATGGCGGTGACAAGGCCGATCAGCATGGGATCAAAAAGTCCTGGTTTACGAGAATTTTGGTGCGGAAGGGGGGATTTGAACCCCCACGCCTTTCGGCGCCACCCCCTCAAGATGGTGTGTCTGCCAGTTCCACCACTTCCGCACGGATGTGAAACGACGCCATCGGGGGCGAGCGTTGATTATAGCAGAACGTTTTCCGAGATGGCGACCAACACAGACTTGGGCCCAGCCGTCAGCAGGTGCAGGTTAGCGCGAGTTTCAAATTGCGCGGTAGCGGGTAAGCCGATCAGCCCTATCCTCAGCAGAAGGGCGACCGTGGTTCTGAACGAAAACATGACTGGCCTCGGAGCACAGTAATCGCGCGCGTGAAAGCCGAGCCAAGAGGATGACACGGATAAGGCCCAATCTCAACGCGAGAATTTGATCGACAAATTGCCAGGCCTGAAACGACTGGGACAGTAGAATCGGAGGAGTTCAGTTCCGCTCGCCGT
>DATLKM010000395.1:0-8258 GCA_035538435.1 Binatia bacterium
GGCACGCCGTGGCGGTGCTCTCACAGGTTCGCGCGGCGCAGATCCCCGCCAAGACCGCCACGGTTGTACCCACGGCGGCGGGGCCTCGCAAAGCGCGAGCCGTGAAGTCTGCCGCCTGAATAGGCTTCAAAAGCTACGGTCGCCGCACCTGCGTGACCGATGCACTAACTGACGGCAATGTTTGCATCGCCGTTGAATGTCGCGCGCGTATTTGCATCCTCCGGCTGATCCGGGAGGCGAAGCCGGGAGGCCTCGCTCCAGGATGGCCGGAACAACCGCTTGGCGACCCGAACCCTGGGCCGGAAATTAAGTTTCGCGGACGCCAAAATATTTTCCCAGTGCTCTTCGCCGGCGTTGTGCAGTTCAACAATGCATGTAAACTGTTGGCTCTGCCATGCCAACCTTCGCCGCCGTCGATATCGGCTCTAACTCTGTGCGGCTCAAGATTGCGCGACTCACCCGGGGCCGCCTGCGTTCCATTCACGAAGACCGCGAAGTCACCCGGCTGGGTGAGGGCGTGTTCCGGTCCGGATTCCTTACTCCCGAATCCATGGCCGAGACGGTGAAAGTGCTGCGGCGCTTTCATCGCGCCACGCAGCAGGTCGTTACCGATCCAGTGCGGGTGGTGGCCACCAGCGCCTTGCGCGATGCGCGAAACTCCCAAGCCTTTCTGGAATGGGTGCGCTCGGCTACGGGATGGAACGTCGAAATCATTTCCGGGCTGGAAGAGGCGCGCCTGATTCACCTTGGCCTGGTGGCCAATTTGCGCGTGGATGCTTCCCCCATCCTGATGATGGACTTGGGCGGCGGAAGCTGCGAGCTGACCATTTCCTCGCGCGGCCACATTCGCGACATGGTGAGCCTGCCGCTCGGCGCAGTGCGCCTGACCGATGAGTTCCTCCGCCACGACCCTCCTCGTAAAGGCGAACTGAAAAGGCTGCAAGGATTTGTCGCCCGGGAAGTGAACCGCATCGCTCCGCGCATCGTGGCCGCCCGCATCAAGGCCGTAATCGCGACCTCAGGAACGGCCACCGCCTTGACCACGGTGGCAAGCCACTTGCGAAAAAATGGCGCCAATCAACGCACCATCGTTTCGCGCGCCGAAATGACAAGGATTACCAAGCAGTTATCGCGCCTGCCCGTGGATGAACGCCGCAAGATCGAAGGCATCGGCTTGCGCCGGGCGGAGATCATTGTGGCCGGCGCCGTGGTTTATCACGAGCTATTGGACCGCTGCCATTTGAAAGGGTTCCGCTACTCTCCGCTGGGTTTGCGCGACGGAATCCTCGCACAAATGGCGGCCGAGCACGATCGCAGCACACGCTCAGGCAAACAGATCGAGTCGGAGCGGTGGGAATCGATCACGCGCGCCGTAGCGCATTACAACGTCGACATGAAGCACGCGCTTGATGTGCGCGATTCGGCGATGCTTTTATTTTCGACTCTGCGCTCTGTGCATGGCCTGCCCCCGGAATTCCGCGAATGGCTGTCGGCCGCGGCAATGCTGTATGAGGTTGGCGATTATGTGAATCGCAACGGCCATCACCGGCACACGTATTACATCATTTCGAATTCCGAGATTCTGGGTTATACGCCGCAGCAGCGGCGCATCATCGCCGCGATTGCGCGCTATCTGGGTAAGTCCCGGCCCACGATGGAAGATGGCGCGATGAAGGCAATCGATCCGGCCGACCGGCCGAACGTGCACCGGGCGATATTACTCCTGCGCCTGGCTCGCGCTTTGAATCTTGGGCGCACGCGCGCCGTGGAAAAAGTTCGCGTCAGCCATCAGGACGCCGTAGTGCGGCTGACGCTGGTTCCCCGGCAACGCATGGGCGTCGACCTGGAACTCTGGGCCATTGAAAAAGATGCGGCCTACTTCCGCGAGGTTTTCGGGCGGGAACTCTCCACGGCCGCCGAGTAAAGAGCGCGCAGAGCTTTCGGTGTAAGGCACCATTGCAAGGTTCCGGAAGTGCGGCGCATTTCCACCCGCGCCACAGCCCCTTTTTTCAGGTCAACGGAGGCCTCACATCCCGACTCACTGATCGTGGCGCCTAAAAACTGGCTGAGATTCGGGTTGTGCCCCACCACCATGATGGATTCCATCTGGGCATATTTTTCCAGCATGCGGCGAAAATCGGCAAACGTCGCACCCGGCTTCAACGCGTTTTCGATTTGAAGTTTGCCCTCAAACCCCATTTCGTTGCCCACCAGCGAAGCAGTTTGCGTAGCGCGTTTGAGGGGGCTTGAGATGATGGCGTCGACTTGCGCTTCGATCGCGGCGAGCGCGCGCCCGACGTAACCGCACTGCTCGATCCCTTCTTTATCGAGGGCGCGCTTTTCATCCTTTTTGGGATTGACCAGGCCTTCGCCGGCGCTGGCATGACGGAGGAAATAAATGATCATCGCAAATTATCGTACTCTTTGCGCGGCGGTTTTGTGCTGGCGGACGGAGGGAGGTTCCGGTACGAGCTCGGGCGACTGCCTGCCTTCGGCCACGGCAATGAAGAAGTTCTGCGCGCAAAAAGCGGCGCTTCCCGTCGGGGGCTTACGATTGCGTTTGCCATGCAGGGGTTGCCAGGCGCGGATGTAAGTTCCATCGTGCAGCAGAATCCTGGCTTTGCGGTTGTCGGCGAGAAGGGCGTCGAGAATCTCGCGGCGCACGCGCTCACGCAGAAATTCATCGCGCACCGGCACCAGCACTTCGACGCGCTCGTACAAATTGCGTGGCATCATGTCGGCGCTGCCCATGTAAATCTCTTCCTCGCCGCCGTTGGCGAAGTAATAAATGCGGCTGTGTTCCAGAAAGCGCCCGACAAGGCTGCGCACGCGAATGCGGTCGCTCACGCCCCGTACCCCCGGACTCAGGGCACAGATGCCGCGCACGATCAAATCGATCTCCACTCCCGCCTGCGATGCGCGATAAAACGCCTGAATCACGTTCTTGTCGAGCAGCGCGTTCATTTTGGCGATGATGCGGGCCGGCTTTCCCTGCCGCGCATGTTCGGCTTCCCGGTCGACCAACGAGATCATCTTTTCGGCGAGATCGAGCGGCGCCACCAGCAGCGGCTCATAGCTCGGGTTTTCCGCATAGGCGGTCAGGAAACTGAAAACGTCGTGTACTGCCCGGGTGACTTCCGGATTGGATGTGAACAGGCTGAGGTCGGTATAAATCCGCGCCGTGGTCGCGTTGTAATTGCCGGTGCCGATGTGCGCATAGCTGCGCACGCCGTCGGGATCGCGGCGGACCAGGAGCACCAGTTTGCAGTGGGTCTTGAGTCCCACCAGTCCGTGAAAAACCTGGACGCCGTTGTCTTCCATGTCGCGCGCCCAGCGGATGTTGGAAGCCTCGTCGAAGCGTGCCTTCAATTCGACCACAGCAGTCACGTCTTTCGACGACGCCGCATCGATGAGCGAAGGCACGATGGCCGAGTGTTCGCTGGTGCGGTAGAGAGTCTGCTTGATAGAAAGCACGTGCTCGTCTTCCGCCGCCGACTCGATAAACGCAACCACTGCATCGTACGAATCGTAGGGGTGGTGTAACAAAATATCGTGACGCCGCAGTTCTTCAAAAATATTCTGCGATTTCGCCGTGAGCCGCAGTTCCCGCGGGGTAAACGGTTTGTACTTCAAATCCGGACGCTGCACCTGATCGTAAACGGTGAACAGCCGCGAAAGATTCACCGGCCCGTTTACCGGAAACACCTGCCAGGGATCAAGTTCAAATACGGTTCGGAGCCGGTCGATGATCTCCGGATCGGCGTCGGCTTCAATTTCCATGCGGACCGCGTCGCCTTTGCGGCGGTTGTGCAGTTCGGTGCGCACCGATTCGAGCAGGCTGCGGGCTTCCTCTTCTTGCAGATACAGGTTGCTGTTGCGGGTCACGCGAAACGGCGCAGAGGAAACGACGTCGTAGCCGTGATACATGTTTTGCGCGTGGTGCGCCACCAGGTCGGCCAGAAAAATAAAATCGATGGTTTTTTCCGAAGGCAGCCGGACCAGCCGCGGCAAGGTGCGCGGCACTGAAACCACCCCCGTGTAAGTGAGCGCGGAACGGCGCCGGCGGCGCAAGAGAAATCCCAGGCAAAGAGCTTTATTGATCACTCTGGGAAAGGGATGTGCCGGATCAACGGTCACCGGCGTCAAGAGAGGATCGAGTTCCCTTTCGCAATATTCGTTGACGAAACGCCGCGCTTCGGCGTCGAGTTCGTGCAAGCCGAGCACACGAATTCCCTGCCCGGCCAGAGCCGGGCGCAAGGCGTTCCAGCAGTTGTACTGATCGTCGACAAATTCGTGCGTCTGGCGGGCCAGAACATCGCGCTTTTCGCTCAGCGTGAGGCCGTCGGGACCAGCTTCGTTATAGCCGTCTTCAATCTGCTGCAACATGCCGGCGACGCGGATTTCGAAAAATTCATCCAGATTGCTGGCCGTAATGGCGAGAAACTTCAGCCGCTCGAGCAGCGGATTGCCCTCGTCCCTGGCTTCTTCGAGCACACGCTCGTTAAACGCGAGCCAGGAAGTATCGCGGTTGAGGTAATACTGAGGATTGTCGAGCGAAATTCGGGCCATGTGCGAGGGTAAACGCGCTCTGGGAGCGCGCCGCCGTTGAGAGCATCGGTGCTTTTCCAGTATAAAGCAAGCCGCCGGAAATACAGCGGCGGGTTACTTTAACGATAACCATTTTCATTGTGCGAGATTAAAAGAGTGTCGCGAATCACTGTGAGGATGTCTGAGGCAAGAAAAAAGCCCCGCCGTCTCGAACGGCGGGGCATATCGATCGCGCAGCAGATTGCTATCGAACCGTCTTGATTGCTTCTTTTTCCTTTTGCACAACGCTGTCCGGGAGCGGTGCGTAGGAAAGAGCGGCAGTCATCTTCTGGCCATCGGTGACCATCCAATTGAGGAAGTCGGCAAGGATTTTGCCTTTAGCCGGGTCCTTTGACTGCTCGGGGATCAATAGCCAGGTAAAGCTCGATATCGGATAAGCATCTTTTCCCGGAGCGTTGGTGATGGAGACGCGAAAATCGGGGGGCATCTTGGGCGATGAAGCAGCAGCTGCGGTCACGCCTTCGAGAGAGGCCTTCACAAAATTTCCCGCCGCGTTCTTCACGCTGCCGTAGGCAATGTTGTTTTGCACGGCGTAAATCAACTCAACGTACCCAATGGATCCGGGGAGCTGGCGAATTAATCCCGCAACCCCCTCATTGCCCTTGCCGCCCAGGCCGATTGGCCACTTCACCGACGTCCCTTTGCCCACCTGCCCTTGCCAGTCAGCGCTGACTTTCGAAAGATAATCCGTCCAGATGTACGTGGTTCCGCTGCCGTCAGAACGGTGCACGACGATGATGTCTTTGTCAGGCAGGCTCACTCCAGGGTTAGAGCCGGTCAGAGCCTTGTCATTCCACTTCGTAATCCTTCCCAGAAAAATTCCTGCCAAAGCATCAGGCGTGAATTTCAGTTCCACGTTCACCCCGGGAATGTTGTAAGCCGGTACGTCGGCTCCCAAAACGGTGGGCAGGTGCAGAATCTTCATCTTGGCTTCTTTGAGCTGATCGTCGGTCATGGGGCCGTCGCTCGCGCCGAAATCGACGGTTCCTGCGATGACTTGGCGAATTCCGCCCCCGCTGCCGATTGATTGATAGTTAATTTGAATATCGGAATGCAGCTTGTGGTATTCGTTGAACCACTTGGAATACATGGGATAAGGAAAAGTTGCGCCAGCGCCATTCAGCGTGGTCTGTGCACAAAGGGGAAGGGATAAAAAAGCGCACAACAAAAGCAGGGTGAGTCTGCGCATTGAGCGAAAAATCCTCCTTGGAATCATCAAGTTCGTTTCTATCGGCCATATATTACAGGAGGGTTACAGAGGCATGAATTTCTGGTGAACGGAGATCCGCTCGCAGGCATCAGCGATCATCGTGAGGCTTGCGCCTGCAAACGGCCGATTTCCCGCGGGAAAAGCGTATTGCTGGGAAAATCGGCGTGTAAGGCGTTCAAAATTTCCAGCGCCCGCGTTTTGTTCTTCTCGCGGACGTAAGCAATCGCCAGCAAAATCCTGGCAAACGGGGCGAGGTAGTGGCCGTGCTGCGCGGTCGTCTGAAGGTCGGCGATACCGGCTTGCTTGTCTCCCGGCAGGCCGCCCATTTTCAGCAGCCAGCGCATAGGGGCCGACATGCTGCCGATGATGTACTTGCTGAAACCGGTAGCAATCAACGCATCGGAACAATCGTTGCAGACGGCCAGAAGCTGCTGCGCCCAGACCGACGCCTCCTTTGTATAGTGCAGCGAGGCCAGGTTCTTTTTTTCGATCAGCGCCGCATAATCGGCCTGCAATCCTGATGCGAGTGTCATGGCGAACAGCCCATCGCGATCCTTCGGATCCTTAGCCAGTCGCGCCCGGGCCAGGGACTGGGCGCGGTCCAGGGCGTTTTCAAAACGCGTGTGCAGATCGGGATCGGGAGTCAACTTGGCCCGCGAGTCGAACGCCTGATCGTTCTCGAAAAACTGGCTTTCGAGCACACCCAGCCGGTTGAATTCGGAAAACAGCAGCCCCGCGGCTTCGCTCACAGGACCTACGGGGTCGTCCGGATGCTCAGCCTGCCAGTTGCTGAATTTCCTTTGCGCACCCGAGAAGTCAAGATTGTAGAGCCCGTTGAAACCTTGATCCAACGCCGAGCCCATGGGAACCGGCTCGGCTTTCGCCTGGGCGGCGGCGAGTTGCAGTGCCAGAGCCAGCGCTGTCACCCACACGCAGTGTCGTGCATCAGTTGGACGGAACAATTTCATGGAAAAAATCCGCTTCTGCTTCGATTGCGTTTCCCCGCCCCAGGGTTGCAATGTGCGCATTCTATGCCGTGCCCGCAGCCGAGGCAACGTTACTTTGAGTACTCGTCTTTGCAGGCTCGATGCCGGCCATTGTCAACATCAGGTAAAAACAGTACTTTGTGGAATCGCACTCTGATCGCAATCTTATGAGCACTCCCCGATACGCGCCCGGCTGGCCGGGAATCCCACCGCGCTGGACCTCGAGCGCCAAGACCGGTGCCGGAACCGCTTTGCACCGCCAGAGCAAGGTCTGGTTTACCGTCAGTCACGGGATTCTGAATGAAGTTTACTTTCCTCGCGTCGATCAGGCTTGCACCCGCGATCTGGGCTTGATCGTCACCGATGGGCAATCCTTTTTCTCGGACGAAAAACGGCATTGCTCTTTCGCAAACGTGCCGCTTGAGCCCGGCATTCCGGCATTTCAACTGACCAATACCGAACTCCAGGGCCGGTATCGTATCCATAAGGAAGTATTTACCGATCACTTCCGCTGCGTCTTGTTGCAGAAAATCCGCTTCGAGCCGCTCCAGGGAACTCTTGCGGATTATCGCGTCTACGTCCTGCTGGCCCCGCACCTGGAAAATTGCGGTTACGCCAACACGGCCTGGGTCGGCGATTACAAAGGATTGCCGGGCTTTTTCGCCGAACACAACAAGACCTCCCTGGCCATGGCAGCTTCGGCGCCGTGGAAAAAAATGTCGGTGGGCTTTGTCGGAGCCTCCGATGGCTGGCAGGATTTGTCAACGCATTTCCAGATGCAGTGGGAATATGATCGCGCGGAAAACGGAAATGTAGCGTGTACGGGTGAAATCGACCTGTCCGCGTGCAATGGCGAATTTATTCTGGCCCTGGGGTTTGGATCCATATGGACGGAAGCCGGCCAGCAGGTCCGCTCCAGCTTGCTGGAAGATTATGAAGATCTTCGCAAGCATTACGTGACCGCGTGGCAGAACTGGCACAACACGCTGTTGAAGCTGGACGAACCCAAGCGGGAAAACGACATCTACCGGGCGTCGGCCGCTGTCCTGCGGACTCACGAATCGAAAGACTTCCTCGGCGGCATCATTGCCAGCCTTTCGATTCCCTGGGGATTCAATAAAGGCGACGAAGACCTGGGCGGCTATCACCTGGTATGGCCGCGCGATCTGGTGGAAACCGCGGGTGCGCTTTTAGCTGCGGGCGCGCCCAGCGACGCGGTTCGCGTTCTGCGTTATCTCGAGTCTACGCAAGAAGCTGACGGCAACTGGGCGCAGAATCTATGGCTCGATGGCCGCCCTTACTGGAGCGGCATTCAGATGGATGAGACCGCCTTTCCCGTTCTTCTGCTGGATCTTTTGCGGCGCGAAGGAACAGATGGTCTGGGCAAATTGGAGCGCTGGTGGCCCATGGTGCGCAAGGCCGCCAGCTTCATGTTGCGCAACGGGCCGGTCACT
>DATLKM010000396.1:0-15126 GCA_035538435.1 Binatia bacterium
CATTTCTACATGGTGATTTTCGATCCGCTGGTCTATCCCATGGACACCGCGTGGCTCGATGGCAAGGTCCCAGCCGATCACTATCGCCATTCGCGGCCGGAATATTACCGGGCTTTGCAGCGCGCGGGATTGATCGAAGTCTCGGCGGAACAGGTTAGGAGTGAGAAGCAGGAGGAGGAATTTGAAGCGTCGGAGGAGACGGTAGTCAAGAGATAAAAGCTTTCGCGGCAAGACATGTTGTTTAGCGGGAAAACCTTTTATCCGGCCACCGCTTCCTTCTTCGTCACGGGCCTTCCCGCCAGTCGCGCCTCGACTTCTTTGACGGCGCGAGTGGCGGCCACAATCGCTTCGTTAGTCGTCGACTCCGGCCCCTGTGAATCTGTGTTGGCAAAGAACACGCGATCCATCGCATGCCGCACCAGCGGCTGAACCTGCGTGTACAGCCCTGGCGTTGACATATACATGGGATGTCCGCGCCGGTAAATGTGGACTTCGAGCGGACTCGCGTTCGTCTGCGGCAACAATTTTTGAAAGTCCGCCAGCACGCTCGCGGCGATTTTGCGCGCGCCGTCCTCGCTCAACAATAGCCGCCGCTCCTCCTCCGCCAGCGGCGTGTAGCAGGTCAGGATGTTGAACTTCTGCTTGTATCCGGGCTGCCGGCGAATCACCCAATCGGCATCGATAAAATCGGTGAACCGGTTGCCCGGGCACCACGTGTCGTATCCGTGATTGAAAACCGGCTTGTCGAAAATCAGATTGACTACCGGATAGGGAATGTAGCGAATCTTGCCCATTGCCTCATCTTGTTTCTCGGGTAATCCTTCCACAATCCTGCGAGTAATGAACTTGGGCGCGGCCATAATGACTGCTTTCGCGCTCACCGTTTTTAATTCGCCGTTCATCAGGTACGTGACCTGCACCGCGTCTTTTTCAGGCACGACTGCAACCGCCGTTGCGCCGGTACACATGCGGTCTTTATATTTTTCCTCGAGTAGTGAAGCCAACCTTTTTGTGATCGCACCCAGGCCTCCCGGCCAGGTATAGCGTTTGTCGCTCTCAGACTCGTCCACCATCTCCTGAAGCGATTCGATCGCCAAAGCGGCGGCGGTATCTTCGCTCGCTGCGCCCCAGTTTGACGGGCCGAAGGTGTCCCACCAGAGTTTGAGTTCGGCAGGATAGTCTTTCAACACCTCCGAGAATGGCTTCGCGTCCAGTTCGGCCAGACGCTTCGAAACTTCAACCGTCAGCATTTCTCTCTTGAACTTCTTGAAGCCTTCGCGCACGCTCTCGGGATACGGCAGCTTGTTCAGCCCCTCGCCCCAGGTATCGAGCACAAGTTCGCCCTTAATAATGCTGGCGTCGGAGTTGTTAATCGGCAGCGGATCGAGGCCGATTTCCTTGGCGAAGGGATAAGCGTGTTCGTCCTTAGTCAGGAATGCCGCGCCCGTGCCGTAGACCGCGCCTTCATATTCCATGGCGTAAGCATTCCCGCCCCAGTGCGGCTCCTTTTCCAGCAGAAGAAAATCGCGGTGCTGGAGCCGGTAAGCCGCGGTCAGTCCGCTTACGCCGCCCCCGACAATTACCACGTCATGCCGCGCCGAAGCCGGCGGCCGAGTGAATGACGCGCTGCCTTTGTCGCGCACCTGATGGCAAATCTTGTTTTCCTCGCCCTCGACTTCTGCGGGACGATCTGACGGTTGCGCTTGCAGCAGCGATAGGTCGACCGGGCATCCGGCCGTCACCGCGCCCGCAACCACGAATCTGATAAAGTCCCGCCGGTTCGCACTCATGATGTCTGGCCCTCCAGGGCAACCGCGATTTCCGCGCCCGCTTCCGTGGCGCCCGTCGCCCGCATCCGCAAGCGGTACCAGAACACGATCGCCACCAGTGAAAATAAAAAAATGATAGTGGAGACTGCATTGATCTCCGGTGTTATGCCGCGGCGCAGCCGCCCCCAGATTTCCAGCGGCAGGGTATTGTCACGGCCAATCAGGAAAAAACTCACCGCGATCTCATCCATGGAAAGGGTAAAAATCAGAAGTGCGGCGCCAATGATCGGCAATTTCAGGTTCGGAACCGTGATTCGCCAGAACGTCTGCCAGTAATCTGCCCCCAGATCGAGCGAAGCTTCTTCCTGCGCGCGATCGAGCTTTTGCAATCCGGCAAACACTTCCGTTGTCGCCACCGAAATCAGCGCGGTGCCATGGCCAAGAATAATTGTCGTCAGGCTGAGCTTTTCTCCAACTACGTTGAAGAACATAAGCAGAGAAAGCCCGGTGATGATTCCGGGCAGGATCAGCGGCAGCAGGACTAATCGTCGAAAAACGGCCTTCCCGGGAAACTGAGCCCGTTCCAAAGCAAGCGCGGCTGGAACTCCGAACGCCAGCGAAATCGCCATTGCAGCCAAGGCAACTTCAAGGCTGTTCAACACGGAATCCCAGATGGCGCCATCATTGAATAATGTCCGGTACCAGTCGAGGGTGAGATGGTGTGGCGGAAATCCTCCCACTCCTTCTCCGTTAAAGGAATAAAGAATGAGCACGGCAATGGGCAGGTAAAGAAACGCAAACACCGCGGCGGCGTGCAGCAACAGCCAGCGCGGTTTTGGTTCCGTGCTCATGAAAAACTCCACTTCTTCTCCAGCTTTTCTGAAAGTACCAGCAGCGTGACCACCAGCAGCAACAGGCAGAAGGATATCGCCGCCCCCAGCGGCCAGTTAAACGCCGCGCCAAACAGGCTGACCACAATATTCGAGATCATGATGCCGCTGGGGCCGCCCAGCAGAAGCGGCGCAAGAAAATCCCCCAGGCTGAGCACGAAGGCAAACGTCGCGCCGGCCACAACACCGGGAATCGAAAGCGGCAGAATGACTTTACAGAATGTCCGCGCCGGCGTCGCGCCCAGATCGTGCGAGGCCTCCACCAGATTCCGCGGGATATGCTCCAGGGCGGCATAAATCGGCAGAAACGTAAACGGCGTGTAGATGTGCGTCAGCGTCAGCACTACCGCGAACGGGCTATAGAGGAGAAATTCCAACGGATGGGAAGTCACGTGCACGTACTGCAATAACGTGTTCAGAACCCCGTCCGAGCCTAGAATCGTTTTCCAGGCATAGGCGCGAACAAGATAGCTCACCCACAGCGGAATGATCACCAACTGATACAGCAGGTCCTTCTTTTTAGCTGCGTAAAAGGAAAGAAAGTACGCGAGCGGATAGCCGAGCAACAGCGAAAACATCGTGACCCGGGCGGCGATCCACATCGAGCGCAACAGGGTTTGCCAGTAAACATCCACGCGCAGCAGCTCGGAATAATTTGCCAGGGTCCAGGAATGTACGATCGTCTGCGAAGAAGACACCGACCAGAAGCTGTAGCAGAACATCAGCAGATACGGCACGAGCAGAAATACCGTCACCCACACCAGCGGAGGCACCGTGACCGTCGCCTTGTACGCGCGGGAAAACATTAGTGCCGCTCCGGCGATTCCCGCACGGGAACCGCGTCCGAGGGAGAAAATTCCAGGTCGACCTCGCCCGCGATTACCCCGGCGCTCGAAGTGCGGACCGTCATTATCAGCTCGCCGCAGTCCACCTTGATGAGTTGCGTTGCGCCCTGAAACGCCTGATGAATCACGCGCCCTCGGAGTCGCACATCGCCGGCTTGAGATCCGGATGCGCCGCCCAGGCGGACGTTCTCCGGCCGGAGGGAAAAAAGTGCCAAGCCATCTGGTAAAGCGGCGCGCCACGTCACCGGACCGCAGCGCGCCATGCCATCCCGTACTTCCGCCTTGAGCAGGTTCGTGTATCCGACAAACTGCGCGGCATACGCCGTCGCCGGTCGCCCATAGATTTCCCGCGGCGTTGCCACCTGCTCCAGTTCTCCCGATCGCAGCAGCGCGATGCGGTCGGACATGACCATGGCTTCTTCCTGGTCGTGGGTAACAAAAATGAAGGAGATGCCCACTTCGCGTTGCAATGATTTCAACTCAACCTGCATCTGGCGGCGCAGGTTGGCGTCCAGCGCGGAAAGCGGCTCGTCAAGCAACAGCAGCCGCGGACGGTTCACCAGCGCCCGCGCCAGCGCAACCCGTTGCTGCTGCCCGCCGCTGATTTTCGCAGGCTTGGATTTCGCGTGGACCGACATCTTCACTTTTTCGAGGGCTTCTGACACGCGCGAAGCAATTTCAGCTTCGGGTTTTCTTGCCACCCGCAGCCCGTAGGCAACATTCTGCTCGACGGTGAGGTGGGGAAATAGCGCGTAGTGCTGAAAGACAGTGTTTACGCGCCGGCGATAGGGAGGTTGTCGATCGAGCCGTTCGTCTCCCATCCAGACTTCACCGGCGCTCGCGCTTTCAAATCCGGCGATGATCCGCAACAGCGTGGTCTTCCCGGAACCGCTCTCGCCCAGAATGGTGAGAAATTCGCCCTCGGCAACATCCAGAGAAATGTCTTTCAAGACCACGTTGCGGCCGAATCTCTTGGCCACGTTCCGAATGCGAAGCAGCGCAGGCTTCGGAGCTGCTTCGACGGCGGCAACACGCGAGATGACCACGTCTGTGCTCATGCAATGACCAAAAGCCGGAAACACGATCGGATCGAATTTATTACTGCGCCGCCTTCACCTCATTCCAGATCTCGTTGTACTTGGCGCGCCGCGGAACATTCTGCCAGAAGTAAAGCCGCTTCTGATAACTGTCGACGTCATCCAGGTGCAAACTCTTCACCTGGGCCGGCGTCATGAACTGCGCCGCTTGAGGATTGGCCGGCGTGTATCCCGTCACGTCTGTCACTTTCTTTTGCGTCTGCGCCTGAATCATGAATTCCACAAACTGATATGCGAGGTCTTTGTTCTCGCTGCCCGCCGTGATCATCAGGTGATCGATCCAGCCGGTCGTATTTTCTTTTGGAATGGTTTCTCCGATGGGAAAATTGATGGCGCGGAGCTGGTTCGTCATCAGCGGCCAGCCCATGGCGGCGACGACTTCGTGGTTCTGAAAAAGGTTGGTCAATTCGCCGCCCGTCGACCACATCTTGCGGATGTTCGGCTTCAGTTCCAGTAATTTCTTCTTTACCGCCTCGAGTTGCTCGTCGCTCAGGTTGTAAAGCTGCGAGGCATCGGGCTTGTCGAACCCCAGCACCTGCGCGGCCATATAGACGGTAGACAAATCGTCCCAAACGGAAATCTTGCCCCGGTATTTCGGGTCCCAGAAAACGCTCCAACTGTCCGGTGGCTGCGGAAAAACCGTCGTGTCGTAAAGCAGCGGGTCGGGTCCCCACATAAAAGGAACGCCAAAGACTTGCCCTTTTGCGTGGACCAGCGGCAGCGAGATCAACTGCGGCGAAAGCTGGGAATAGCTCGGTATCTTCGTCAGGTCCAGGGGTTCGGCCAAACCGCCTGAGGCGATCGAACCGGCCACATCGCTGGAAGGCGAAATGATGTCGTAATTTCCCGCGCTGCCGCCCCGCAGCTTCGCCATCAGTTCGTCGCTCGATCCCATGTACGACGCCGCGACTTTGCAGTGGTGCTGCTCCTCGAACGCTTTCACGAACGAAGGATCGGCATATCCTTCCCACACCAGCAGATTCAGCGATGGCGTTTTCCTGGTGCACGACACCGGGAAGAGAGCGATCAGCAGGCATAGCCCCATCGCAACGCGCGAAAGTTTCTTCATTCTTGCTCCTCAAGTCTCCCTATCCGGCTCGCAGGCCGGCTGCCCAAACCCGGATTCCTAAAACGTTGGCGGCGTATTTACCCACAACACCAGCGCTTCCGAACGGCCGGGATTCTTCCAGTGATGCGGAGTGGCGCTCTCGAAATAAAAACTGTCCCCCGACTTCAAGCGGTACCTTTCATTCTGCAGAGTGATCGCCAGCTCACCGCGCAGCACATAAAGAAACTCTTCGCCCTCATGCGCGTACGATTCGCCGCTTTCAGCCTGCGGCGCAAGCCGGAATAAATGCGGCTCCATAACGGTGTTGCCCCAGGCCAGCAATTCCATGCGCACGCCCGGCCCGGCTTCAAGAATTTTTCTTTCCCCGGGCTGCACCCGCCGGCCGCCGGGACCATCGGCGTCAAAAAAATCGAGAATGTTGGTCTTGTAGAATCGCGCCAGCTTGCGCAGTGTTCCCACCGAGCCGCTCATCTGCGAACGCTCGAGCGCGCTCAAAAATCCCACCGAAATGCCCACCCGGCTCGCGACCTGCGCCAGCGATAGTCCGCGCTTGGCCCGCAGTTGGCGCAGATGCGCGCCGATGGCCCTCCTGCTCGCATCGGCCGCGGGACGCGTGCGGCCCTCCCGTTTCAGCAGCTCCACGATCGCCGCCGCATTCAGCCCGCGCACCTTGCGCAGAAAGCGCGCCCGCTTCAACAGCTTCACGTCTTCGGCATTGTAAAGGCGATACTTGCTCTCGGTCCGCCGCGGGCGGGTCAGCCCCAAACTCTCCCATGACCGGATGACGGAAGGCGACACGCCCACCCGCCGCGCCACGTCTCCGATTTTCAAGTAAGGTTCAGGAGCGCCGGAACTCATTTCTTACACCGGTCAAATCTGAGGTTTTTCAAACCGGGGCGCGTTTTTGTGCTTGACAGCGTGCGCACCCCTTCTCTAACCTTGCGGGATTATAGCAAGGTTGCGGCGGGAAACAAGCAAGCGTTTTGGCCGCCGCTTCCCAAAAAACACATACTCCGCCCCGGGAGGCTCCATGCCGTCTTTGCGACTTCGCTGGATCCTGATGTGTTCGATGGCCGCTTGTCTGGCGGCGTTTTTTATTTCGCCCGTCTCTCTGATGGCGCAGGGCGCCAGCGGCCGCATCGTGGGCCGCGTCGCCGACCCCAGCGGCGCCGTGCTGACCAACGTGAAAGTCACCCTGACCAACGAAGCCACCGGCATCAGCCGCGACACGCAGAGCAACGGCAGCGGCGATTTCACTTTTGTCGAAGTCGCGCCCGCCACCTACACCGTCCAGTTCGAACTCACCGGCTTCAAGAAAAATATTCAAAAAGGCGTGATCGTCGACGTCAACCAGGTGGTCACCCTGAACTCCGCCCTCCAGATCGGAGCATCGCAGGAAACGGTTGAGGTCACCTCGGAAGCGCCCCAGGTCGACACCACCAGCACGCAACTGGGCGCCGTGATCAATGACCGCTCGGTAAATGAACTGCCGCTGAACTCGCGCGACACCTATCAGTTCCTTCAGTTGCAGCCCGGCGTGCAGGCGCAGTTGGGCAACGGAAACGGCAGCCTGTTCTACGGTTCGCAGGACACCGGGTCTGTCTCGGTAAACGGCGGCCGCACCCGCGCCAACAATTTCAGCGTCAACGGCGGCGACGCCAACGACCAGTTCGTTAACCTTCCCACCGTGCAACCCACCCCTGACAGCGTGGAAGAATTCCGCGTCATCACCAACACGTTTGACGCCGAATATGGACGCAATTCAGGCTCAGTGGTGAACGTCATTACAAAGTCCGGTACCAACCAATTCCACGGCGATATTTACGAGTACTTCCGCAACACGGTGCTCGACGCCAAGAATTACTTCGACGCCGAGGGCCGGCCGCAATGGAACCAGAATCAGTTCGGCGGCACTTTTGGCGGACCCATCAAGAAAGATCGCACCTTCTTCTTTATTTCCTACGAAGGCCGTCGCATACGGCAAGGCATCACCAGCCAGGCCGTCAATGTGCCTACGGGCACTCCTGCCAGCGCCACCGCACTTGGCACGGGCGAGTTTGGCGGCGACTTCTCCTCCGCCAATATAGGCGGATTTCCCGCCCCCACGGGGACCTTCGGCAGCGCTAACGCCAGCGCCGGCGCCGGCGGCATCGACGACAGCTCCGGCACTCCCTTTGTGGCGCAGGTGCTTGACGGACGCTCCATCACCACTCCTTCCGGCACCATCACCTGTGACAGCGCCCTGGGCATCCCCTCCGTAGCGGGCCTGCCGGTGCAAACCAACCCGGTCACTGGAAATCCATTCATTCCGTGGTCTGAGGTATTTCCCACCGGCGTGATTCCCGCGGCCTGCCAGGACCCGGTGGCCGCCAACCTGTTAAGTAATTACGTCCCAACCTCCGCGGTCACAGTGCCCGTCAGCACCGACAATGCAGACCAGTTCACGGTCCGCTTCGATCACCGGATCAACGATCACCAAAATTTCAGCGCCTACTATTACTTCAACGATCTCCGTCAACTTCAGCCCTTCAACGAATTCGAAGGCGCCGGCGCCAACGTTCCCGGCTTTGGCAACTTGAACAACAACCGTTTCCAGCAGTGGAACCTCACTCACACCTGGACCCTCACGAACGCCCTGGTCAATGAGGCTCACTTTACTTACATGCGCGAAGGGCAACTGGGCTTCCTTAAGCCCCAGACCACGCTGCCTGTCACCTCTTCCTGTACCGGGGCTGCCGCTTCATTTTGCTTCACGGGAAACTCCGATTCCTCGGCCATCAATTCCCTGATTGCAGGATCGAATATTCCCGCCAGTAAAGCGGGGATCACGCCTGGACTGCCCGGAACCATCACAGGCGTTCCTTTCGTGAACATTGGCGGCGGCGCGATTTACGGCAACAATTTTGAAGGCACCCTGCCGCAGGTGGGCAACAGCTTTCAATGGTCAGATAGTTTGACGTGGGTCAAGGGCACCCACACTTTCAAGTTCGGCATCGACGTCCGCCGGCAGCGGTTCGATCAGTATTACTACTTCGATGTAAACGGCGAATACACTTTTAACAATAGCGGCCCCAACTCGATCATCCCCGGCGATGGCGACAACTACGCCGAGTACCTGCTTGGCCTGGTCGATACCTACACGCAGGGTTCCGGACAAAGGGAGGATGTGCGTGGCACGTCCGTCTATCCCTTTGCCCAGGATAGCTGGAAGATCAAACCCAATCTCACGTTGAACTACGGCTTGCGTTGGGAACTCGACACCCCGCCCACCGACATCGCCGGCCACGTCGAAACTTTCCGCCCCGGTCAAAACTCCACTGTTTATCCCTGCGGTTTGTCGGCGGCAGGCGCCGCGGAACTGGGAGTATCGGCGGGAACCAGTTGCGCCGACGCGGGAGTGCAGCCGACCGGCCTGGTGGTTCCAGGCGACGCCGGCGTCCCGGCTGGCATGACTTCTACCTACTATCACGCGTTCGCGCCCAGAATCGGAATCGCGTGGAGTCCCGGAAAATCAGGCAAGACCAGCATTCGGACCGGCTGGGGTATTTTCTATAACCCGATTGAAGAGTTGGTCATGGCGCAGTTCGGCGCTGAACCGCCTTTCGGAGGCAGCTCTTCCCTGTTCGACACGTTTTTCAATACGCCTTTCGTAAACCAGGCGAACTTCATCAGTCCGAACCCGTTCAATGGAATCCTTACGCCGGTCAAAGGGCAGCCCGTCGATTACTCCCTGTTCCGGCCGATTTTGCTCTATGGCGAATTCCAGCCTCACCTGCGTACGCAGTACACAACGCAATACAACCTGACCATTCAACGCGAATTGGCCCGAGACATGATGCTGCAAGTGGGATACGTGGGTTCGGAAGGCCATCGTCTGCTCGCCGCTCACGACATCAATCCTTCCACTCCACAGACCTGTCTCGACATCGCCAGTATCGCCAGCGCCAACCCGGGGAACGTCACGTCTTACGGCGTGCAGGCCTCGTGCGGGCCCTTTCTCCAGGATAGTCAGTGGAGCGTCACTGTTCCGACTGGATTTCCCTTTCATCTGCCCAATGGGCAGGTGGTGACGGGAACAGGCCAAACCCTGACCATGGTTGGACTGCGCCCCTACTCCTCGCCCAATTGCAACGCTGTCACCGGCACAGGCTGTCCTCTCGACGGAGTTCCGGTGTTCAGCGACATCTTCGCTGAAGACACAATCGCAAATTCCAGCTACAGCGCTCTGCAAGCCATGCTCGAAAAACGCTTCTCGCGTGGCCTGCAATTTCAGGCGGCCTATACCTTCAGCAAATCGATCGACGAAGGATCGACCTTTGAAGAAACCCTGAACCCCTACAATTTCAAGGCCAGCCGCGCGCTGTCGTTATTCAACTCCAAGCAGCGGTTTGTTATCAGCTACGACTGGGAAATTCCCGCCCCGAAATATCAGGGCTTCAAAGGCAGGCTGCTGGATGATTGGGCCCTCTCCGGCATCACCCAGTTCCAGAGCGGATTCCCCATTCGTCTCGATACGGAAGACGACACCGAATTGATCGCCAGCATTTTTTTCCTCGGCACCGAGGCGCCCAGCCAGGTCGCCCCATTCCAGAAGCTGAATCCGAAAAACAACGCCGGCTTCTATTTCAATCCCAATGATTTCGCCACTGCCGCGACCAATCCGAACAACGCTGTCGTCCCTCCCCTCGGCCAGTTCAACAACGGCACGCAACGCGCCATCTGCTGCGGGCCCGGGCTCAATGACTGGGACTTTTCCATACACAAGAAAATCGCGTTGAGCGAACAGCGTTATTTCCAGTTCCGTGCGGAGCTTTTCAACATCTTCAATCACACGAATTTCTATAATCCCGACGGCCATTTTTCCGATGGTCCAACTGAATTCGGCAAGATTACCCAGGCACAGGAGCCGCGTCTGGTGCAGTTCGCATTAAAGTTTTACTTCTAGATGCAGGTGTAAACTAGAAGCGTCCAAACCCCGGAATGGCGCGTCCTTCCGGCATTCTGATGGCCCGGCCACCAAGCGCCGACGGCCTGAGCTACCCGGAGCAATCTGATGTACCCCGATCTGCAAAATGAACTGTCCACCTTCGAGCGCCGCACGCCCAAGTCTGCGGAAGCGCACAAGAAAAATCTCAAGCGCATTCCCCTCGGCGTGGCCAGCAACTATCGCCACTATGATCCCTGGCCGATTTTCGTAAAAGAAGCCGGCGGCAGCAAGTTCCGCGATCTCGATGGCAACGAGTACATCGACCACAACCTGACTTTCGGCGCGCTCATGGCCGGCCATTGCCATCCGGCGGTGATGAAAGCCGTGGAGAAACGTCTTTCCACCGGCACCATGTTCGGCATGCCGCATGACATGGAGTGGGAACTCGCCGAAGTCATCTGCGACCGCTTCCCCGTGGAAATGTGCCGCTTCGGCAACAGCGGCACCGAAGCCACCATGCACGCGATTCGTTTGGCGCGCGCCGCTACCGGCCGCGACAAAATCGTCAAGTTCGAAGGCGCGTATCACGGTTTGCACGACTCCGCTCTCGTCAGCGTGAAACCCCACGCGCCCGAGTATGGCGACATCGATAACCCAACCGCCGTGACTGGCGGGCTGGGCGTGCCGAAATCGGCTATCGCCAATGTGAAAGTCGCCACGTTCAACGATCTCAACACCGTCGAGCGCCGGTTTAAAGAAAATCCCGGCGAAATTGCCGCGGTCATTTTGGAACCGATTCTCATGAACGTCGGCCTTTGCATGCCGCAACCCGGCTTCCTCAAGGGCCTCCGCGAACTCTGCGATAAACACGGCGCTCTGTTGATCTTCGACGAAGTCAAAACCGGCGCCAAGCTCGGCTGGGGCGGCGCCAGCGAATACTTCAACGTGCAGCCCGACATGATCTGCCTGGCCAAGTCGATCGGCGGCGGATTCCCGCTGGCCGCGTTCGGCGCCAGCAAGTCCGTGATGGATCTCATCTCGCAGCACAAGGTCTTCCACGGCGGAACCTACAACACCAATCCGGTTTCCATGGCCGCCGGTCTGGCCACCTTCCGCGACGTGCTCACCCACGATAATTACGAGCACGTCGACAAACTCAGCAAAAAACTCGCCGAGGGATACCGCAAGATCATCGCGAAAGTCGGCTTGCAAGCCTACATCGCGCAGGCGGGAGCCAATGGCGCGCTCATGCTGTATCCAAAAGAAATTCGCAATTACCGTGACTGGACCACGGTTGACGTCGATCTCTGGCGTCATTACTGGTTCGCCATGGTGAACCGCGGCGTGATGCCCCAGCCTTACTGGTGGGATGAGCAGTGGACCATTTCGGTCCAGCACACTGACGCCGACATCGACAAACATCTGGCCGCGTTCGGCGACATCGCCCAATCGCTGGCCAAGGCGCAGCAGGAGCGCGCCGGCCAGCCGGTCTTAGCCGCGCATTAACATCGAATACGGAGCTGTAGATACTGCGCTGTACATAAAGAGATGTCATTCCGAAACCCCGGCGCAAGCCGGGGTGAGGAACCTGTTTTTGCCTGCGCACGCACACGGAACGTGTCCACCACCTCCCAACCCGCTGCACCTCACCTCATCCGCGCCCTCGGGCGCCGCGATCTGGTGCTGTTATTTGTCGTAGCGGTCTTCAATTTGAACGTGGTCCCCTCCATCGCCGCCAACGGCGGTGTAACCATCTGGCTGTGGATCATTTCCCTGCTGCTTTTCTTTTTCCCTCAGGGTATTGCCGTGATTGAACTGTCGCGCCGCTATCCGGGCGAAGGCGGCGTCTATCTGTGGGCCAAAGAAGTCTTTGGCGATTTCCACGGCTTCCTCTCCGGCTGGTGCTACTGGACCAACAACATGCTCTATGTGCCGACGGTCATGCTGTACTTCGTCGGCGTCTCCGTGTTCGCGCTGGGGCCGGGGCACACCGGGCTCGCCGACAACAAATTTTTCGCGCTCACCACTTCCCTGCTGCTGATGTTCGTTCTGACCGTGCTCAACATTGTCGGCCTCGGCATCGGTAAATGGGTGAACAACATTGGCGCTATCGGGACGTTTGTTGCGGCGGGAGTCCTGATCGGGCTGGGCGTGATCATCTGGGCGCAGTTCGGCTCCAACATTACGGCTGCCGACTTCCGCATTCCCTCCGACCCGCGCTTTGTTCTGAATTCGTTCGGCGTCATCTGCTTCGGGCTGGTCGGGCTCGAACTCGCTTCCGTGATGGGCGACGAAATTCAAGACCCGCAACGAACTCTGCCGGGTGCAGTCGCATGGGGAGGAGTTTTGTCCGGCGTTTTGTACGTCGGCGCTACCCTCACCCTGCTCGTCGCTATCGGAAAAAATGTGAATGTTCTGCAAGGCATTGTGCAGGCCGTCAGCCACATGGCCGGCCGCATCGGCCTGGTCTGGATCACCATCCCTTTTGCCTTGATGCTCAGCCTGTCGATCGCCGGTATCGGTTCGGCCTGGATGGGCGGCTGCGCCCGCATTCCCTTCGTCGCCGGCCTCGATTCCTACATGCCGTCGTGGCTGGGCAAAGTTCACCCCAAATACGCCACGCCCTATGCGGCGCTGATTGTGCAGGCCATCGTCTCGTCGATTCTGGTGATTCTGAATTTCGCCGGCGCCGGAGTGCAGGAAACGTTTCAGAAACTGCTTTCGCTCGCCGTCGTTTTACAACTGGTCCCCTTCCTTTATATGTTCTGGGCGCTGGTGAAGTTTTCGCTGGCGGAAAAAACCCGCGTGGGCCATTACCGCCGCGGCACGCTTTTTTTTGCCGGCTTCAGCGGGCTGTTGACCACGGCTTTCGGCATCGCGCTGGTGTTCTTTCCCGCGCAGCAGATCACATCTCTATGGTCGTATGAGCTGTGGATGTTCGGCGGCACGCTGTTTTTCGTCGGCCTGGCCGCATTTTTCTTCTTCGTCTATGGCCGCAGAAAAGTTTTGCAAGGGCGCGGCTTCAGCCGCGCCGTGCAGGAGCCAGAACTCAAGCGGCTTTAGCCGCTGAGGCGCCAGGCTTGCGCCAAAACAGGTCTCGGCTTGCGCAAGAACACGTTTGGGGAGCCAGGGCGGGGATGGGTACTGGCCAAGGCGTCAAGGCAGCTCCCGGCGGCGCCAAGACAGTCTCGGCGGCACCTAAACAGGTCCCGGCGGCGGCCGCGAAAGATTTTGGGTGACGCAGCGCTTCAGCGCTTCGGTAGCGAAAGATTTTGGGTGGCGCAGCGCTTCAGCGCTGCGATCAGATCCCGCAAACGAACCGGGCTTTAGCCCCAGAGGAAGAGCACAATGCCGACCGCAGTCCAAACCGACATCAAGACCTACCAGATCTTCATCAACGGAGAATGGATCGACAGCAAATCGAAGAAAACTTTCCCCGTCTACGATCCCTCCACCGAAGAAGTGATCGCCCAGGTCCCCGACTGCGGCCCCGAAGACGTGAACCGCGCCGTCGCCGCGGCCAAGGCCGCATTTGAAGACGGTCCTTGGGCACCCACGACCGCGCAGGAGCGCGGTCGCGTTCTCTTCCGCCTGGCGGAAAAAGTTCGCGCCAATCTCGCCTCGCTCGCCGAACTCGAGTGCCGCAATACCGGCAAGCCCATCGTGGAAGCGGAGTTCGACATCAATGACGTCGCCACCTGCTTTGAATATTACGGCGGCCTCGCCACCAAAGTCGTCGGCTACGTCAATCCCGTTCCCGACAACGCCATGTCGCTTTCGCTCAAAGAACCCGTCGGCGTCGCAGGACAGATCATTCCGTGGAACTATCCGCTGCTGATGGCCGCATGGAAGCTGGCTCCGGCCATTGCCGCGGGCTGCACCTGCGTGTTGAAGCCCGCCGAGCAGACTCCGCTCACCGCGCTCGAACTTGCCGGCTACTTTGCCGGCTGCGGCCTACCCCCCGGAGTGGTAAATGTTGTCACCGGTTTCGGCGAAACCACAGGCGCACCGCTGGTTCAACATCCCGACGTAAATAAGATCGCCTTTACCGGCAGCGCGGCGGTGGGCAAGATCATCGTGAAACAGGCGGCCGACACGGTGAAGCGCGTCACCCTCGAACTGGGCGGAAAATCTCCCAACATTTTTTTCGCCGACGCCGATTTCGAAGCCGCCATCGACGGCGCTCTGTTCGGCGTCTTCATCAATCAGGGCGAAGTTTGTTCTGCCGGCAGCCGCATTCTGGTGCAGAAATCGATCTACAAGAATTTTGTCGAAGCCATGACGGAGAAGGCGAAGAAGATCAAGCTGGGCCCTCCGCTCGAACGCGAAACGAAAATGGGCCCGCTGGTCAGCAAAGAGCAGTATGAACGGGTGAACGAGTACATCGCCATCGGGAAAAAAGAAGCCAGGCTCGCCGCCGGTGGGGGTCGGCCGGAGAAAATCGGCAAGGGCTACTACGTCCAGCCCACGATTTTTACGGATGTGAGCAACTCCGCCCGCATTGCCCGCGAAGAAATCTTCGGCCCCGT
>DATLKM010000397.1:0-6310 GCA_035538435.1 Binatia bacterium
GAGGTGCGGTCCGAAGATTATGGCTGGGGCGCCGCCAATGACCGCAATCTGCTGGGCCGCTTTACCACCGAGAGCTTCAACCTGCCGCGCCTGGCGCAGACGCAAAATTACTTCTTGCGGCTGTATGACAGCGAATCCCCTCCGCGCTATTCGCGCTTTTCGGCGGCATTGCATGTGGATTATCCGTTATAGGGAGGCGGGCGTGGGGATGACTGAAAGAGAACTGAGAGCGATCGACATTGAATTTCAGCGCGAGGTGCTCGATAAGTTGATTCGTCTGGAAACCAAGATGGACTCCCTGGTGGGCAACGGCCAGCCGGGGCGGATGAAAACGGTCGAAGACAAAGTTGCGATTCTCGAACGCAACGACCTGCACCACAGCGTGTTTAACCGCGTGGCCAACGGCCTGATCAGCGCCGCCGTCAGCGCCGCGATCGCCCTGCACAAGTACTGGCTGAAATAGCGGCTTTCCAACCTGCATTTTCCGCCGAATCGGAAATTTTCAAACACCAGAAGGGGAAACTTATGACCACAGTACCGAGCACAACCATCATCACCAACCTGAAGAACCTGACTGCGCCGACCGCCAACACCATTTCCGACGCCAACTCGTATGGCATGGACATGCCGGGAATGCTGTCGCTGGCGCTGGCCAAAGCGTACGAACTGAAGCTGTGCGTGACCGTTATCGCCAGCAAGACGGATTCGGCCGATCCGAACCTGACCACCCTCAACGACATTCTTGCCAGCTTGACCTAAGCAGGCGGCAGCCGGCCCTCGGCTGGCTGCCTTTCTTTGAATCAATTTCGAAAGGAGCAGTCCCGTGGATTTTGTCTCTCAGTTGTTGCGCGGAATCGCCTTCGTGCCGGCGCTGGTGAATGGCATTGAGGGCCTGTTTGGCAGCAAAAGCGGATCGGAGAAAAAAGACGCCGCCATGTCGTTTCTGCAAAATGCCTTGAGCATGGCGGACGCGGTCGCAGCGCGGGAAATCGTCGATCCCGAGAAATTCAAGAACGGTATTTCGCAAGTCATCGACGGCGTTGTGACGTGCTTGAACGCGAGCGCGTGGGCGAAATCGGCCGGTAGCGTTACTCCCGCGAACGCGAAGTAACAATCAACCTACGTCCTCGCTCCACTGCTCCAGGTTCTTCTTCACCTGCGCCATGAATTGGTCGGCGATTGCACCATCGATCAGGCGGTGATCGTAGCCGATGGTGAGGTGAACCACCGACCGGATCGCAATCGAGTCGTTGCCATCTTTATCGGTGACCACCAGCGGCATTTTCGTGATT
The DNA here is from genome assembly GCA_035538435.1 of Binatia bacterium. Lineage (GTDB taxonomy): Bacteria > Acidobacteriota > Terriglobia > Terriglobales > Acidobacteriaceae > Sulfotelmatobacter. The sequence goes on from DATLKM010000397.1 coordinate 1,293, forward strand.
CCGCCCACGCCCATAATGGCTGAATTCGGCTGATTGATGATCGGCAGGCCGAAAACGGCTCCAAACTGGCCGGGATTCGTAATCGTGAAGGTCGAGCCTTCTACGTCTTCCGGCTTCAGCTTTTTGGTCCGCGAGCGCTCGCCAAGGTCGGTGATGCCGCGCTGCAATCCAAGGAAGTTGAGATCGCCGGCATTCTTGAGCACGGGAACGATCAACCCCCAGTCGAGCGCTACGGCAATGCCCATGTTGATGTTGCGGTGATAGCGAATGTTGTCGCCCTCAATCGAGGCATTCACGATCGGCCACTGCTGAATGGCCATGATCGCGGCCCGCACAAAAAACGGCATGAAAGTCAGGCGCACGCCGTGGCGCTGCTCGAACCCGTTCTTTTGCCGGTTGCGCAGGTTGACGATACGCGTGATGTCCACCTCAAACATGGCGTGAACGTGCGCGCTGGTGCGCCGCGACTCGATCATGTGCTTGGCAATCAGCTTGCGCATGTTCGACATGGGCACCACATCGCCGGGATAGGCCGCCGGCGCAGGCCGCGGCGCTTGCATCGGCGGGGCGGAAACTGGTGCGGCGGCCTGGGGCGTGGACGCACCCGGCGCCGGCGACTGCTGGTCGATGAACGCCATGATGTCCTGCTTTGTAATGCGTCCGCCCAGCCCCGTGCCCGAGACTTGAGACAGGCTCACGCCATGTTCGCGGGCGATCTTGCGCACCAGCGGCGAGGAGCGCGTTTCGTCATCGTCTGCGCTCGCTGTTGGCGCCGGCGTGTGGGCCGCAGGCGCTGCCGGAGCGGGAGCAATGGCCTTCTTTTCTTCTTTCTGTGCGGGTGCGGAAGGCGCCGCAACGGGCGCGGACTTGGCTACTCCTTCGCCATCACCGGCGATCGTGCCGACCACGGTGTTCACCCCGACCGTCGTTCCTTCCGCGATCTTGATTTCCTGCAAAACCCCTGAAGCCGGCGCGGGAATTTCGGCGTCCACCTTGTCGGTGGAAATTTCAAACAGCGGCTCGTCCCGCTGCACCTTGTCGCCTGGCTTCTTCAGCCATTTGGTGATCGTCCCTTCCACAATAGATTCGCCCATCTGGGGCATGATGATGTCAGTTGCCATGATTTTCCTTCCACGCGGCCACAGTTCAAACCGCAGCGCGCACGCAAACGAATATTATATCGAGTCGGATGTGAAGGAGGCTCCTTCGGAACGCAATCGACGAAGTTAACCTCGACCAGACGCCCTTCGATGCACTCTGCGTGCTCCGGGCCGGATCTCGAGCGGCGGCCTGCCTTGTATCGTGAGATCGCGTTAAGAAACCGGCAACGACCATCCCTACTGTTTAGGTTTTTCATCCCCCTCGCCGCTGGGCGGTTCCGCATTGAAGTTCTTCTTCCAGAAATCCTGCACGGTCGGCGGTAGTTTCTCCATGTGCGAAAGAAAACTGGTTATCTTCCACATGTCCTGCTCGCTCAGGGTTTTCTCCCAGGAGGGCATACCGGTGTAACGGATCCCGGTTCGGATGGTATAAAACACATGCCATTCCGGATCATCCGGCGGATCGGAAATCAAGTTCGGCGCAGGCGGATAAAACGAACTCGCCAGCGAAGCCGGTTTGCGATCGAGCCCGCCATGGCACAGGGCGCAGTTCATGGTATACAGCTTCATGCCGTCTTCAAAATTCTGGTCCGACGGCGGCAGCGGATTATTGACTCGCGGCGCGTGGCGTTCCATCGACGCATCGACCGCGCTGTTGGCAATGCGCTTCTCCCATTGCGGAGGAGCCACGTTGGCGTTGGTGGGCATAAGTCCAAACAGGGCGAGGCCGAGGCCGCCGAGAACCAGGACAAGAATGGTGACAATGACGCCGCCGAGAAACTTCCCCATGAACCCTCCGGTTTAGGTCATTACGTGAAGCGCAGAGTATTACAGAAAGTATAGTGTGCGCAGGCCCGCCCCACAGACCTTTCAACCGCAGAAGCGGCGAATTATTCCCCGTGCGGAGGGATCTAATAAGCCTTTAACCGGCGCGCCTCACGGAGAATGTCTTCCAGTTTCGGCAGGTAATGCTCTTCCTGTGGCGGAGAAAATGGGATCGCAGAATCCAGGCCAGTGATACGGACGATGGGACCGTCGAGATCGTCAAAGGCTTCTTCATTAATGATGGCCGCGATCTCCCCGGCCAGGCCTCCCGTGCGGGAGTGCTCGTGGAGAATAATGACTTTGTTTGTTTTCTTCACCGTCTGCGCAATCGCTTCGCGGTCGAGCGGCGAGACCGTGCGCAGGTCGAGAATTTCCATGTCGATGTTTTCTTTACTCAAAATCTCCGCCGCTTCGAGCGCAGAGTGGACCATGGCGGCATAAGTGATGATGCTGAGATCGCGGCCTTCGCGCACGATTTTCGCTTTGCCGATGGGAACCGTGTAATCCTCGGCGGGGACTTCGCCTTTGATGCGCCGATACAAATACTTGTGCTCGAAGAAGATGCAGGGATTGTTGTCGCGGATGGCGGCCTTGATCAGTCCCTTGGCGTCGTAAGGCGTGGCCGGACAGATGACTTTGAGTCCGGGATTGTGGACGAACCACATCTCGGGATTCTGCGAGTGGAACGGGCCGCCGTGGACATATCCGCCGCTGGGGCCGCGCAGCACCAGCGGCGCGGGCGCGCCCCACAAGTAATGCGTCTTCGCCACCATGTTCGAAATCTGGTTCATCGCACATGGGATGAAGTCCATGAACTGAAATTCGGCGACGGGCCGCATGCCGGTGAGTGACGCCCCGAAGGCCGCGCCCACGATGGCGGACTCGGCGATGGGCGTGTCGATGACGCGCTCGGAGCCGAAGCGGTCGATGAAACCATCAGTGACTTTAAAAGCCCCGCCGTAAATACCGATGTCTTCGCCCAGGCAGAAGACGGTCGGGTCGCGTTCCATTTCTTCCCAGATTCCCTGGCGGATGGCTTCGAGATAGGTGAGTTGCATGGGTTTGGCTGCCTTATAATTGCACTTGATAATTGCACTTGATACAAATTGTACAAACTGTTACTATAGTACGTTACGTACAATTAGCAACAGGGAGATTCAAAATGCTCGATAAGCTCACCGCCAGCGAAGCGCGGCAGAACTTCTCAGACATCCTGAGCCGCGCCGAGTATCGCGGCGAAAGGGTTATCGTACACCGCGGCAAGAAAGCTGTCGCCGCCGTGGTGCCCATCGAGGACGTAGAACTCCTGGAAAGACTGGAAGACGAAATCGATATTGCAGCGGCACGCAAAGCGCTAAAGGATCCACGCACGATTCCCTGGGAGAAGATTAAGAAAGACCTCAAGCTGTAGGATCGGCGGCGGTTGTGGCCTATACGATTCAGTTCAAACCTCTTGCGCTTCGGCAACTGGAAAAACTCCCGCGCGAAGCACAGAGGCGATTGTCCGCCAAAATTGAGGCTCTGCGAGACGATCCGTTTCCGGCTGGCTGCAAGAAGATGGCGGCCATCCCTGACGCTTGGCGGATACGGGCCGGCGATTATCGAGTTGTATATCAAGTCCATCGTGGAATCTTGCTCGTACTTGTGCTTACTGTTGGGCATCGGAAAGATGTGTACCGGTAGGCGGCGCATGCGTTCGAAGGCACTCCCGCTTTCAAGCGACTTCCGAACAGTGCAGAACGTAAGAGCGTGCTTTTAACAAATTCGTGCCGAGCACTTCCTCGAATCGAATTTGCGATTTATCTCGTGTGAACCCATGGTCAGGCGTCAGATCCGCCGAAATCTTTCTTACAGCCCACCTATGGCGGAGCACTGCGAGGATTTCCTGGGGAACAAGTGCGATACATAATGGAAGTTCTATGCTAATCACTCCGGTTACGTAATCTCCGGTCGCGCATCCCGCGGGCAGGATATCGGCGGAACCGGCAGCTTTGAGCCCAAAATCAATCACGCAGCAGTTGTCCGCGAGATAGATCACTTCACCTGAAATCGAGTATTTGAAGTCGTCAACGGCGCTCGCAGAATTGACTCGGTGGTCAGTCACTCTAAGATGCTCGTCTTCACTCCAAAATGAAAGCAAACCCCAGTCGAAAGTTTCCCCGACTTTTCGGTCCGGCTGACCATCCTCAATGACCCAGCCCTCATAGTGAAGATGCCATTCGCAATTCATCTCGCCTACCGTATTCTTATTTCAAATGCACCGCCGCTTCCGTTTCTTTGTATCCACTCGATCCTTTCTTCACCTTCGGCACTCCATACTTCGGCTTGATCGCGTGGCAGCCGTCTTCGCAGAAGACGCCGCCTTCGGCTGATTCCGGCGTCGGCATTGGAGAGTTCACCGCGATCTCACGCTCTTCTTCTATAACCCGCTCTACGTCCGTGATCAACTCAGCGTTCTCTTTGCCTGTCAGCCACTTCTTTACGTTCACCAGATAATTTTCAAAACGCGTAATCGGGTCGCGCTTCTTCCAGAAATCGAACAGCGCTTTTGGCACGTACGCCGCCGCATCGTGGATGGCGTGGCCTTTCATGCGCATCATCTTGGCTTCGATCATCGTCGGCCCTTCGCCGCGATGCGCGCGTTCGACGGCTTCGTGCGCCGCATCGTAGACCTGGCACGCATCGGTCCCGTCCACAATCACGGCTGAAATTCCATAGCCAATTGCCCGCTCCGCTAAATCTTTGCAGCGGTACTGCATCTCTGACGGAGTTGAATACGCCCACTCGTTGCTCTCGACCACCAGCACCAGCCCAAGATTCTGCACGGCGGCGAAGTTGATGCCTTCGTAAGTCACGCCGGTGGACTGTCCTCCGTCGCCGATCCAGGTGAGCACGGCGATGTTGCGGCCTTGCAGGCGCGCGCCCAGCGCCACACCGCTCATTACGGGAATCAGATCGCCGAGCATCGAAATCGGCGAGACCATGTTGCGCTTTTCGATGTCGCCGAAGTGCGAGGTGCCGTCGCGGCCGCGCGTGGGCGAATCGGCTTTGGCCATGTATTGCATCATCGTGTCGGAGGCGTGAAAGCCGCGC
>DATLKM010000398.1:0-2212 GCA_035538435.1 Binatia bacterium
GTTTGAACCCGACGCCGTCATTCATTTCGCCGAACAGCGCGCCGCTCCCTATTCCATGATCGACCGCAAACATGCGGTCTTCACGCAGGTGAACAACATTACCGGGACTCTGAATCTCCTGTTCGCCATGCACGAATTCAACCCTCAGTGCCACCTGGTGAAGCTCGGCACCATGGGCGAGTATGGCACGCCCAACATCGACATCGAGGAAGGCTACATCAAAATCCAGCACAACGGACGCAGCGATGTTCTTCCTTATCCCAAGCAACCCGGCTCGTTCTATCACCTTTCCAAAGTGCACGACAGTCACAACATTATGTTCACATGCAAAGCCTGGGGCTTGCGTGCCACCGATCTCAATCAGGGCGTCGTCTACGGAACCATGACAAATGAGGTTGCTCTGGATGAAATGCTCATCAATCGTTTCGATTATGACGAGGTTTTCGGCACGGTCCTGAACCGCTTCTGCGTGCAGGCCGCCATCGGAAGGCCCCTGTCGGTATATGGAAAGGGCGGCCAGACACGAGGGTTTCTCGATATCCGCGACACCGTGCGCTGCATTGAAATTGCCTGCCTGAACCCCGCCAGAGAAGGAGAATTCCGGGTGTTCAATCAGTTCACCGAGCAGTTTTCCGTCCTCGATCTGGCCCAATTAGTGCAAGCCGCGGCCGGCAAACTTGGATTCAAAGTGGAGATTGAACACGTTGCCGATCCCCGCGTGGAGGCCGAAAAGCACTATTACAATGCGAGACACTCCAAACTGATCGAGTTGGGCCTTCAGCCGCACCTGCTCTCCGATTCCCTGCTGGATTCGCTCATGAACATCGCGATGAGGTACCGCGACCGAATCGACGAATCTACCATCGACCCGCAAATCAATTGGCGCAGTGCCCGCAATGAACGCTCGCGACCCAAAGTGCTCCCGTTTGTTTCCCCGGGTAGAGATGAGGCAAGGCAGGACATGCTTGCCACTGGCGACTGACGCGGAGCGCAGGCAGCAACTCACGATTTGGACGTCACCGGAACCAGCATCCCGTTGCGGATGCGATACTGCTGATTTCTCCAGCGAATGCTGTTGCTGCCGAAACTCGCCAGCCAGATCGCGAACGCCAGCCCGTCCCATAACACAATCAGCGGCATCCGGCGCCACACTCCCGGATGCTTCAGCCCATGTACGCCGATGATCCACGTCATCGCGCAGCGAAGTCCGGAATAAATTCCCAGGTACACCGCCGCCGTCGCCGGCGTGGGATGTAGCGCAATGGCCGCCACCGCCCAGGGCAGTCCCTGCGTCAGCAGCAATCCCAGATGCCCCCAGGGCCGCATATGGCGCATGACCACCTGCCATCGCATTCTTTTGTGCAACAACTCCCGCAGCGATTGATAGTCAGGCACGGTCGAAATCGGGTAATGAGACAACCTCACTTCGTAGCCTTGTTCGGCAATCAGGCGGCCGATCAGCAGGTCGTCTCCCGGCCGGTCTTTGATCGTCCTGTAGCCCCCAAATTGCTCCAGGCAACTGCGCCGTGTCGCAATAGTTGTGCCCAAGGCAAATTTCACCCCGTCCAATTGCCGCGCCACCAGCGTACTCGCGAAGAAATCGGAGAGCATGCTGATATTTTGTAATGCTTGCGTAAGCCCCTTTTCCTCGATCGGCAGATAAAAGCATGTGACCGCTCCGACTTTCGCGTCCGCGAGCGGAGCAACGACGTTCCGCAAATAGTCGCCGCGGGCCCTCACGTCGCTGTCGTTGATCACGAGAACGTCGTGTTTCGCTTCCCTTACCAGGCGATCGAGTTTCATGACCTTGTCGTTCACACCGCCGTTGCCGTCTTCCACCACAATGCGAATCTGACGTTCGGGAAAGTCGCGGCGTAACTGCTCGAGTATTGGCACCGCCGGGTCGTCCATGCTCCCTACGCAGAACAGCAGTTCGTAGTCCGGATAGTCCTGCCGGCAGAAACTGGCAAAATTCTCGTAGGCGCCGGGATCGAGGCCGCGAATCGGCTTCAGGTTGCTGACGGGAGGAGTGAACGACACATCGGGCGTGGGATCCGGCGTACTGAAAAACCGCCACGCGCTGAAAATGGCGATCAGGTAATAAATAGCCGGAATGAGCGCCGCCGCCAGAAATATGTCGACGAAAACTTGCATCGTGAAGCCTTCCACTCACACAGATGTTCTCTTCATCGACCCAACGCCAACGAACCGC
>DATLKM010000399.1:0-20387 GCA_035538435.1 Binatia bacterium
CTTTGGCCATGTATTGCATCATCGTGTCGGAGGCGTGAAAGCCGCGCACCAGCAGCGCGCCCTGGTTGCGGATCATGGGCGCGAACCAGTCGTCTTTGTCGAGCGCATACGACGAGGCGCACGAGCACGCCTCCTGCCCAAGCCCAAAATAAACTCCGCCGACGACTTTGCCCTGCTTGTAGAGATTTTCGAGCGCGGTCTCCATTTTGCGGTTGAGCAGCATGTAACGGTAAATTTCGATTGCCTGCTGCTTGCTCAAATATTTGGAGTCGCGAATCGACGGCACGGGCGCGTCGAGATCGCCGGAGACTTCATAGCGCACATGCTCGGTGCCGTCTTTATCTTTTTCGACGGATTGGCGGACGATGTAGTTCGGGTGCTCGAGGCGCGTGTCGGGAATGGAATAGGTACGAAGAGAATTCTCCTGTAGGGACAGCCGCCCTCGGCTGTCCGGTCGAGCGGAGCTCGACAGATTCTCTTGGGGTGACCCATTTCTCGCGTTCTTGGCGAGAAGTGGGGTCTTCGATCCGTTGCGGGGGCGGTTGCCGTTGGAGTCTGCTCTGGACTTCGTCTTCTTCTTGGGCATGGATGCGTCGCGGAAGGCGCGATGTATTGATGGTATCGCGGAAGCGGCAGGGACGGCTAGGCACCCGGCGGTAGAAAATCCGTATCCTCGCTGATGCCGGGCCTCGAGGAAACACAGGCTGTGATGTGGTCTGGGTCGACGATCTGCTCGCCAGTGGACTTCAGGGTGTAGATGCCCCGCTTAGCCCTATTGATTCCCCGCGGATCAGGAGGCAGGCAGCAGGGGAGGTCCGAACCTTTCAGCTTGATCTTAATGCCCTGCTTGTTGCTGTAGGTAAGAATCGTTCCAAACCACTGCCTGCGGCCGAGCGGTCGCTCTTCCTGATCGACATATGTCACGCCGATCAGGATGGTTTTGCCTAAATATTCGACGGCCTTCGATTCATCGAGTTCGGGCTTTTCCATAATCTAATTAAATGCGCCCCAGTTATGCCGATCTGACATCGTCAGCGCCGTGAAGTCGGCGCAGGCCGGCTGGCACTTGCATTGGCACTCCCACCGCTCTTCCCAGCAGCGCATCGATCGTGTCGACCCACAGCATCTGGCTCTGGAATACGACGCCGAAGTGGCGCGAGATCGCTTCGGCGACGGCGTTCAGGTCGGGTTCACGGGCGAGTTCCTGCTGCATCGAAGTGACAGGCTTCGCGGTGATGCCGCAGGGGATGATCAGGTTGAAGTAGCTGAGGTCGGTGTTGACGTTGAGCGCGAATCCGTGCGACGTGACAAAACGCGAGATGTGTACGCCGATCGCGCCCAGCTTGGCTTCTTCTACGTCGCGCAGCTTTACTTTTCCGCGCTCCTCCGTACCGTCATCCCGAGCGGAAAAGGGCGATTGCTCCGTACTGTCATCCCGAGCGGAGAAGGACGACTGCGCAAGCAATCGTCCTTCGTAGTCGAGCGACCTTGTGTTTGCTGGTAGTGTTGCCGAAGTAGAGGACTCTGGGTCTGGGGTGCTGGCGGTCAACCCAGGGTCCCTCGACTCCAGAGAACGATTCGCAAGCGAATCGTTCTCTGGCGCTCGGGATGACAATGAGGGGGGATCGGTCCACACCCCCGTCAGTCCGGGGATACGCTTCGTAGATAGACCAAAGTCCGCGCAGGTCCGCATCAGCACATCTTCCAGCCGCCGGACAAACTCGACCGCGCCCAGCGTCTTGCGTTTGCCGTTAGCGGACGCAAATCCGCGCAAGTCGAAAATTGGGTAGCCGACGATCTGGCCGGGGCCGTGAAACGTCACGTCGCCGCCGCGGTCGCATTCGAATCGCTCTACTCCGCGCTGGGAGAGCAGCTCGGGCGAGGCGACCACGTTGGCGGCTTTGGCGTTGCGGCCTAACGTGATCACCGGCTTGTGCTCGAGAAGAAGAAGCACGTCGCCGATTTTTTCTTCTTTGCGCAGGGCGACTAGTTGCCGCTGCATGCGCAGTCCCAGCGCGTAATCGACGGTGCCGAGTTGGACGACGGAGATCACGGTTTTGGTCGCGGATTTACCCTGATTGCGGCGGATCGAAAGCAAAATCCTTTAACACGGAGTGCACGAAGGAGCCCGGAGGAATCAGCGCGCTTGAGCCGGCACCTCAACATACTTTGAGTAGGTATGCGGTTCAGGAATCGGCTCGCCATTCTGCGCCATGCCTTCGAGATGAAACGCGATCGCATCGCGCATCTCGCGCTCGACTTCTTCGCGCGTTTTCCCCGTCGCAACACAGCCATCAAGATCGGGCGAGTAGGCTGAATAACCTGTTCCGGTTTCCTCAATCACGATCAGGTATTTCTTCATTTCTTTAGTCCCGCCTGTTCCAAAATGCTGTTCAGAGTGCCGGGCCCAAGATCATCGTTCGGCTTTCCAGGAACGGTCACCAGCCCGGGTTTCGTCGAATGCTTGAACTGACGGTGGCTTCCACGCGTCCGCATCAAGACGCCAACCGTCTTGGTCAAGCATCCTTAGAACGTCGCGTACCTTCATTGTATGTCAGACCACAACTGATCACGCATTGATCGCGATCCCATACACGCTGTTCGCCGCATCCAGCATGGCTTCCGCCAGCGTCGGATGCGCGTGGATCGTCCACATCAAATCTTCGACGGTGGCTTCCAGTTCCATCGCGGCGACCGCTTCGGCGATCAACTCCGTCGCCTGCGGTCCGATGATGTGCACGCCGAGTATCTCCCCGTAGTCGGCGTCGCTGACGATCTTGATGAAGCCTTCGTGCTGGCCCACGATCGACGCCCGCGAATTCGCCGTGAACGGGAACTTGCCGACTTTTACGTTGTATCCGTCTTCGCGGGCTTTGCTTTCGGTCAGGCCGACGCTGCCGATTTCCGGATGACAATAGGTCGCCCCGGGAATGCGCTCGGGGTTGATCGGTTTGCCAGGCTTGCCGGCGATTTTAGCCACGGCGCAGATCGCTTCCATTGCGCCAACGTGGGCCAGCTGCGGAGTGCCCAGCACAATGTCGCTGACGGCGTAAACGCCGGGTTCGGCCGTCTCCATCCAGGAATCGGTCTTGATGAATTCGCGCTCGGGCTTGATCTTGGTGCGCTCAAGGCCCACGTTCTGCGTGCGCGGCTTGCGGCCGATGGCGATGAGAATCTTCTCCGCTTCGATTTTTTCCTGCTTACCGCCAACCGTGATGGTGACCGCAACGCCGGTCTTTGTTTTATCGACTTTATCGACCTTGGCGCTGGTGTGAAAGTTGATGCCGCGCTTGCGGAAGACACGGGCAAGTTCTTTCGAGACCTCTTCATCTTCAACAGGCACGAGCCGCGGCAGCATTTCGACAATCGTCACTTCGCAATCAAAAGAGCGATAGATCGAGGCGAACTCCACTCCGACCGCTCCCGCTCCAACAATCACCAATGATTTCGGGATCTCTTTCAGGCTGAGAATTTCAATGTTGGTGAGGACGCGGTCGCCGGCTTCGAGGCCGGGAATCATGCGCGCTTCCGAGCCGGTGGCGAGAATGACATTTTTCGCCTTGATGTGGCTGGCTTTGTTGTCGTTGACGACCTCGATGGTGAACACGCCATTCTGCGCGCCGCCGGTGAGTTTGCCGTAGCCGCGGACGGTCTCAACTTTGTTTTTCTTCATCAGGAATTCGAGGCCCTTGGCGTGCTTGGCGACGATTTTCTGTTTTCGGTCCTGAATCGCGGCCCAGTTGAGCTTGCGCGCGTCAACGCCTTCAATGCCGAACTCTTTCGCGTCTTTCAGGTGGTCCCAAAGCTCGGCGTTAAACAACAGCGCCTTGGTCGGAATGCAGCCGACGTGCAGGCAGGTGCCGCCGAGCACGTTGTCTTTTTCGATCAGCGCGGTTTTCAGGCCCCATTGGCCGGCGCGGATGGCCGCGGTGTATCCGGCAGGGCCGCTGCCTATGATGGCTAGGTCGTAGGTGGTTTCGGGCAAAGTGGTGCTCCTTCTATTAGCAACAGATGAGGATGGGCAAACGTTTGATTCTAGAACAGGGGTTCGCTAAAAAGCATTCAGCACTCAGCCATCAGCATTCAGCCCGCTAGGATTACTCTGCGGACTGGCTGAATGCTGAATGCTGAGTGCTGAATGCTAAGCCCGGTTTAATTTCCTTCGTTGCTGGCGCGCTTCCAGTTGATCAGCTCGCCGATCGTGGAACTGGTGCTCGACACCGGCTGCTTGTAAGCTTCCACTTCCGATCGCGAAGCTTCTTCGCCCACCGCGCGAATGCTCAAGCCCACTTTCTTCTCTTCCGGACTCATCTTGATGATCTTGAAGTCGTGCTCCAGGCCCGGCTCAAGATGAATCGGCTGGCCGTTGCCATCGACGGCTTCTGACTTGTGGCAGAGCCCTTCCACCCCTTCGGCAATCTCGACAAACGCGCCGAACGCGGCCACGCGCAGAACCTTGCCATGAACCACATCGCCAATGTGGTGCGTGGCGAAGAAGGTCTCCCAGACATCCGGCTGAAGCTGCTTCACGCCCAGCGACAACCGCCGCTTGTCGGGTTCAATGGCCAGCACAATCGCCTTCACGCGGTCACCCTTCTTTAACACTTCGGAAGGATGCTTCACGCGCTTGGTCCAGCTCAGATTGCTCACGTGCACCAGGCCGTCGATCCCGTCTTCAATTTCGATGAACGCGCCGAAATCGGTAAGATTGCGCACCCGGCCTTCCACAGTGAGCCCCACGGGATATTTATCGTGCAGAGCGTCCCACGGATTGGCCGCCAGTTGCCGCATTCCCAGCGAAATGCGCCGCTCGGCAGGATTCACATTCAGCACCACGCACTCAACCTGATCGCCGACATTGACCAGCTTCGAAGGATGCTTCATCCGCTTGGACCACGTCATTTCACTGACGTGCACCAGCCCTTCAATGCCCTGCTCAAGTTCGATAAACGCTCCGTAATCGGTGACGCTGATTACGCGTCCAGCAACGTGCGCACCCACCGGATAACGATGTTCGGCGTCAAGCCACGGATCGGGCGTGAGCTGCTTAAAGCCCAGCGAAACGCGTTGCTTCTCTTTGTCGTACTTCAGTACTTTGACCTGGATCTGGTCGCCCACGTTCACCAGATCGCGCGGATGCGTCAGCCTTCCCCAGGACATGTCCGTAATGTGGAGCAGCCCGTCCAGGCCGCCGAGATCGACGAACGCGCCGTACTCGGTCAGGTTCTTCACTACCCCGGTTAATACCGAACCCTCTTCCAGATGCTCAAGCGTCTTGGACCGCTTTTCGTTCTGTTCGCCTTCCAGCAGTTCCTTGCGTGAAACCACGATGTTGCCGCGCTTTTTGTTGACCTTGATGACGATAACGTCGAGCGTCTGGCCCTTCATGCCATCGAGGTTGCGGATGGGGCGAAGATCAACCTGCGATCCGGGAAGAAAGGCCCGCGCGCCAAGAATGTCGACAGTCAGGCCGCCTTTGGTCCGCTCGATTACGACCGCCTTGATAGGCCGCTTCTCATGATGAGCTTTTTCGATTTCATCCCAGGCATGCAGGCGCGCCGCTTTCTGGTGCGAGAGATTGACGTATCCTTCTTCCGCCTCGCCTTTATCGCGCATTACGTCGATTTCGTCGCCGGGCTTAAACTTTGCCTTGCCCTCATGGTCCAGGACTTCCGAGATTGGCAACATGCCCTCGGACTTCGCGCCAATGTCAACCACCACGTGGGTGGGCGTCAGCTTGACCACGGTGCCTTTAATGACTCGGTCTTCGCCCTCGGCCTCTTCCGTTTCCGTGGTGAAGCTTTCGAGCGCCGAAGCGAAATCCTCGCTGGCGTGTCGATCGTCACCGGCCGAAACCGGAGCATCCGCCGCGGGATCGGTGATCTCGGCAGTCTCATGGTGCTGTTGAACGTCAGAAGCCTGTGCGTGCGGCATGTTTTCGTTGGCCGTTGGTTCTGCTTCGGGTGCAACGGCGACGGCGGAATCGGAATGATGGCGGGTGGTATCGTCGAACAAGGTCATTGCCTCTCTGATGAAACCTCGCACGCGGGGTGCGGGGGATGCGGGGCCTGCTAAGCGGACTGCTGGTGTGAGTCGTTTGGTTGTGGTGGGCTCACCCTGGCGGGAGAGCTTGGACAATCCCAGCTGCCGGACGTTTCACAGAAACCCGCGTCCAAAGGGAACACTTCCGACTATAGCAACGGCCCGCAAACAGTGTCAAACGTAATCGTGCGCGTATGTTACAGCCACGTTTCACGGTTTTCGCGCGCTCTCGCTTTGCTTCTGATACGCTGCCTTGCTATGGATTACCTGTGGACTCCGTGGCGCTACGCCTACGTTTCCAGCGCCGAGAAAATTCCCGGTTGCGTTTTCTGCCAGGCAGTGCAGGCCGGTGACGATGAGAAGGCCAGAATTGTTTACCGCGGCCGCGACTGCTTCATTATTCTCAACACCTTTCCCTATACCCCCGGCCATGTGATGATCGTTCCCTACGCTCACCTGGACGAACTCCGAAAACTGCCGGCTGACGCAGCGCACGAAATGATCGACCTGTCGCAGCGCATGGAATCGGTTCTCCGCGAACTCTATCGTCCCGACGGAATCAACCTGGGCATGAACATTGGCAAAGCCGCCGGGGCCGGCATCGCCGGGCACATTCACATGCACGTCCTGCCCCGTTGGGTGGCAGACGCGAATTTCATGACGGTGGTGGGCGAAACGCGCGTTCTGCCTGAAACCCTGGATGTCACCTGGGCAAGGATGAAGGCGGCGTTGCCAAACCGCACAGAGCCTGCCTGATTTCATTTTTTTTCATTTTGCTTTCACGAACCCCGCCAGCGGGACCACTTCAACGTTCTCAGCAAGCTTGTACCCCGAGTCTCCGGGGTATGCAATGTACAAGTGGTCGAGCTTGAGATCGTGCAGGGCTGTACGCATCGACGCAGTGAGAGTTGGCGCATCGGTCCGCTTGCATTCCACCCCGATTCGTTTGCCTTTCTTGAATAGCAGCAGGTCAAGCTCGGCTCCGTTATAAGTCGCCCAGTAGTAGGCTTCGTCGGGATCCATGGCCTTGAGGATTTCTTCGACGGCATAACCTTCCCACGAAGCGCCGACTTTCGGGTGGTATTCGAGTTCCCGCCGATCGGCGATTCCGAGCAAAGCATGGAGCAAGCCGCTGTCTCTCAGATACACCTTCGGCGCTTTCACCTGCCGTTTGCCCAGGTTTTCATGCCACGGCGGCAGTTGCCGCACCATGAACACACCCGTGAGCAAATCAAGGTAACGCCTCACCGTCGATTCGTTGACGGCCAACGCGCGCGCCAGTTCGGCGGCGTTCCAAATTTGCGCGTGATAGTGCGCCAGCATGTGCCAGAACCGCCGCAAAGCTGCCGCGGGAATCTGAATCCCCAGTTGTGGCAGATCGCGCTCCAGCAACGTTTGCAGAAACTGCAGGCGCCAGGAAAATGAGTCGGCCTCGCGGCGCGCCGTATACGCCCTGGGAAAGCCGCCGCGCAACCAATGCCGCGGCAGCGCCTTCGCCCCCAAATCGGCCAGGCGGAAGCCTTCGAGTGGAACCGTTTCAATCCGTCCCGCCAAGGACTCGGATGACTGCCGAAGCAATTCCGGCGACGCGCTGCCCAGAATAAGAAAGTGCGCCGGCAGAGGCTTGCGGTCCGCGAGCACGCGCAGGATGGGAAAGAGTTCAGGGCGCCGCTGAATTTCGTCGATGACAATAAGCGGCTTGAGCGGCCGCAGTGCCGTGTCCGGCGCCTGCAGCCGCGCCAGGCTCCGCGGGTCCTCAAGGTCAAAGTAGTTGACGGAAGTCGGAGGCACAAACTGTCGTGCCAGAGTGGTCTTGCCGCACTGCCGTGGCCCCAGGAGGGCCACAACCGGATTGCGCCGGATGGCGCGGATGACCAGCGAGACATCGTTTGTGCGGAGAATCACTCCAACATACTACCATGAAAATCCCGCACACCATGCGGGATTTTCATGGCACCATCATATGCACCATTTGTGGTGCAATCGGGAATTCCGCTCTCGCGCCTAGCCCAGTAACACCCGCATTTCTCCTTCATCGATCACCTTCACGCCAAGGTCTTTCGCCTTGTCCAGCTTCGCCCCCGCATCCGCCCCCGCTACTACATAATCTGTCTTCTTGCTCACGGATCCCGCTACTTTGCCGCCCGCGTCTTCAATAAGCTTCTTGGCCTCGTCGCGCGTAAAGTGCGCCAGCGTTCCCGTCAGCACAAAGGTCTTACCCGCGAGTTTGGTGCCGCGCTCCTTTTTCTCCCCGCTCATTGTCAAGCCGGCAGCACGCAAGCGCCGGACCAGTTCGCGGTTTGCCGGGATGCTGAAAAATTCGGAGATGCTCTCGGCAATCCGCGGGCCCACCTCGTTTACCGCCTGCAATTCTTCAACGCCCGCTTTTTCCAGAGCTTCCATCGATCCAAAATGTTCGGCCAGAAACTGCGCCGTGCGTTCCCCCACAAATCGAATGCCCAGGCCGAAAATCACGCGCTCCAGCGGTAACTTCTTCGAGTTCTCGATTTCGTCAATGATGTTCTGTGCCGATTTATCGGCAAAGCGCTCCAGGCCGAGAAGATCCTTCTTGCTGAGCGAATAAATGTCTGCGACATTTTTCACCAGCCCTTTCTCGGTCAGTTGGGCGACCAGCGCCTCGCCCATGCCGTCAATGTTCATCACGCCCCGCGAGGCAAAATGCAGGATGCTTCCAGTTAATTTAGCGGGGCAGTTTGCATTCACGCAGCGGTAATCAACTTCCCCTTCGCTGCGGACCACTCTCGTCCCGCACACCGGGCATTTTTGCGGGGGATCGATTTCCGTGCCGCCGCGAGGATGGTTCGTGTCCACCTCCACGACCTTGGGAATCACATCCCCGCCGCGCTCCACGCGCACCCAATCGCCGATTCTTACACCCAGCCGCTCGATCTCATCCATGTTGTGCAGCGTGGCGTTGCGGACCGTCGTACCGCCAATGGCAACCGGAGCAAGTTCGGCTACTGGTGTCAGCTTGCCCGTGCGGCCCACCTGCCACCGGACATTCTCCAGTTTTGTGATGCCCCCGCGCGCCGCATACTTGTACGCAATTGCCCAGCGCGGGGCCTTGCCCGTGAAGCCCAGTTCGTCCTGAAGCGAAGTTCGGTCGACCTTGATGACGATGCCGTCGATTTCGTAGGGCAGCGAGTCGCGCTTCGCCTCCCACTCCCGAATAAAAGCCCACACTTCATCCATGTCGCGGACAATGCGGCGGTGGGAATTCACTTTGAACCCCGCAGCGTCGAGCGCCTCCAGAGTTTTCCAGTGGCGGTCGAAATAGGTCCGGCCATTTTTCAAGAGCATGTAAGGGAAATAGTCGAGCCGGCGCTGCGCGGTAACGCTTGCGTCGAGCTGGCGCACGGTGCCCGCGGTAAAGTTTCGGGGATTGGCGAAGGTCGGCAGCCCGTCGCGCTCTCGTTCCTCATTCAGCTTCTTAAATGCCGCCGTAGGCATCAGCAGTTCGCCGCGCACTTCGAAGGCCGGCGGGATGCCCGCTTTTTTCAACTTCTCTTTGGCAATCGAAAGGGGAATGGAGCGGGCCGTGCGCACGTTCAAGGTCACGTCTTCGCCTACGCTGCCATCGCCGCGGGTAATGCCGCGCCGGAGTTGGCCGTCCTCATAAATCAGCGCCAGCGACATGCCGTCAAGCTTCAACTCGCAAACGTAATCGATGTTGGTCTGCCCGCTCAGTTCATGCACGCGCCGCTCCCAGGCGCGCAGTTCCTCTTCGCTATAGGTATTGTCGAGCGACAACATGGGCGATGAGTGCGGCACTTTCACAAATCCTTCGCGCGGTTTGCCGCCGACGCGCTGTGTCGGAGAATCCGCAGTGATCAACTCCGCATGCTGCGACTCGATGTCTTTCAGTTGCTGCATCAGTTTGTCGAAGTCAGCGTCGCTGATTTCCGGCTGGTCCAGGACGTAATAGAGGTATTCGTGATGGCGGATCTGTTCGCGCAGGGATTCGATCTTGCTTTCGAGCGAGCGGCTGGCGGCAGACATGACGTGTGAAATTATAGTCGGCCAAACCGCGGGCAGCCGCTATGTTTTCGACCGGAAGAGCATGCTTGACGCTCTTATATTCTCGGAGCGTCATTTCGCGCCGCGCAACTCAGGTACAATCCACCTTCCATCGCCCATGCGCCAAGCGGCTCTACTCTACAATCCCGATTCCGGCCGCAAGGCGGCGCGCCGCCACAATCAATTGGAGTCGGCTCTGTCCATTCTGCGCGCCGCTGGGGTGGGGGCTAATCTGGTTAGCACAGAATCGCCCGCGCATTCCGGCGAACAGGCCCGGCGGGCCGTACAGTCCGGCTGCGACACCGTTTTCGCCTGCGGCGGCGACGGCACGATTCACAATATTGTGCAGGTCCTGGCCAACACCAAGACTGCTCTGGCGATTCTTCCTATGGGAACGGCCAACGCCCTGGCGCATGATCTGGCGCTGCCGATGAGCGTTCCCGGCGCCGCCCGCGCCGCATTGCAGGCTAAGCCGCGCCGCGTGGCCCTTGGACGGATCCAATGTGCCGGCATGAATGGTGAACCGTTGAGCCGTTTTTTTGTGGTCGCCGCAGGGCTGGGCGTGGACGCTCATCTTTTCTACAAACTGGCGACTGGATTCAAGCGCCGCATGGGCATGCGAGCCTACTACGCCAAGGCCTGGCAGCTCTGGTTTTCACACATCATGACGCGCTTTCGGATCGAGCTGACCGTCTCCGACTCAAAAGAAACCAACAGTGCCGACGTAACCGAGCTGCTGGCTGTAAGGATCAGGAATTTTGGCGGCGTCCTTCGCGAACTGGCCCCCGGCGCTTCGCTCGATCGCAACGATCTCAGGGTCGTCTATTGCGAAACCGCCAGCCGCATGGCTTATCTCCTTTATGTGGCCCGCGGGTTGCTGGGGGTGAACTGGAACATTCCCGGAATCCAGCTCGCGAGTGCCGAGCGTGCTTTGTGCAGTTATCTGCCGGCCGAGGCCGGCAAGGAGCCGGCCAGGAAAATCTATGTGGAAGCCGATGGCGAGCTGGTTGGTACGCTGCCGGCGGAAATGACCGTCGCACCCGACGCTCTCACGCTTCTGGTGCCTTAGTCAGTTTTGCGCCGTTCCAGCCTGGCGCAATTCGCTGCACAATTCAATGTAAGCGCGGCGGTATGGCTCCAGGTTGTACCAGTTCTTGAATTGGCGCTTGTGCTCTTCCACGGTCTTTTTAAACAAGGTTGATTTCCCGACGGGTTCGGCCGGACCGGCCTCGGCCACTTTCCCCCGGAACAGGTCTTCGTCTTCCAGCCATTCGGGCGCAAATTCTTCAATCGCCGCCAAGGCGATCAGTACCGATTCCGGGATATAGACATTGTCCAGAACCAGTGCCTTGAACGTTTCCCCCGGCATAGCTCCGTTCCCCGAAATATCGATGCGATCGGTAGCAACGCTCACCTTCCATTCGCCGCACTCTCCTCCCGAGCCCGCTTCCACCAGAGCCCTCACGTTCTTGACCTGCTCAGCCAGACCGGAATCGAGGTCCTGATTTTCCGCCAAGTGAACGGGTTGGTCGAGCTGCGGAAAGGGGGAACGCAGGGCATCGCGCAACCAACGCTCGCCCAGAGACGTGGCCTTGCCGCGCAAGCGCGCGCGCTGGCGCATGGCCAAATAGCGGACTCGATTTTGAAAGCGCCGGGCAGTGCGCGGCGTGTTCTTCGCCCCTCCGGTCATCACCAGTGGATGCCAGACCGCCAGCGCGTTGGTAAAAGGCGCGTTGTCGCGCACAATGCGCTGCGGCAGGCGCCGCAGGGAAGTCGCGATCACGCTGACCGTTCCCAGCAGAACAAGAAAGAAGGGCCAGCCGGTGGTGAATTTGTTGGTGTGATAAGTCGCGACTCCCGGTTTTTCCGGTGTCCCAGTTCGCGGCCCAAAAGGAGAGATCCCCGTACCCTCCAACGGAGCCGCGGTCGAAGCCGCTGCCGTCGCATTCGGCGGCGGGTTCGTGGCGCTCGGCGAGGCTACACCCGATCCGGGCTTGTCCGTCGCCGCGCGCGCCGGTAAATTACCGCCGGTACCGGTAGAGGCCGAAGTGCCACTCGCTGCCGCGCCGGCTGGTGACGTATTCGAATTATTCTGACTTGTGCTCTGCGGAGAACCCTGTGACGGCACCGTCAGGTCAGTCACCCATGCGCGCACCGTGGGTCGGACCAGCGCCCAACATCCGAACAACGCCAGCCCCACCAGCGCGATGGCGAAAAACGGCTGTGCCCGGGCGTAGCTCGCCCGCGCCGTATCCAGAATTTCTTGTACCCGCTGCTCCTTCCGATCAAGATCTTTCTTGATCTCTTCCTCGCTGCGGAATAACAGTCGGCGCTGCACCGGTGAAGGTTCGGGAACGGTGACTTCGATTTGAATCAGCTTGTCCAAATAAAGATGCGCGAAGGCATGCCGCTTCGCACAGGCTTCAAAGGTGGCGTCCTCCTTGGTGGAGGCAGCCCCCATTTCGCCGCCGCTTTGTGTTCTTCTTTCCCCGGCGCGCCGCGCCTCGGCCAGGGCCCGCTCAATGTCGCGTGGCGTCAACCCCATGGACTCCCAACTCATGGTGTCGACCACGCGTGCAAAACTTAACCCCACACAGTGCTCCACAATATCGCGCGCCATGCCCAGAACAATGAAGCAATCTCCGCTCGAGGCCAGAAAATTCACGCCTTCCAGCACCTCGCGCACTTTTTCCGGGCGGCAGCGGTCAAGGTCGTCAATCAGGATTAACATGCGCTGGTTCTTGCCCAGCGACCGCGTCACGTCGCCAAATTCGGAAGCAAACTGCTGGCGGAAACTGGTCTGCGCATCCAGCGCCTTTATGTTCGTGGTGCCTGAGAAGGATGTAAGAAGCGCGGCGGGATTGGTGCCGAAGGCAGTCAGCCCGCCGCTAAGCACACGATACGCGGCCGCCAGCCCGGTCAGGATTGTCAGCAAGCGCGTCTTCTGCGCCAGATTCTGGCCTACATTCTCGATGGCCTGTTTGCCATCGTTGGCTCCCTGCGGCGCTTTCCCAAGACTGGCAATCCACTCGATCAGCGCTCCCGTCTTTACGTGCAGAGTATTGGTGATGAAAATTTCGGCCTTGTATACGATGAACACCACCGCTCCCGCCAAAACAAGATAAAACCATTTCGTTTGCAGCCTTCGCCACAGCAGCCGGCAGCGGAAACGCAGTCCCGCCCACTCCCATACCGGCGGCACGGCCTGCGACTTCACCGCCTGCAACAACGCGGCCAGCATCTGATCTTCTTTTTGATGGTGCCAGGCGTTGAACCAGACCGGGTGCGCGCCCCAGGATTCCAGGTTGCTCTTGAGCAGGTTCATCAGCGAGCTTTTGCCGCTGCCCCAGCGGCCGTTGATGGCAATCGCCAGCGGCGGCTTGGTCTTCTCGTTGCGCAGGAAAAACGCCAGGCCGGCCGCGATTGTACCCAAGCCCAAAGCATCAGGATCGCCCGGCTCCAGCGGCTTATCGGCGACCGCCTGATTGCCAATGGTCGATGCGTCCGCCTCACCTGCCCCCGCCATCGCCGGCGATTTGGTGGCTGCCGGCGGCAGATCCGACGTTTCCGTTTTGTCCACCGGAAACAACACCGGCGAGGCCATCACTCCGCAAAACAACAGAGCGAGAATGTACCACGGCGGCACGAAGCGCACGTACTCGGGAGACTCTTTTGGAGAGTCCCATTTCCCCAGGTGTAACAATCGGCCGCCAAACGACGTGAGCGGCTGCCACGTGGCCCCTGCGTCGGTGGTAGCCAGCACCACCCCGTGATCGCCCGCCACCCAGCCGGTTTTGCCATCGCTTTGAAAGTGGATTGACTTGAGCTTTTCACCCGGGAAATTTTTCGCCTCAGACCACGTGTATCCGCCGTCGCTGGAATGAACTATGGAGGTCGCTACAACGGGGGAGGAAGTAAAAATGATTCCCCAGACATCGTTGCTATTCGATGAACTCGGGACCGAGAGCGAAATAAAGTCTCCGGCTACCTTCGGTTCGATTGTCCGAAGCAGCCTCGCCGCCGCGTTCATGATCTGAAACTGGCGCGTCGAAGAGTCCCACCTCATAATTGGCGCCAGCGGCCTGTCGAGACAGCACCACCCCGCCACTGACTTGATCCCATACTTCCCCGTCGGTTCATCTCTCTCAAAGTCGATCATCCGGTCGGTTGTTTCCAGCAATCCGGGGCTCGGAATAGCTGCCGCGGCAGCCCGCCAAACCAGGCCTTGTTGAGACCGCATGTAGTCGTAATAGTCCGCCGAAACAAGGGCAGCAGCCTTGGGCCCGAACATGGAAAAGGCCCACAGATCGGGCGGAGAAGGTGCTGTCGAGTTGGGTGTCTGCGGCGCTGCTTGCGCAGGTTTTGTCGCGCTTGAAGCGCCAGCGCCCGGGGGACTCGCGCCCGGGGAGGCGGGGCTTGCCGGGCCCGCCTCTGCCGTCGCCAGAAGCGGCACAATCCATGGCTGTGTTCTGCTGCTGGAGTAAAAATGCAACTCGCCGTCGAATTTCCCCACCTCGGTTGGAGCGAAGATCAGCGGCACCACGCAGGTCTCGCCCGCCTTTAGCAGCTTGTCCGAGCAGGTGTCCTGTGCGCTGCCGTCGAGATGGAAGATCGAGGGCGACAGCGCGACCTGGCTGATGGAAACCGGGACCGGTAGCGCGTTCTGAATTTGAACGGAAGACCGCGAAAACGCCGCGGCTGCCGCTCCAAAATTCAACCGCACTGTGCTGAAAACCACTTCGGGAGGAAAAACTTTCAAGCTGGGAGTCGATCTCTCTGCCGGGCTGGTCTGGACCGTCGCCTGCAAGTTTGTCGGCGCTTGCGGACTGGAATCCTTCTTCCCGAGAGCAGCACTCTGGCTCTGCGGTGCCGCCGCCTGCGTTTGCGGCGCCTGTTGTTGCTGCATCGCCCTCTGCTGCTGCTCTGGAATTCCCGCACTCTGCGCCGCTTCCGCAAAGGCCCAGGGAATCAGCCACGGACCCGATGCCGCCGCCGCCGGGCCTGTCTTCGGCCCACAGGGCTGCGCCCCGTTCGCGGCATGAAATTCGCGCGTGCCCGTGTCGTAGTTCAGTTGCGTCCAGTTTTTCCCCCGGTCGCCGCTGAAGAAGAACAGGCCGGCGTCCCCGGCAATCCACAGGCAGGACGCGTCATCATTGGCGATGATCGCGTTAATGTCGCCCGCAATCGCGGGAAGGCCCGCGTCTAGGTTCCACTCGATCGGATGCGCCCACCACTTCCAACTCAAAACGGAATAAGGCGCGTGCCAAACAAAAGGCGCGACGTACTGGTGCTCGGCCCAGCCTGTCGCCAGCACGAAGCAGAAAACGGCTCCTGCTGCAAGCCGCGATTTCGGAACCCTGGTGAGACGCGCACCCGTCGCCACCCGCTGAAGCGGCGACACCGCCAGCCGGGCCGCCTGCGCGCCCAGTTGGGCCAGGCGCTCCGCCAGACTAATGCGCCCGCCCGACGCGGATTGTTGCATCTCACTCGGAACTTCGCCCATAACAGGGTCCCGGCGTTACCGGGGTGGCGCACGCTGCCAGCGTCTTAGCGAGTTGAGGGTCTCGCTTATCGCAAAAAATTTGGCCGTATGCTAGCACAAATTTCGACTTAGTGTGTCAAGGTTTATTCCGCTTACTGGAGGGGCCGGCGGTTTTGTTCGGATTTCGTAACAAGAGTAGTTTTTCGATTGACAAGATATGTCCCTCAGGATTACTCTGCGCCCGCTCCTCGTATAGGCGCTTCCCCGCGCATTTAGCTCAGAGCAGTTGCTGTGAATCGGCGACTTCAAAATAGTCATTGAACAGGCCTTGGCCCCGGCGGACCGCCCAGGAGGTGGTGCTCTGTTGCCTGACGAACACAACGACATACAAATTCCCGTCTATGAACACGCGCTGCCTTACGAAGTGCTGTGGGACGAGTTAGAAGCTCAGGGCAGGGCGCAGCCCGAGGACTGGCAGCTGGTTCGTGCTGCCAGATCGGCTTACGCAGCCTACGACAAGGTCAAGAATGAGCTCGACGACTGGTCCGCGCGGCACCCCGGCAACCATGAAAAAGACACTCCCGAAGGCCAAGAACTGGCCCAAAGGATAGAAGCCGTCCGCGCTGCCGAGCGGACCTGCAAAGCGTGCGATCAGAAATTCACGACCGTGCTGCATCGCGAAGGGCGCTCGGCGCTCTGTTTTTCCGGTGGCGGCATTCGCAGCGCCAGCGTCTGCCTGGGAATCCTGCAATCGCTGGCGCGCTTCTCCGCCCGATGTCCAGACCACCAGGGCATGCTGCACAAGACAAGTTTCCTCTCCACCGTCTCCGGCGGCGGCTATATCGGCAGCTGGCTCATGGCGTGGGCCAAACGCCATCCCCACGGCTATCACGGGGCAATCGCCGAACTAGCGCAGACTCCGCAAATCGGCAGAACCAGCGTGGACCCGGAACCGCGCACCATCCGCCACCTCCGCGAATTCACCAGTTTTCTTGCCCCGCGCCTGGGCGGCTTGACCGTGGATACATGGACCTTGGCCGCGACGGTCCTGCGCAACCTGTTCCTGAATAACTGCATGTTGCTGCCGGTCTTCGCCGCGGTGTTGTGCGTTCCCATCCTGGTGGGCTCGCTGATGTCGCACCTGGCCTCGCGCCCGCATTGCTGGACCGAGCACGAGTGGCTCGTGGCTTTTTCCGCAACTCTTTTTGTTTCCCTTGCTCTGCTCGTGATCGTGCAACTGATATCGACCAGGTGGCAGGAAGCCTTCGATGTGGAGTTCCTCAATGCGCGCGCTTTAATGTTTCTCAGTAACTTGCTCGTCAGTTTGGTCGTCGCTGGACTGGTGGTTTTCTGGCTTATCTCGCCCAACCACGAGTTTGGTTGGATATCTATCGAATCGTTCGCGGTGTATATCGCCTTCCCCTTGACCGTGCCCGCGATCTACGGAGCGCTTCTTGCCGTAAAAGCAGGCGCGGGGCCGGAAAAATATTGGCGCTTTGCCGCGGCTGTCCCCCTGGTCGCGCTCGCCACCAGCACTCTTCTTTTATTGCTCGTACAGGGCGCGGGCTGGTTGAAACTTCAATTTCAGGAGTTGCCGCACTTTGCCCAGCACTGGAGCGGCGCCGAGTTGTGGCCGGAAAATAATTCCGTTTACGTTCTGGGAGTACCGCTGGTCTGGGGGATACTCCTGACCGCATCTTCGCTATTTACCGGAATCGTGGCGGACGCCGACACGGAAGAGAATCGGGAGTGGTGGGCCCGCATGAAGGCAGTTCACATGCTCCTGATGTTCGGTTGGCTCGCTGCCGCTGTCATCGCCTATTACGGGCCAATTCTCGTTAATTGGATTTTCGCCCTGGTCACGGCGGCGGTGGGGAGCATGGCCGCATCGATTGCGAAAAGTCCCAAGACCCCGGCTTTGCCCGGGAAAGGTTCGGGGTCGAATCTGGATGTGATCGGAGAACTGCTGGGCCTTTTATTTATCTTTCTACTGGCCATTACTCTCGCCTTTGTGAATCGCTGGGCGATGGGTGACTTCAATAATGGAAAGTGCTGGCTGGCCTACGCGCTGATCCTGGGCGGTTTCGCGTTTTTTTGCAATTTCTTTTTCAGTGTCAACGTATTTTCCTTGCAGGGAATGTATCGCTCGCGCCTGATCCGCGCCTATCTCGGTGCGTCGAACGAATCCCGGACGCCCGATTTCTTCACTAACTTCGATCCCGATGACAATCTGAGGATGAAAAACCTGCCGCACGACAGTACAGCTCCATTGCACATCGTGAACACAACGCTCAACATGGTGGCCACAACGAATACTGCATGGAGCCAGCGCAAGGCTGAGTCGTTCACCATCAGTCCGCTGCATTGCGGCAGCCTGCGGGCAGGTTATGTGCGGACGCGATGCTACGCCGGCCACGAAGGCTTGACCCTTGGGACTGCGATGGCAATCAGCGGCGCCGCCGTCAATCCCAACATGGGCTATCATTCTTCGCCGTTGTTGACCTTGATCATGACCTTGTTCAATGTCCGCCTGGGATCCTGGCTTCCCAATCCACGAAAAATTAAAGACGCGGGGTTTTTCAGGCGCGCTTCCCCGGCTCTGGCGCTAGGCCCGCTACTCCACGAGGCGCTCGGCCAGACCGATGACAAGGGGCGTTACGTGCAACTCTCCGACGGCGCCCACTTCGAGAACCTCGCTCTATACGAGATGGTCATGCGCCGATGCCACCGCATCGTCGTCGTCGACGCCGGCGCCGACCCGGATTTTCAGTTCGAAGACTTGGCCAACGCCGTCCGCAAAATCAGAATCGATCTCGGCATTCCCATCGAGTTCATCGCCGACAATCACATTCCCACGGGCAACAACCCCCAGGCCGCGTACTGCGCCATCGCCACCATTCACTACGCTGCCATCGACTACCACAATAGGGACGACAATACGAAAGACGGGCAGCTCATCTATTTCAAGCCGGCCGTGCGCGGCAGCGAGCCCATCGACATTCAAAACTACGCGGCGACTCATAAAACTTTTCCTCACGAAACCACCGCCGACCAGTTTTTCAACGAAGCCCAATTCGAGAGTTACCGGCAGTTGGGAATGACGATGGCCGACGCCGTGATCTCGCGCGCCGCGCCGGCTGACTGCACCACCGACCATTTTTTCATGGCCGCCTGGCAATATTGCGCGCCCATGCCGACAATTCCGGCCTCGACCCAGGAAATCATCAGCCGCGTGAGTACCTTCCTGAAGAGCGGCCACATGAAGGTCACAACGGCCACTTCCTAGAACGGCCTTGTCAGCCCTTCGCGGCCGTAGCCGCGTCCAGAAATTGCTGCCGCGTCCACTCATTGCGCTCGGCGTTGGGCCCATTGCGATGGCACTCCCCCGCCGCAGCCGTCCAACTCTGCTTTTGAACGTATCCCATAAGGGTCGGGTAACCTTTGAACAAGCCCGTCGCGCCCAAATTAAAAATCATATCGAGCAGGCCCAATTTCGCGGCATCGGGAAAACCGGCAAAGTTCGCGAACTGCTGACCCAGCTGCCGATCAAAAAAATTCAGGTGATTCATCAGCAGGGAGTCGATCTCAGATTGCGGCAGCACCACCGAATTCGCCGCCCGGTAAAAACTGGGCACTTTCGCCGGCGCCAGCGCTAGAACGCGGTTATAGTCGGCGAGAATGGCCGAAGGCCCGGCGACTTGATTGCTCGCATCGACAAACGCAATCGATTGCGCGCGCGCCGCATTGGCCAGCATTTCTCCCACGCCGACCGTGACGAACCCGCGCGTGTCCCGATACATCCAGGCAATGGAATTTTCGAAATACTCCAGGTGGGCCAGAGAGTCGTCCAGATAAGCCATGGTCCGCTCCTGCGAAAACATTCGCCTTACTCGCGGAAGAGAACTTCCGACAGAAGTTAGCTGAGGATTGTAACGTTAATGGCCCGCCCTGGAGAAGTACGGGCCGGAAATATTTCCTGGCCCTCGAGAAATCTATGTAGGGACAGTAGGGACAGTCGCCTCGGCTGTCCGGCGAGCGAAGCGAGCCCGGTCCAGCAGTTGGGGCCAAGCTACTTCCACTTTCCGTGGCCCTCAACAATCGTAATGTAGCGATCGACCGGCAAATTGGTAAACCGTTCTACTACCCCGCTCGGCTGCGGCCATTTAATTTCCAGTAAGTCGACCTTTGTCCGCTGCCCCAGCCCCAGAACCATCCGCGGATCGTGCGCGGAAAGAAAGCTGCCTCCGCCCACTTTCATCCGGCTGCGCTTTAGCTCTCCCGCCTGATAACTGATGCGCGCCCCCACTGCGTCGCGGTTCGACTTGGTGCCCACCAGATTCAGGCCCAGCCAGTGATTCATTTTCCCGACATTGTTGTGCAGCAGCAGCGGCGCGCCGCCGTTCACGGAAATCAGCACATCGAGCCCGCCGTCGTTATCGAAATCCCCCACGGCCAGCCCGCGGGCGGAAATTTTGCGGCTGAAAAGCGGCCCGCTGCGTCCGCTTACATCCTCAAACCCCTTGCCATTGTTGTGAAACAACAGCAGCGGCTCCTGATAATCCACATCCTTGTGGTAGACCTGAATCAAATCGTCGGGATTTCCGTTCGAGAGAAAAAGATCGAGATTGCCATCGTTGTCGTAATCGAAAAATTTCAGTCCCCAGCCGCTCATCAGCCGGGTCGCTGAGGCGATTCCGGTGCGGTCGGCATAATCGTCGAAGGTTTCGTCGCGATTGTTGCGGTACAGCGAATACATTTCGTGGTCGATGTTGGCGACAAACAAATCCATCCATCCGTCTTCATCAAAATCGGCGGAATCCACCCC
>DATLKM010000400.1:0-1680 GCA_035538435.1 Binatia bacterium
TTCACCTTTTGACTTCCATACATTCCCCTTATTGTGTCCATATCATAATTTTTTCGACTACGTTTTTTATAATCGCTTGGTGCTTTATACCATGCGTATTTTTTTGGTGAATGACGAAATTTTAGGGCTTTTATGTCGTCCTTATAAGGTTTTGTGTTGCCTGTTAACCATATAAAAGTTCCCACGATTTCAATTGATACACCGTCCATTTTTAGATTGAAAAGTTGATTTATAATGTCCTTAAATTGTTCGGGCGTTTCAGTCGTTTCTTTTGTATAGGTTTCGCCGTCTTTGTTCTTGTGAGTGTTTTTTAGTTTGATAAACAATTCATCGTATTCATTGTTTAGTTGCGCCATTTCTTCATTGCTACCACCACAATCAGGGTGCAATTTCAAAGCTAATTTTTTGTAGGCTTTTTTCAATTCCTCAAGTGTTTCAACGTTTTTAATGTATTTCATTTTTATCATTCCTTTTCTTTTTGATTTTTGGCTTTTTGACAACCATTTTTGTTAGGCGTTTGAGGAAGTGAAGCTGTTTTCCTCGAATGGTAAAAGCTGTGAATGTTCTACATATCTTGCTGCTTTCTTTTTTCGTTTAGGTGGTTCATTTTCGCCAGTGTGTTCGTGTCGTTTGCTGTGACGTGAACGAAACATACGCACAAAGAAACCGCAAGGGCGAACAAAGTGAGTTCATCTTGACCCTTGCGGTTTTGACTGCTTATGTTAAGGTAGCTAACAGTAAATGAGACGTTACTCACTGCAAAATGTACCAACTGAAAAAAGAAAGTATCTGAGGTAGAATAACGAACGGTTAGCTTTTACCATTCGAGGAAAGGTGTTAGTCAAATACAAATATCTTTGCAAAGAAATAAGTTGGGTTTGGAACGAGGAGCAACTGCACCGCAAGTGGAACAACTTATTTTATCCTTCTTAGGTTTTTCTTTTTGGTGTTTTACCCAAAAGAAAAACCTAGCTTTTTTTGCTAGGCTTTTTTTTTACATTTCTTTAATTTTCAAATTTTTTATTTCCCACTCAAACCATTCGCTAAAATCTTGTTTAAAGCCGTTAATAGAATATTGCTCTTGTTCTTCTGCTTCTTTATCGTTTTGAGGGTCTAAGTAGGTCGGTTTATCTTTTGGTCTTGCGTATACACCTATCCATGTTTTAAAATCGCCCTCAAAACTACTATCTATGATAAAGCCTTGCTCTTTTAGCTCTTCTCTTACTTGAGCTTTTAGATATTGCTGTTCTTGTGTTCCATAAAACCCATTTTCTGTAAAATCTTCTAATTGTAATTTTTTTGTTTTTTCCATTTTCTTTTCCTCTTTTCTTTTTTTGATTTTTAGTTTTTTGACAACCATTTTTGTTAGGCGTTTGAGGAAGTGAAGCTGTTTTCCTCATGTTTTAAAAGCTAGAAATAAATTACAGTGTACGCTCCTTTCTTTTTTCGTTTTGTTGGTTCATTTTCGCCAGTGTGTTCGTGTCGTTTGCTGTGACGAGTACGCAACATAGACACAAAGAAAACACAAGGGCGAGCTTGCTCGTTTATATACCCTTGTGTTTTCGACTGGATATGTTAAGGTAACAAACAGTAAATGACACGTTACAGACTGCAAAATGTACCAACTGAAAAAAGAAAGAATACCGTTGTGTGCTTTATTTCTCGATCAGCTTTTAAAAC
>DATLKM010000401.1:0-7115 GCA_035538435.1 Binatia bacterium
GCCATCACCATCGGATTCAAGCGGCACTTCGCGCATGAACTTCACCGGCGGCAGATTGTTCTTGGCCAGGTGTCCCTGGGCGGGCTTGGTGAGCTTGGACTGCTTCATCAACTCGACCAGGCCGATCTGGGCGGCTTCGTAGCCGTCTTTGACTGCGGTTTTGTGCTGCGTGATTACGCAGGGGCCGGCTTGCAAAACTGTGACCGGGCGCACATCGCCCTTGGAGTCGAACAGCTGCGTCATGCCGACTTTTTTGCCCAAAATTCCTGTGACTCTGGTTGCCATTTATTTCTCCATCCAGCGTGGCCGTGATTTATTCACCGCGGCTATTGGCTGGCAGGCGTTTCGCCTTTTGCGTCGTCCCTGATGGGACTTGTTTTCAATCTTCCTGCTTACTCAGCGCCGAAGCGCCGGGGCTACATCCGGCTGCTTCGATCTCTTGTACCTTCCCCGAAAAATCTTTGTCGAGCTTTCGCTCGACCGGACAGCCGAGGGCGGCTGTCCCCACATGGCCTACTTATGTTCCTTGCCGAAGGCCTCGATCTCGACGTCCACGCCCGCCGGCAAATCGAGCTTCATCAGCGCGTCGACTGTCTGCTGCGTGGGCTCGAGAATATCGAGCAGACGCTTGTGGGTGCGGATTTCGAACTGCTCTCGCGATTTCTTGTCCACGTGCGGCGAACGCAGCACGGTGTATTTGTTTTTCATGGTGGGCAGGGGAATCGGGCCGGCGATTTGCGCGCCGGTGCGTTTGGCCGTGTCCACAATTTCTCCGGTCGACTGATCGAGAATGCGATAGTCGTACGCTTTCAGCCGGATGCGAATTCTTTCTTGTGCGCTCACAGTTTTTTCTCTCTAACCCCTTCCGGCCAGTCTTCCTATGGAAGTCCGGGAGGAAAGATCTTGCGGGAAGTTGCCACCCGCTTTTCAAATTTCTGTCATTCCGAACCCGTGCCGAGCGCGGGTGAGGAATCTGCTTTTTGCTCGCCCCAAAATACCGCGGAGCTTCGCTCCGCCCGACCCGCTCGACTCGCTTCGCTCGCTCAGGGCAGGCTGACGAGGGCGGCTGGTCCCTACATTTACTGCACAATCTCGGCGATCGTGCCCGCGCCCACGGTGTGGCCGCCTTCGCGAATCGCGAAGCGCAAGCCTTTTTCCATGGCCACTGGTGTGATCAGTTCGATCACGAGTGAGACGTTGTCGCCCGGCATCACCATTTCAGTTCCTGCCGGCAACTCCGCCACTCCCGTCACGTCCGTCGTTCTCAAGTAAAACTGCGGACGATAGCCCTTGAAGAACGGTGTATGTCTTCCACCCTCTTCTTTGGTCAGAATGTAGACTTCCGCCTTGAACTTGGTGTGCGGGGTAATGGAACCAGTTTTGGCCAGCACCATGCCGCGCTCCACATCTTCTTTCGCAATGCCGCGCAGCAAAAGTCCCGCGTTGTCGCCCGCCATGCCTTCGTCCAATTGCTTCTTGAACATTTCCACGCCGGTCACAACCGTTTTGCGCGTATCGCGGAAGCCGACAATCTCGACTTCTTCGCCGACCTTCACCTTGCCGCGCTCGATACGTCCGGTCACCACCGTGCCGCGGCCCTGAATCGAGAAAATGTCTTCAATCGGCATCAGGAACGGCTTGTCCAGCTCGCGCGCCGGCTGCGGCACGCTCTTGTCGACCGCATCCATCAGCGCGTCGATCTGCGCTTCCCACTTGGCTTCGCCGTTCAACGCGCCCAGCGCGGAAAGACGGACGACCGGAACGTCGTCGCCGGGGAACTTGTAGGTCTTCAACAGTTCGCGCACTTCGAGTTCGACCAGATCGAGCAACTCGGGATCATCGACCGCGTCGCACTTGTTCAGCGCGACGACAATGTAGGGCACGCCCACCTGGCGAGCCAAAAGCACGTGCTCGCGCGTCTGCGGCATGGGGCCGTCGGTGGCGGCGACGACGAGAATCGCGCCATCCATCTGCGCCGCGCCCGTGATCATGTTCTTGATGTAGTCGGCGTGGCCCGGGCAATCCACGTGCGCGTAGTGCCGGTTCGCCGTCTCGTACGCGACGTGCGCCGTCGCGATGGTGATGCCGCGCGCTTTTTCTTCCGGCGCGTTGTCGATCGAGTCGAACGACCGGAACTGGATCTTCGGGTTGTGCTTGGAGAGCACCTTGGTGATGGCCGCGGTCAGCGTGGTCTTGCCGTGGTCGATGTGACCGATCGTGCCCACGTTGCAGTGCGGCTTGGTTCTGTCAAATTTTTCTTTCGCCATTTCCTTCGTTCCTCAGGGGCTAAAGCCCCGGATTATTTCAACCTGCATACGGCACGCCTGAAGGCGTGCCCTGATACGAATCTTTCTGCACGGCAGGCTGAAAGCCGTGCCCTGATACGAATCTTTCTACGTCTCGCGGGCTGCGCCCTGATACGAATCTTTCTACGTCCCAGGCTGAAAGCCGTGCCCTGATACGAATTCTTTCTGCGTCGCAGGCTTAGGCCGCGCCCTGATACGAATTCTTTCTACGTCGCAGGCTGACGCCGCGCCCTGACACGAAGCGGTCAGTAATACTGATACAGCTTCTTAAACCTGTGCCTCAGCGCCACGTCCACCGCTTCCAGCTTCGACAGATAAAATTCGCGCATCTGCGCCTGGTCCGAAAGCGTTAACGCCTGGTACCGCTGCAACGCGTTCAACTCGGCTTTCGGACCGGCCAACTCTTCCAACACCCGCTTCGCCAGGACGCCATCAAAATCGCGAATGCGAAGCCCTTTGCGGTCCAACTGCTTCAGGAACCGCTCGGCTTTGTCCGGCCGGAAGGCCTGCTCCACCGCGCCCTGAAGCGCCGCGAACTCCCCCGGCTTTTCGATCTTTATCGTCGCCTGTTCGAACGGCACGTCGCACCTGACCCAAATTTCTGGAGCGGGAGACGGGAATCGAACCCGCGACCAACAGCTTGGAAGGCTGTGACTCTACCACTGAGTTACTCCCGCTCAAGCTCCGCTAAACTTTCCTGAGGTCCTTCGCCGCGCTCAGGATTTCGGCTGCGGGCTACGCCCGCAAAACGCCTCAACTTGGAAGGCTGTGACTCTACCACTGAGTTACTCCCGCCCGAAACCCAGCTGTCAGCTTTCAGCCTTCAGTGAATCTGGAGCCGATGATCAGGATTGAACTGATGACCTCTCCCTTACCAAGGGAGTGCTCTACCAACTGAGCTACATCGGCCCACACCTCAAAACCGCTGTCAGCTTTCGGCTGTCAGCTCTCAGCAAACCCTAGTCAGCGTCCCGCTCGCCCTCCGGATGCAGCACTTCTTTCCTCCGCACCCAGCTCTTCACCGCAAACAGCGCCAGAACGAGCAGCGTCGCCGCCCGCAGTCGCGAATCGCTCAGCGTCGTCACGGCCAGCACAGCCAACGCCGCGTACGCTACCAGCGCCATTGCCAGGCGATTCATACTCAATTCATGGTGCACAGGGAAGGATTCGAACCTTCGTACCTCGCTAGGAGGGACAGATTTACAGTCTGTTGGCTTTAACCACTCACCCACCTGTGCACAAAACCAGGGCGCTCCTACCGCCAGCCGCAAACGCACTCAGGCAAGCGAACTCGTCGCCAGCAAACTTATTGCGAGCCCTTCAGGCAAGCCGTTTTCGCAGGCTTTTCTCGCTAGCTTTTTCGCAAACCAGGGAAACCAAGAATCTCGCTGCGAATACTGCGCGAAGATTACTGCACGCCGGAACAGTTCCGATTAATAATGAAGTGCGTTTGGAAAAACCTGTTGCGCCGCCTGGAGTTCCGCTGCCCGCCGGAACTGCTCTCCCGTCCGATACTGGAGCTGGCGATAGGATTTGAACCTACGACCCTCTGATTACAAATCAGATGCTCTACCAGCTGAGCTACGCCAGCATTCGGGGACAAGTGCCCTACAGGCACAAGTATACCCCTGATCCCTTCCAAATGTCCGGGACAATTTTCTAAATTATCACAAGGCAAGAATTTCCCGCAACACCCACTCCGCAGCCGGCAGGTTGCTCCTTACCGAGTCTCTGAACATCAGGCATTTTCGGCAATTCGATGGTTTTCAACCACCGAGGGTTTTCAACTACCGAGCCGCTCATGTGCCGGCAATGCGCAGGCTCGTTACCCGGTTATAAAGTCCGCTCGCCGAGCCCGGGCTTGCACCTTCACGGCGGTGTTATCATTCAGCCCTGGCCGTTTCCATGCGAATCCGGCGCACCCTCCCCATCGTTCTGGCCGTAATTATAGTGGCCGCAGCGGTCACTCTCGCAGTTCAGCTTCGCAAGCACGCCCCTCCGGAAGCCGCCCGCCTGCTGCCCGGCGCCGATGCTTTTTTCTACGTCGATCTCACTTGGGCCCGCAAGGCAAAACCAAATTTCGGACTGCCGCCCATCAGCCGCGATCCGGAATACCAGCGATTTATTAACGAAGCCGGTTTTGACTTCGAACGCGATCTCGATGAGGCCGCGTTCGCTTTGCATTATCCCGGAGACAAATCGTCTCCCGACGACCTTCGATCGTCGGAGATCGTGGTTGGAAAATTTGATCTCAGCAAGGTGACGGCTTATCTGAAGCACCACGCGAAAGTGATCGACAATTACGAATCGATCGATATCTACAGCATCCCCATTGCGAACCGCACCTTCCGCGTCGCCATTCTGTCACCCGATTCCGTCGCAGCTTCCAACGTCGACGACGCGACTGTCATTCGGGGCATGGTCGACCGTTCCCGGCGGCTGGCTTCCCCCTTCGGCGGTCCGGCGCTGCTGCGGAAATACTATAGGCGCGTCCAACTTTCCAGCCCTGTCTGGATTGTGGCCCATGTCGATCCCTCCTCGTCCCCGTTCGCCGGCAGCGTCGATTTCCTCTCTCATCCCGCCGATGTAATCGTTTCCGCCAGCTTCAATCCGCTGCTCATGGGTTTTCACCCCGCCAGCGCCCACCTTCGCGCCGAAGCGGTCACGGCGAGTGAAGACGATGCCCGCACGATCGCCGATAAAGTGAACAGCTTCCTTGCACTGACCCATGCCGCGGAAAACTCGGCTGGAACCGCCGATGCAGACGGCGACATCAAGGCGCTGTTGGACAGCCTGAAGATCAGGCAGGACGGAGACCACGCGGTTCTTACCGCGGCCATCCCGCTAGGTCTGCTGCACAAAGCCGTCTCCGGCTCCACGCCCGGTCTGGCCGGCGCGCCCGATTCGAACCCCAACCCAAGGTGACCCTGCAACTATTGGGCTTGACAAACGTCAGATGCAAAGGCTGGAGTTTTTTCTCCCGGCACTCCGGCGGGTACAATAAAGACGCATGTCAAGTTTGCCGCTTCCCATCGCCGCATTTTTTGCCGGCCTCATTTCATTTTTGTCGCCCTGCGTTCTGCCGCTGGTTCCCGGGTACGTGTCTTTAATTTCCGGTGCGGGCGTGGAGGAACTCAAGTCTTCCGAAGGCCGCTTAATGCGCCGTGTGCTCATCAATTCGGTCGCCTTCATTTTCGGATTTAGCGTGGTGTTCGTCACCTTGGGCGCCATCTCCACCGAAATCGGCCAACTGGCCGCCATCTACAAACACAAGCTGGCCATCGTCGCCGGCGTCGTCATCATTCTGTTCGGCCTGCATTTGACCGGCATCCTGAAGATCAAAGCGCTGTACTCCGACACGCGCCTGCATCAACTGAAGGGCGGCAGCAACGCCATCGGCGCTTTCGTGATCGGATTCGCCTTCGCTTTCGGCTGGACGCCCTGCATCGGCCCGATTCTGGCCGGCATTCTCACGCTGGCGGCGGCGCAGGACACGCTGACCAAAGGCATGTTTCTGCTGGCCATCTATTCCCTTGGTCTGGCCGTGCCATTTTTGCTGACTGCGCTCGGCATCGAACGGTTTCTCAAGTTTTACAGCCGGTTCCGCTCCCACATGCACGCGATCGAGGTCGCCTCCGGCGTTTTGCTGATCGGCCTCGGGATTCTGCTGGTGATGGGCCGTTTCACGCTGATCTCGAACTGGCTTTCATTTCTCAACCGCTTCGCCTTGTGACGGCGTTTGAGAAGGTGAATGGAGTAGCTATGAATCGCAATCCGTTGGCTCTTGTCGTTGTGGCGCTGGTGATCGCGCTCGGACTTTACGTCGGCTATCACCACGCCCGCCGCACGGCGTCATCGGGTACGCCGCGGCTGGCGGCGTCTGCGCCCGCGCCGGATTTCTCCCTCGAATCGCTTGACGGCAAAACCATGCGCCTTTCCGACCTTCGCGGCAAAGCCGTGCTGCTCAACTTCTGGGCCACCTGGTGCAGCCCCTGCAAGATCGAAATGCCGTGGTTCGTCGACCTGCAAAAGGAATACGGGGCCCAGGGATTGCAGATTGTCGGCGTCGCCATGGACGACGCCAGTAAAGAAGACATCGCCAAATTTGCCAAAGACATGGGAGTAAACTATCCCATTCTGATTGGAAAGGAAGCGGTGGGCGACGAGTACGGCGGCGTGCCCGCTTTACCCGAGACGTTTTTCATTGGACGCGACGGCAAATTGGTCGACAGAATTATCGGCCTGCGGGGAAAGGCCGAAATTGAGGATTCAATCAAGAAAGCGCTGAACACCAAGCCGGCTGAGGCCCCGGCGGCCTCGACGAGCGCGCAAGTCTTGCAGCCGCAAAAGTGATCGCTTCAGAGTTACCGTTCCAAACGTGACCGCTTCCATCGGTGAGCACGAACGACATGACGAAAAAAACGGAACCCGGATTTACTGGAAGGCCCTGGCGTAGATTTCGAGGATTGTCGAGGCCCTCGCGGTTTTTTGTTTTGCCCCTGATTTTGCTCCCTGCCCTCACAGCCATCGCCCAGACTCTAGGCAAGGCCCCTACGCTTACCGTCGCCCCCGTCGAACTGGTCACCGCGCAGCGGGCCGCCCAAACCATCGTCAAACTCGACTTTCGAGTTCCTGCCGGTTACCACATCAACTCCAACACGCCTCACTCCGATTTCCTGATTCCAACTGCCCTCAAAATGGACCTGCCCACCGACATCGTCCTCGGCAAAATTGAATATCCGGCCGGCGAAGACCGCAGCTTTCCTTTTTCTCCCGACGAAAAACTGAACGTCTACAGCGGAGACTTCA
>DATLKM010000402.1:0-42062 GCA_035538435.1 Binatia bacterium
CCGTTTGCGACGGATGTTCACAAATCAGGAGGACAGTGTGAAAAACAGGATTTTTCTCGCCGGGCTGCTCGTGATCTTATGCATTCCTTCGTTTATGCGGGCTCAGAGCGGCTACATGCAGACCAACCTGGTCGCCAACACGAGCGGCATCGCCGCTCACACCGATTCGCAACTTTCCAACCCCTGGGGAATTTCGTTTATCCCCGGGCAGCCGTTCTGGATCGCCAACAATAATGGAGGCACTTCGACTCTTTACGATGCACAAGGAAACAAGCAGACGCTGGTGGTGGGAATCCCGAGCGCATCGGTAAACCCGTGCTCGCCGGGATGCCCGACCGGTACGGTCGCCAACAGCGGCAACAGCTACTTCAGTGGCGGAACGTTCCTGTTCGACACGGAAGACGGAATCATCGCGAACTGGACCGGCGCCAGCAACGCGGTAGTTGCCGTGGATAACTCGCCGCAGGGTGCGGTTTACAAAGGACTGGCGCTGCTGAATGGCGGCTCGGGAACTTTCCTTCTGGCGGCGAATTTCAACAGCGGCAAGGTTGACGTTTTCGACCGCAACTTCACTCCCGCAACATTGAGCGGATCGTTTACCGATCCGAACCTGCCTGCGGGCTTTGCGCCGCACGGAATTCACATCGTCAACAACCAGATCTATGTTGCGTACGCGCAGCAGGATTCGGCCAAGCACGATCCGAACGTAGGCGCGGGATTAGGGCAGGTCGATATTTTCGACACGAACGGAAACTTCGTCAGCGTCTTCGCTACCGGCGGCGCACTCAACGCACCGTGGGGAGTGGTCGCTGCGCCGGCTTCGTTTGGAACGTTTTCGAACGACATTCTGGTCGGCAACTTCGGCGACGGAACAATCAACGCCTACGACAGTCACGGAAATTCCCTTGGTCAGGTAACCGATTCGTCCGGACACGCCATTGTGAACCCGGGGCTGTGGGACATGGTGTTCGGCGCCGGAGGAACGGGCGATCCGAATACTTTGTACTTTACGGCGGGCGGGGCGAGCCAGACCACGGGGCTGTTCGCCACGCTCGTGCCTGCAACGGCGGCCACAGGCCCGGATTTTTCGCTGGCATTTTCCGCGCAGAGTCTGACGGTTGCTCCGGGAGGATCAGGGCAAGTCACGATTAACGCAAGCGCGGTGGGAGGATTCAACGGGCAGATTTCGCTTTCGTGCGCTGCGGTGGCGGGACTGACCTGCGCGTTCTCTCCGGCTGCGATTTCGGGGGCAACGCCATCAGTGCTGACGGTGAGCGCCGCCTCGACCCCGCCGGTCCAGGGTTACGGTTCGCGCGGCGCCATGGCGATGCTGTTGCCGGGATTGGGCCTGTTTGGGACAGTATTCACAATTCGCAGGAAACAGAAACGCGCAATGTGGATCGGCACGCTGGGATTGTTGCTGGCGGGCGTGATATTCACGGTCGCCTGCGGCAGCAGCGGATCGAACCATGCCACTACACCGACTGGAGCACAGGCCACGCTGATGGTGGCGGGGACCTCGGGATCTATCGTACACACGACGCCCGTGACGGTGACGATCAACTGAAAACTGTAAGAAGTTAAACCGCGGAGGTGAGGCCCGGTGGGATCAACCAGTCCCATCGGGCTTTCTTCTGTATGAAAAAACCGCGACGAAAAGTACACAGAGGCAGACAAGGGAAATGTTGGACCGTACGGATTGGTTTCGTTGTAAGGAACAGAAATGGGCGCTGCTATATTGAAAATGTTTGTTCGGTCGGGCAGAAAAACGGGGAGCCGAAGCTCCCCAAGTGAAGCGAACAGAGGCGATGTTCTGTTAATAAGAATACGGGGCGTGGGAAACGGTTGTCCCGGGGAAAACATGATCACGGAAACGATCGGATGTGAGGCTTGCGAGTAGCGACGGCAGATCGGGAACTTTACAAACCGCCTTTTCCGCAGAGCGGTGATGCGATTGCAGAATGCTGGATGGAACTGGACGGCGGAAAGATGCGCTACCTGCGCGCCGGGTCGGGGCGTCCGCTGATTTTGCTGCACGGATTGCTCGGATATTCATTTTCGTGGCGCTTCACCATGCCGGCGTTGGCGCCTTATGCCACGGTCTACGCGCTCGATATGCTGGGCGCAGGTTTTTCCGATCGTCCGCGGGACATTGACCATTCTGTGCGAGGAACGGCGCGACGGGTCGTACGCTTTATCGAGAATTTGAGCATTTCCGATTTTGACCTTCTGGGAACGTCCCGCGGCGGCGCGGTCGCCATGATGGCGGCCGACGAATGTCTTGCCCGCGGACCGAGAATCGAAAATCTGATTCTGGTTGCCCCCGTCAATCCGTTCTCCGCGCACGGAAAGCTGATCGCCCCGTTTTTCGGCAGCAGCTTCGGGTCGGCGCTGTTCCGGCGTTTTATTCCCCAAATGGACTTTCTTTATCCTTACTGGCACGCGCGGATGTATGGCGACCGGGGGCGCATTCCGCCGGGCACGCTGGAAGGCTATAAAGCGCCTCTCGCCAAGCCTGGACTCTTCGACCACGCTTTGAGCATTGTTCAGACCTGGACGAAAGATCTGCGCGAATTGCAACAAGCTCTTCCCCGTCTCGCCGGGGTTCGCACGCTGCTTTTGTGGGGCGAAAAGGACACAGCGGTCTATCCCTCATCGGCGCGGCAGTTGGCGAAGTACTT
Organism: Binatia bacterium; assembly: GCA_035538435.1. Classification (GTDB taxonomy): domain Bacteria; phylum Acidobacteriota; class Terriglobia; order Terriglobales; family Acidobacteriaceae; genus Sulfotelmatobacter. The sequence goes on from DATLKM010000402.1 coordinate 2,682, forward strand.
TCCGAATTCCGAAACCGTGATGCTGCCGGGGGTCGGGCATCTGCCTTACGAAGAATGCCCGGAGGATTTCAACCGCGTGTTGATCGATTTTCTGGCGCGTGAGAAGCTCTCAGGCTGAGTGAAACGCGAGCATGGGCCATCATTTTGTCGAACTCCTTCGCGAAGCATTGGTGCGTTACGGCTACTGGGTCGTGGCGGCCGGACTTTTGCTGGAGAACGCCGGCGTGCCGCTTCCGGGCGAAACCATCCTGCTGATGGCCAGCTTTCTGGCTTACTCACGGCATGAACTGCGGCCTTTCTGGCTGATTGTAACGGCGACTTTGGCCGCAAGCCTGGGCGACAATCTCGGCTATGCCATCGGATGTTACGGCGGACGGGCGCTATTGCTTCGTTACCGCCATGTGTTTCGTTTGAGCGACACCACGCTTGCTCGCAGCGAGCGGTTGTTTGCGCAGTATGGGACGGTCACGATCCTGTTCGCGCGCTTCGTGTTTGGAATGCGAGTTGTCGCCGGGCCGCTAGCGGGCGTCCTGCGAATGCCCTGGAAGCGCTTCACCGCTTTCAACATTGGCGGGGCGGCGATATGGGTAACGGCGATTACGCTGGTGGGATACAGCTTTGGCAGCCGATGGAATCTTGTGGCGGGGTTCATGCGGCGATTCGATCTGGCTTTGCTGGCCATCTTTGCGACTGTGTTAGCGGTGTGGGCATGGTGGGGAAGGAAATCCCGGAGCGGCACCTGACGCGGCATGAGAATCAACTTAGGCACAGGTGATTTCGCCAGGCAGCGAATATACTGTGGCGAGTAATACGCCGCAGTCCCGCGAAATTGGGGAATCCGTGGCGACGATCAAGCGGCGGCGTCCGCGCCGGAATTCGGACGAGGAGGAATGCATGAAGAAGATAGGGCTGTTGAGTCTCGTGATACTCGTAACCATACTCTTGACATTGGCCTTCTCCGCGGCCGCCAGTCCGAAGTCCGCCGTAGTTCCGGTCGTTGCCGCGGCACCGGCGTTGGCAGCGGCCCCGGCGATGCCGCCGCACCCGCGCGTGCACGAATCGATTGAAGCCATGCGCAACGCGCGCGAACACCTCGAGCACGCCGAAGGCGAGTTCCACGGCCACCGGAGAAAGGCCATTGAGCACCTCGACGCCGCCATTCACGAAGCGGAAATTTGCGAACAGGAGCCGTAAGCTGCGGAGCGGAAGTTTTCAAGAAGAAGGCCGGCTGCCAATTGCAGCCGGCCTTCTTTATTTGGCACCTTAAAAAGCAGGTTTCCCGCCCCCGCTGCGCGGCAGTTCGGAATGACATCGTGAAGCAATAGAGAATTTTTCAGCGGAAGGCCTTACTTGCCCCACAGTCGGCCTACGGTGACCTCGGCGCGGAACAGGTTGTCGGTGTGAAACGCGTCATTGTTCTGCACGTGGTAGTAGTGAAGCTCCGGGCGCACGAAAAAATGCCTCCAGGCGCGATAGCGGACTCCAACCCCCAGAGTTTCCATCAAATGGTTGGTGCTGGTGTAGTCCTGGCATCCGGGAATGGAGCAGGTGGAAATGAGATTAAAGCGCGTGCTGTCGATGCCGACGCCGCCAAGGAAGTCGATATCCACGCGGTTGCGGGCGTGATAGCGGTAAAGCGCGTCGACGTCGGTAAAGATCGGGCGATAGGTCTCGGTGCCGTTGGCAAAGCGGGCTACGTGGTAACGCCAGGCCGTTTCTGCCTGAAATCCCAGGTGATGGGCCCACCGCACGGTGTTGAAACTGAGGTTGATGTAGGTGCCGCCGTTTTCGGCGGGCGGTTGGAAGTTGACCACGCCGATGGGCGGCGCACTGGAAAATAATGTACTGCCGCCGACGCCAACATCAGTCTGCTGAGCATGAGCAAGCGCGCCGAATGCGAGTGCGGCGCAGGCGATAAAAGTAAACGCAAACTTTCTCAATACGGCCCCCTGGGCAAGTGGTGATTAAGTGACGCGCAGAAATCTTCAGGCGGGCGAAAGGCCCGCCTGCGAGACAGAATACATCACGGCTTCCCGGACGCGCACAGCGGCAGACTAGTCGCCGCCGCCGAAAGTGTAGCCGACCGAAGCCCCAGCGCGAAAGACATTGTCCGAGCTGAAGAACCCGTTTTGTATAGGGTTGGTGTTGCTCTGAATGTGATAGTAGTGAAATTCAGGGCGTACGAAAACGTGCTTCCAGACATAGTAGCGAATGCCAACGCCCAAGTGTTCCATGAAATGGTCGGCGCTGACGTAATTGGCGTACCCGCCCGAGGAGAGCCCGTTGATGCCTTGCGCATAAAGTCGGGTATCTCCTGCGCCAATACCTGCGAGAAGATCTACCCCCGCCTTCTTCCCCAGCCTTGGCTGATAGAGCAGATTGAAGTCGGTGAGGATGGGCCGATAATTGAGGCCGGTATTGACGCCGTACGTTCCTTGCGTGGCCCGCCAAGCTGTTTCCACGTTGAAACCGACTCTCTGATGGATCACGACGTCGCCCCCCAGATTCAGGTACAGCCCGCCCCTTTCCGGTGGATTCAAGGTGTTCGGATCGGTTCCAGTAGAGGAAATCAGCGTCCCCCCGCCGATGAAGACGTCGACCTGCTGGGCGAATGCGGCACCGGCGAAGAAAAACAGCGCACAAGAAACTGCCAGGAGCGTGAACTTTCTCAAGAGAAGCCTCCTAAAAATTCTTTCGCAGGCGGTATGATGCGCCTGCGCTCGGTTCGAGATGCTGATGGGTGTCTAAAGCCATCATACTTATACCCGGAGCTAAGATTCAACCGGGCACGTTTACTTGTAAAGAAACGTCAACGCGCACGAATCCGCGCCCGGGATGAACCAAAAAACTGAAACCCTGCGCCGGGAACGAAGTTGCGCGGGAACAATACGAGAGTTCAGTTCAATGGAGCGTTACTTCAACTTTCCGCCGCCGCCGGGGGCGCGGATGTGATCAAGGGCAATGGGACCGCCGCCGAAGAAGATCAGCCCGAAGGCAAGCGTGGCCAGTGACAATGGCAGTTCCCATCCCATGTTCCCGGTGAGCCCGTGGTGAAAATGTACTTTGGCGATGGCGACACAAAGATCGACGCAGATGGCCAGCGCGGCAAAGCGGGTGAACAGCCCGATCAGGAGCAGCAGGCCGCCGAAAAATTCGCTGAAGGCGGAGAGATAAGCGCTCCAGGCAGGAAGGCCAAGGCCGGAAATGAACTGCTGATAGTGATGCAGGCCGCCAAAGACTTTTTGGTATCCGTGGGCCATCATCACCGCGCCAAGGGTCAGGCGCATGGCGAATAACGCGAGGGGCTGCAGGCGATCAAGGTAGCGCAATCTACTTTCTCCGAAAAAACAGATTACCGCAAGTTAAGGATGATGGGGAAGGGCGTGAGTTAGCCGATGAAAGCGGCTAGGTGCGGGATTTTTTCTTGATCTCGATATTCAGGCGGCGGATTTTCTGGTTCAAGGTAGACAGCGGGACTTTGAAGTGCTCGGCCGCTTCGGTCTGGTTCCAGTTGCATTTTTCCAGCATGTCGACAATGATGCGCCGCTCGACGTCTTCAACAATTTCGAACAAAGAGGCGTCAACCGGAGGGTCGTGGAGAGTGAAGGCCGCCCCGCGGCCGAGCAGGTTGTCGGGAAGCAGTTCAATTCCGATATCGGCGCCGGAAGACAAGACAACCGCCCGTTCGATCACGTTCTCCAGTTCGCGCACATTGCCCGGCCAGGAATAAGACAGCAACGGACGCAAAGCTTCGGCGGCAATGTGGCGGGCCGGGCGGTCGTTTTCCTCGGCATATTTTTTCAGGAAGAAATCAACCAGCAGAGGAATGTCTTCCTTGCGCTGGCGGAGCGGAGGCAGTTCGATGGTAATGACGTTGAGGCGGTAGAAAAGATCTTCCCGGAACTTGCCTTCACGCACCGCCTGGCGCAAATCAACGTTGGTGGCGGCGATGATGCGCACATCGACCTGGACCTCCTGCACGCCGCCCAGGTGCATAAACCGGCGGTCCTGCAAGACGCGTAAAATTTTCGCCTGGGTGTCGATGCCCATCGTGGCGATTTCGTCGAGAAACAACGTGCCCTTGTCAGCCATCTCGAACAGGCCTTTTTTCGAGGCGATGGCGCTGGTAAACGCGCCCTTCACATGGCCGAACAATGTCGATTCCAAAAGATCGGTCGGCATGGAGCCGGTATTGACGGGGACAAAGGGTTTATCGCGGCGGGGAGAATTCAAATGCAGGGCCTTGGCGATGACTTCCTTTCCGGTTCCGCTCTCGCCTTGCAGAAGCACGGTGGAACGGCTGTTGGCCACCTGGGCTACGAGGTCGAATATTTTCAGCATCGCCTCGCTTTTGCCCACGATGTTTTCGAAGTTGTAGCGCTGCTTGAGGGCCCGCTTGAGCTGAACGTTTTCTTCTTCCGCGCGGCGCCAGCCGATGGCCGCGCGAACATCAGCCAGAAGTTTTTCGTTGTCCCACGGCTTTTGCACGAAGTTGGCCGCGCCCGATTGCATGGCGCGAACCGCATTTTCTACCGTGCCGTAGGCGGTGATCATGATGACCGGCAGGCGGGTTTCATGGGCGCGGATTTCGGCGAGAATTTCCATGCCGTCGCGGCCGGGCAGGGCGAGATCGAGCAGAACAAGATCGAAAGGATGCTCGCCAATGCGCTGCAATCCAGCCTCGCCGGTGGGCGCAGTTTCCACAGCGAAGCCTTCCATTTCGAGCAGGGTTTGCAGCGATTCGCGAATCTCGGCCTCATCGTCAATGATGAGCACCGCCCCACCCAAGCCGGGGTTGCCATTCAAAAGATTGCGCGAAATGACCGCCGTATCAGACATGGACTGCCTTCCTGCTCAAAGGGAACTCGAGAGTAAAAGTGGTGCCCGCGCCGGGCTGGCTCTCCACCCGGATTTTGCCCGCGTGCTCCTGAATAATGCCGTAGGTGACCGACAAGCCCAGGCCGGTGCCGCGGGGCTGGCCCTCGCGCGGCGCATTTTTGGTGGTGAAGAAGGGATCGTAAATCCGCTGAATATGCTCGGGTGCAATGCCGGTGCCGGTGTCGGAAATGCAAACGGTGACGCCCTCGCCATTCGAAGTGCAAATGCTCAAGGTGCCGCCGCCGGACATGGCGTCTTTCGCATTCAGGAACAGATTCAGAAACACCTGCTGCAATCTGCCGGGATTACCTTGAATTGACGGCAAGGGCGACATCAGTTCGCGTTTCACTTCTACTTTTGCGACTTTAAATTGGTGCTCGAGCAAGGCCAGGGTTTCAGCGATCACTTTGTTTACGTCAACGTCGCCGATTTCTGTGCCGCTGGTGCGGGAGAAATTCAGCAGGTTGTTGACGATCTCGGAGGCGCGGAAAGTCTGCCGCGTGATCTTTTCCAGCAGGCCGGATTTCTGCGTGTCGTTCTGAAGCTGCTTGGCCAGCATTTGCGTATAAGAAGAAATGACGGCCAGGGGCGTGTTAACTTCATGCGCGACGCCGGCGGCGAGCAGTCCGATGGACGAGAGCTTGTCGGCCTGAAAGACCTGGGCTTCGAGATCGACCCGCTTGGTGATGTCGTCCATGATGATGAGCCGCCCGATAACCTCGAACTTGCGGGTGACCAGCGGGGCGATGGCGATGTTGAGCGTGCGGACTTCGCCCGCGGGAGTTTTCAGCCGGAATTTGTACAGATTGCGGATTCCGGTCTCATGCCGGATGCGATTGAATTCGTCGGTAAACTCCGCGGGAAAAATCGCGTGCAACGGCTGGGTCAGGGTCTGCCAGCGCGGCAGGGCGTACATCACTTCCATTTGCGCGTTCCAGCTCTCGATGCGGTCCTGCATATCGAGCGCCATGACGCCCACGTTGATCGATTCCACAATGTTTTCGTTGAAATCTTTCAGACGCTCGTATTCGGCGACCTTCTGCTGCAATGAGGCGTAGAGCTGTCCGTTTTGAATGGCGATGCCGAGGTACCCGCCAAGGGTTTCCAGCAGTTCCATGTCTTCGCTGGAAAGAAAATCGCCCTTCATGGTTTTGCCCAGGCCGAGCACGGCGATGGTCTTCTTCTGGGCGTGGCAGGGGATGTAGTAGTTGAGATCGAGGCGGGCGATGGTCTGCTGGGCGCTGAACGCCTCGCGCGGCGCATGGTGCGTGTTTTCAAAGAACAGATGGCCGGCCTGCTGCGGACGCGGCGCCGTCAGGAAGGAAAGATCGACGTTTCCCGGCGAGGAGATGCCGAACGATTTAGCCAGGGTAAACTCGCCGGGCTTTTCTCCCGCCAGAAAAATGGCCATGCGATCGACGCCAAGCGTGTGCGAGAGGCGGTCGACGAGCGCGGACAACATCGCGTCGATATTGGTTTCTGAACTCAACTCCCGGCCAAATTCGAGCAAGGTGCGGCGATAGTCGTAGCGGGCGCGATAAAAGAATTGATCGACGTGGTCCTGAATCCATTTGCGGACGGGATCGAAAAGCAGCGCGGTGACCACAACCGCCAGAATCAAACCCAGGGGCCCCGAACTGGGCTGCCAGTTGTGGACCAGCAGCGCCACCGCCGCCACCAGGCCGAAGTACAGTCCCACGACGATGGCGGCAGCCAGAGTGTAGACCACCCCGCGCTTGAAGATGAGATCAACATCCATCAACCTGTACCGGAAGATGGCGTAACCGAACGTCAGCGGCAGCAGGGCCAGCGACAGGGCGGAAATCTTCATGCCCGGGCCCGGCAGCGACCCCATGAGGTAGGGAAGAACGTAAAACAGCGTGTAGGGAACGATCGCCAGAATGGTTCCGCGCGTGACCCACTTTAATTGCTGGCGCAGAATCGTGGTGCTGGCCCGCCGGTAGCTGTACCAAAGAACAACCGCAGCGGAAAGGAACAGCGCCGCGCCGTAAGCCATTTCCAACCGGTCCAGGTTCCAGCGCAACCGTTCGCTGGCCTGGAGCCAAAGCATGGCCGCAACGTGAGTCGCCAACAGCAGTGCTCCGGGAAGGTAAACCAGGCCGAGCACCCAGGGATGCTTGCGTACGATCTGGCGCTTTTCCGGAAAAGTCAGGACGAAATGAAGAAACAGCGCCGGTTGCAGCACGCTGGCGGCGATGTTTCCCCAATAGATGGTCCAGTCGAAATCGTTGAGTTTTCCGGTGTATTTAAAGGAATATGCAACGAACGAAACCAGACAGAAGATGTAAAAATGCGTGGATCCGGGAGCGGTCCAGCGGCGCAGCAGAACATAGAGGCCGATGCCGAGATAAATCAGGGCGATCAGGCGCAGCCAGGTGTTCAGGGAACGCTCAGCCGTTCCCAGAATAACGCTGACATCGAGGGGAACCGACTGCCGCAAAAGCGAGTAGGAAGCTTTGGACCAGACTCCCGTGTGGTAGAGCTGCCGCTCGAGGCCGGAAATGTTCTGGACGGGCTGGTCGTTAAGCGAAACCAGTTGGTCGCCCGACTTGATGCCGCCCTTGGCCCCCGGGCCCCCGGCAGTGACCCGGTCGGCAAAAAGATGCCCGTCGTGCTCGACCCACCAAACGCCGTCATCCGGGACAGTGAATTTCCACTCGGCGTTGAAGTTGAACCCGGCGAACACGACCGCTGCCACTGTCAACAGAAACAGGACGACAGCAACCGAGCGCACCAGATTTTCACGGTTCATGGCTGTGGACGGCGAACTTGGAACCTGGCGGGTGGTTCGCTGGTCGGCTGGCGAACCTACCTCGATTTGATCTGCTAGCAAGTTCGCTGCCATCGATGTCGCTCAACCGCGGAATGTTAAGTATCGAGCACAAAACAACTTCCACGATTATAGATGCGTTTCTGGAGAGCCCGTACGGTTTTGCGGAAGTTTGTGTGGAATCTTGTATCTAGCTGAGAGCAAAGTGTTAAAGCGTTACGCACGTTTAGATCGAGAATCTGCCCGCTTGGGATGCCTCATCCGAGCTTGGTTCTCGATGACTTCACCGCCCTGGAACACCCCTCGAGCGGAATGCGCGTACCGGTAGTAGGGTTGGCCGCGTTCTCCTCGGTGGTCGTTAGAAACAGAGAGAGCACGAGATTCGGACGCCGGGAACCTGACCACGCCGGGATACGAAGGTTATTTTCGCATCGAAAGGTTGGCTCCGGCATCTTCAGACAGGGACAAAAAACAGGGATTCAAACTGGCCCCTGCAACATTCGATCGATCTGCCCAGGATGGAGAAAGCATGGAGACCGCAACTGCAACCACCCGCGCTCAACGCGAACCAGAACTGCTTGGGCAAACTGTTGTAGTCATCGGCGGCAGTTCGGGTATTGGGCTTGAAACCGCGCGGCGAGCGCGAGCGGAAGGGGCGAATGTCATTCTGGCCGCCCGCAATCGGGAACACCTGGAGCAAGCCGCACGCGAAGTCGACGCGCAGAGCACCGCGGCTTTTAATGCCGAGGATCCGGCAGAGATCGAACGGTTCTTCCGCGACCTGACCGCAATCGATCATGTGATGGTAACGGCGGGCCGGCCGTATTACGGACGCCTGGCCGATTTGGATTTCGCGACCATCCGCGGCCTTTTCGGGGAGCACCTGTTACAGATGGTTTATGTTGCCCGCAGCGCGGCAAGCAAAATGAGGCCGGGAGGAACGCTGATCTTCATGGGCGGCACGGGCGGCCGGCGCCCCGCCCTGGGCATGACCATTACAGGCGCGGTGACGGCTGCTCTGCCCGCACTCACCGCCAACCTGGCGCTGGAAATCGCGCCGGTGCGGGTGAACCTGATTGCGGCCGGTTTCGTGGACACGCCCTTGTCGGCGGACCTGCTGGGCGATCAACTGGAGAAACGCCGCGATCAGCTTCGCGCCATGCTTCCCATCCATCGCGTTGTAGGCCCGGCGGACGTGGCGGCGCTGGCGATCCACATCATGAGCAACACGGCGCTAACGGGCGCAACTTACGACATTGACGGAGGGCAGCAGTTCGTCGCGGCCTAGCCGGGCCGATGCCTGCTTTATTGACCGGAGAAACCAAAAACCAAATTTATCCTGAGTAACGGAAGGGGAACATGCATGTCTACGATCCACCTGCACCAGACGACCACCTTGACGCCTGAGCAATACATCGCCGGGCTCACCGACTTCGGGCCGGGCCGGGGAAAGCTCTTCGGCAACAGCACCGACGATTACATGAAGGTGTACGACCGCGGTCCCACGTACGCCGATGTCAGGGAAGGCTCGCGGGGCATCTGGGAACGCCTGCACTATGACTGGTCCAATCCCGATCGTGTCGTCCTCACGACGACCGATTCCAACACCTGGGGAGGCGATTCGGGACACACCTACACCTTCACGCGCCGCCCCGACGGGTTGACCGACATCGACCTGGTCACGGTGCGCGAGGGCAAAAACCTGAAGGGCTGGCTCGTCGGCCTTATAGTCGGCAGCATCGGCAAAGGAGTTCTGGCAAAGGCGTTTGACAATTCCGTTAAAGCCATCGAGGCACGGAACGGCCCGGCGAGATCGGCCAGCGCAGCGTAGCCTGATTACACTCGTCGGCGTTCCGTTGTGAACGAGAGCTTGAAAGGCACGGACTTGACTTCGGGGAATTGAGTTAGGAGGCCATATGGCGACTATCAGTGCGGTCGATCATGAATCCAACGGCGCCGCCACCGCGGCCCGGCTTGACCTGAAGATTGAGGTAATCGTTCTCCCGGTTGCGGATGTGGATCGCGCGAAGGCGTTCTACACAAAGCTGGGATGGCGGCTCGACGCCGACTTTTCCTTCGACACCGGATTCAGGGTGGTGCAGCTTACGCCGCACGGATCGGCGTGTTCGGTACAATTCGGAAAAATGCTCACCGCCGCCGCGCCCGGCTCGGGCAAAGGATATCTGATCGTTTCCGACATTGAAGCTGCGCGCAGCGCACTAGTAGCCGCCGGCATTGACGTAGGAGAGATCTTTCATCTGGGGCCTGGCGGCCCAGTGAATGGCCCCGATCCCCAGCGCCGCAGCTACAGCTCGCGCGCGGTGTTCAGCGATCCTGACGGCAACAGCTGGGTGCTGCAGGAGGTCACCACCCGTCTGCCGGGCCGCATCGAGTCCGGCGCTACATCGTTCACTTCGGTAAGCGACTTGGCGAGTGCGCTCCGGCGAGCGGAGGCCGCGCATGGTCAACACGAAAAGCGCATCGGCGCGGCAGATCCGAATTGGCCTGCCTGGTACGCCGAATATATGGTGCGCGAACAGAGCGGCCAAGAATTACCGCTGTGACCAGCCCGCATTAATTTGAATGGAGGCTTATGCCCAAGGGATATTGGATTACTTTCTACCGCAGCGTTTCGAATCCCGAAGCACTGGCTCAATACGCCAAGCTGGCGGGACCCGCGATCCAGGCGGGCGGCGGACGTTTTGTGGCGCGCGGTTCGGCGGTCAAGGCGTATGAGGCGGGAGTAAAGGAGAGATCCGTGGTAATCGAATTTGACAGTCCCGCTCAGGCGATTGCGACTTACGAGGGCGCCGCGTATCAGTCGGCGCGAAAACTGCTGGAAGGGGCGGTGGAGCGCGATGTGCGGATACTGGAAGGCCTTTCCTGAATTCTGCCGGCCTTGCGTTATGCAACGTGGAGGCGGAGCCGCTCCCCGATCCAGTCGCAGGCTAAGACCAACCCGTAAACCAAAAGGATAAGAGTGGTCAGTCGAGGATAGAAGCCGAGTTGAACATTGTTGTAGATCGCCTGTCCTAAACCGCCGCCGCCGACCAATCCCAGAATAGTAGAGGCGCGCAGGTTGCTTTCCCAGCGCAGAACGCTGTAGCTCGCCAGCAAAGGCCGCGCCTGTGGCCAGATCGCCCACAGCAAGATTTGCAGCGGTCTTGCGCCGAGGCACCGTAACGCTTCGATTGGCCGGAGCGGCACTTCCTCCATGGTTTCAGCGTAGAGCTTGCCCAGCACGCCGGCAGTGTGCAATCCAAGCGCAATCGTACCGGCGAAGGGGCCGATGCCCACGGCGATGATGCAGATGAGGACCCATACGAGCTCAGGGATGGAGCGCAGGACATTCAGCACGAAGCGGGCGCCATAGAAGAAAACCCAGCGTAAGGCGCGCTGCGGAAAACCGTGCCTTCCAGGTGAGTCGGCGCGTAACAATGTGAGTGTCGATGTGGCCGGAATCGCCAGGACGGAGGCGAGCGCCACGCCCGCCAGGGTTCCCATGAGAGAAGTCGCGATGGTTTGGACGAGAGGAACGCCGAGGCCCTTCAGGAAACTCCAGCTCAAGTCCAGAGGGAACATTCGGCCCACAAATTCCATGAGAGTGGCCAGATGGGCCTGACTCAGGGCGGCAGGAGAGAACCCGGCAACAAAGAAACTATAAGAAACCACGAGTAGAACAGTGATCGGCAGGGCGAGGCCCCGGGGCCGGCTGACAAACTTCGGAGGCAGCGTTTGATTTTCGTTCGAAACATATTCGGCTGCGGGGTTGCGCGACGTTTCAGCAAGGCGCGCGCGCACATGGCGGCTGGCAGCATCGATCAGGGTCAGCAGGAGAACGAAAACAAGCAGAAGCGTCAAGACCTGGCCGTAATCGAATAACCGCATCGACACGCTGATCTCATACCCGATACCGCCTGCGCCGACAAATCCAAGCACGGCTGCGGCGCGCAGGCAGCACTCAAACGAATAGAGCGTGTAGGCAGTGAGATGGGGCAAAGCCTGGGGCCAGATTCCGCGGAGAAAAATCTGCATGGGGGTGGCGCCGGTGGACTGAATAGCCTCGAGGGGTTGGGGATCGACATGTTCGAAGACGTCGGCGTACACGCGGCCGAGAATCCCGCCATACGACACGGCGAGGGCAAGCGTACCGGCAAGCGGGCCAAGGCCGACGCTTGCGACAAAGAGCAAGGCCCACATCAGATCGGGCACAGCGCGCAGGAATCCCAATAAAGCGCGCGCTAGCCGATTCACAATCCAACCTGCCTTGTAGGCGGCGCGACCCTCGGCCGCAACCAGCACTCCACGGTTCCAAAGCGTGCCCGTGGCCAGGATCCCCAGCGGCACAGCGAACACGACGGAAAGAAGTGTACCGGCAACCGCGGTAGCCACGGTCTGCGCGGTGGCCTGCAGAACAGTGCGCAGAAATGGCGGGGACAGATCGGGCGGGAAGGAATGGGCCACGAAGGTCCAGATGGCAGCAGCAGTGGCGGGCCGGAACAAAAGTGAAAGATCGACTTCGGCGAATTTCCACGAGATGGCCAGCGCGGCAATCGCGGCGAGAGCAGACAGTATGCGGCGAAAGGTCAGGAGCCGCGGGCGCAGAGAGACGCCGTCAACCGCAGCGAAGTTTGTGCTGGAGGTGGTCGACATTATTTTCGCCAGCCGGCTTGCCGTTTCGCGCGTACAGGCTTGCCAGAAGATCGTCGCGTATCTCGGACGAAGGAACATCGAAAGAAAGGCCGCCAGCGCGAAGCCCGATGACGCGAGGGAAATATCGCGTTGCCAGGTCAACCTTGTGAACCGCCATGATCAGCGTCTTGTGGGCGTCTGTCGCCAGCCTGGACAGAAGCGAGGTCATTGTCTCGGCCAATTCAGGATCGAGAGAGGCTGTGGGTTCGTCGGCGAGGATGACATCGGGCGATTGCATAAGCACGCGGGCGACAGCCAGGCGCTGCTGCTGCCCGCCAGAAAGTTCATCGGCGCGGGAAGAACGTTTGTCGGCCAGGCCCACCAGTTCCAACGCGCGCACAGCGAATTCTGAATCCGATTTGCCCGGTTGAAACATGCCGCGGAGCGTGGCAAAAAAAGACATGCGACCGAGCGCCCCGCAAAGCGTGTTTTCAAATGCGGTCAAAGACGGGACAAGATTGTGCTGCTGATAGATCGTACCCACTCGCCGGCGCATTGCCCGCAGCTCGGCGGCGGAAAGCGAAGAAGTGTCGCGGCCATCGAACACCAGAGAACCAGCGCTCGGACGCAAGGTGGCATTCAGCAGACGAAACAGCGTTGTCTTCCCTGCTCCGGACTGGCCAAGGAGCGCGATCTGTTCGCCTGGATTCACCTGGAGCGTGACCCCGCGAAGGGCCTCCAGCGATTGGCGGCGCTGGGGGAAAAGCTTGCTGACGCGATCAAGCGAGTAAATCACTGGAGCAGCCCTTCGTCGCGCGCCGCCTGCCGCAACTTGTCGTAGTTCGCGCCATCGGCGCGAACGTACCTGGTCGCGTTCAGCAGATCAAGCAAGGCTTTGTGCTCCGCCTTGGAAGCATCGAGTCCCAGGAAAGCGCGGGCAAAGCCGTCGCGAAGTTCTGGATCGATGCTCTGGCGGGCGACCCAGACGTAATCGAAGAACGGAGGCGTGGTGAAGAAAACCCTCACCTGGGCGGGCGTGATTTTACCCGCTTTCATCATGTTGCCAAAGACGAGTTCATCCATGGCTCCGGCATCGACTTTGGCGTTGGCGACCGCGAGGGCGGTGGCGTCGTGGCCGCCGCTATAAACAGTCTTGGCCAATGCGGACGGATCGACTCCTGCGGCGCGCATGAAGTACGCGGGCATCAGATGGCCGGAGGTCGAGTTGACGTCGCCGAAGGCAAACGTGCGCCCCTTCAAATCGGCGAGGGAGTTGATGCGCGAGTTGGGTTGCGTGATGAAGACGCTGTGAAAGTTCTGATCGCGCTCGCGCTGCACCAGCGGCTGCACGCCCGCCCGCCTGGAAGCCTGCACAAAAGTGAATCCCCCGAGATAAGCGATGTCGACCTGACCGTTGGCGATGGCTTCAACCACAGCCGCATAGTTGGTCGGGACCACGAGTTCGACACGGGCTCCGGTCTCCTTCTGAAGGTAATCCACAAGCGGCTGGCTTTCGCGAACGATTTTGCCGGGATCAGTAGAGGGAATCATCGCGACGCGCAGAACTTTTTCCGAAGCGGAATTGTGGTTCTTGCACCCTATGGCGAACAAAAGTGGCAGGAGTAAGAGTGTGGACGCAGTCTTGCGCTTCATGCCCACAGATTGTATGTGAAAAGCGCGGGGCGCAAAGGGTCAAAAAAAAAGGCCGACTCGCGCCGGCCTTCACAAGAAGATTGGGATGTATTCAGCCTTTGATAAAGCGCCGCAGCCGCTGTCCGAATACGCCTGCCATGCCAGTTGCAAGCAGGATCATCGAGTTCGGTTCGGGCAAGACGCTCTTGCTCTGTCCAACGGCCATGTCGGCCAAACCGAGTTGATTGGCAGTACCGGTGAAGGTCACCGACTGGGCCGTGCCGGAGAAACTGATGCCGATACTCGTCCAATTGCAGTAGCCATTGCCGGCGCAACCGGAGTCATTCGGAGACAGAACAAACGTTGCCAGCGCGGTGCCGGTGCCGGAAGTTCCGCTCCAGATGGTTACGACCTCCACGGCTGTCGCCGTGTAGAAGAAGTTGATGCCATTCTGGAAGCCGCTAGCCACGTTCATGTAGGCGGATGTGCCGCTATTGAAATAAATTCCCGGCATGGAGTTGGGCGGCGGAGTGATCGTGCTCAGGACGGGCATGGCGAAAACATTGGAAGAGAAAGTAATGCCGAAATTCGGAGTATTTGCCACCCCGCTGCCGCCGTTGTAGAAATTGGCCACGGGCGCTCCAGGCTTCAGTCCCTGGAAAGTCAGAAGATCAAAAGAGTTGGCCGACGCGAAAGGTGCCGCGCACAACAAGGCGAAAAGAAATCCGGAAGCCAGAAGCGAACGTCGGAGCATAACGTCTCCTGAAACAGGGGGATTATTAGACAGCGTCCAGTATCGCTCGGAGTCGGTTACAAGAGAAGGGCCGCAATATTAACAGTTTGTTAATTTTTGCTGTAGCCGCCGGAGCCGGGAATTTTTCGGTATGGTAACGGAATCGAGGGTTCAACTCGATTCCAGCCATGGCAGTCAAGACAGCCTCCCGAAAACGAAAGCGCGCCGCTCCCCGGCCACAAGCTGCCGCGGCCCGCAAGCCTGTTCGTTCGCTGACGCCAGCAGCGGCGACCCGCTCGTTTTCAAGGCAGATCGCATGGGTTTCTCTCGGACTGGCGGTGCTGACCGTGGCCCTCTATAGCCGGGTGGGGAAATTTCAGTTTCTCTATTACGACGATCAGGACTACGTTTTTGAAAATGCACACGTAAAGCAAGGTTTGACCTGGGACACGTTCCGCTGGTCGCTGACTTCGACGGAGCAAACCAACTGGCATCCGCTTACCTGGATTTCCCACGCCTTCGATTGGCAGATTTATGGCGGGAACGCCGGCGGCCACCACTGGACCAATGTCACTATTCACGCCATCAACGTGGTTTTGCTGTTCCTGCTGCTACAGCGTGTTACCGGCGCGCTGTGGCGCAGCACGACAGTAGCGGCGTTATTCGCGGCGCATCCGCTGAATGTTGAGAGCGTGGCCTGGGTGGCCGAGCGAAAAAACGTGCTGAGTACGCTGTTTTTCTTCCTGGCTATAGGCGCGTATGGATGGTACGTCCGCAAGCCAGAGCTGCGACGCTACGTGGTTGTTGCGGTACTGTTTGTACTCGGGCTGGCCTCGAAGCCGATGGTGATTACGTTGCCGTTTGTTCTGCTTCTGCTCGATTACTGGCCGTTCCAGAGGGTTGAAGGATGGAGCGAACATTCTGAGACTTTTCCCGTGCCGCAGCGATCGGCAGAGGACTTGATCAAGGAAAAAATTCCTTTGTTTGTTCTTTCTGCCGGCAGCGCGGTGATCACGCTTATCGCGCAGGCCGTCGGCGTAGTTCCAACTGACGCATTGCCCTTGAGTGTTCGCCTGGAAAGCGCTGTGTATGCCTACGGCGTGTACTTGTTCAAAATGGTCTGGCCTGCCAGCCTGGCCTTGATCTAT
Source organism: Binatia bacterium (assembly GCA_035538435.1). Classification (GTDB taxonomy): domain Bacteria; phylum Acidobacteriota; class Terriglobia; order Terriglobales; family Acidobacteriaceae; genus Sulfotelmatobacter. Next base: position 18,496 of record DATLKM010000402.1, read on the forward strand.
CCACATCCGGGGCGCACTTTACCATGGTGGCAGGCTGCGGCGGCGGGGCTCGTCCTTGTTCTGATGACCGTGCTGGCATGGAGACGACGGCATTCTTCGCCCTATCTGGCGGTGGGGTGGTTGTGGTTTCTGGGGGCAGCGGTTCCCATCATCGGGATCGTGCAGGTGGGAATGCAGGTCGTCGCCGACCGCTATGCGTACATTCCTCTCATTGGCGTTTTTGTAATGGCTGTATGGGGGGCAAACGAGATCGCGGCTAGCTGGCAACTTCCGCTTTATGCACGCGCGCTGGGCGCGGGAATTTCAGTGGCGGCGCTTGCCGCCGTAACATGGAGCCAGCTTTCGCATTGGGACAATACACTGGACGTCTGGACCCATGGGGTTGCGGTGACGGAGAAAAATTCCGTGGCCGAGCACATGCTGGCGAACGAGTTGATCCGGCTGAACCGTTATCCAGAAGCCATGATTCACATGCGCAAATACGCGCATCTGGAGCCGCTCGACGTAGTCGCCGACCTGCAAGTGGCGGCCTACCTTCAGGACCAGGGACAGCTTCAGGACTCGCTTCAGGAATATCGGGCGGCCCTGCGAGCGCAGCAAGGTTTGCGAAAGATCGGCTTTACGGGATTGAACGCGAACGATCTCGCCGTGACGTACGCGAACGTGGGCATTGTCGATTTGGAACTGGGAGACACGGAGGGCGAACGCGAAAATGTGGGACGGTCGCTGGCAGCCGATTCGGGCGCCATCGACCGCCTGACCAACCAAATCCTGGCACTGGTCCAGTCACAGCCGAGCGCGGCGGCGTATGCGCGGCTGGGGCTGTTGTTCTACGAGCGCGAGCGGGTTGACGAAGCACAGCGAGCGTTCGCGCGGGCGCGAAACCTGGACCCTAATATTCCCCTGCCTTCCGTTGCGGTCGTCACGGCGGCCCATTGAACCGATTCCAATCATCGTGAACCGCAAATCATCTCCCGGCCCGCGCCGCATGCGAAGTGGAAATGCCATCGCCATTGCTGAAAAACCTCAGACGAAAGCAGTCCAAAGTGAGGGTAGAGAGCCGGCTTTCGCGGTTCCCGTGTGGCTGCCTTTTGCCGGCCTGGCAGGAGTGATTTCGTTGTTTGCCTTTATCCGCATCCGGTTTCTCAGTTTTCCGCTGGAGCGCGATGAAGGCGAGTACGCCTACGCCGGGCAACTGATTCTTCACGGCATCAATCCCTTCAAGCTTTGCTACAGCATGAAGCTGCCGGGTACGGCGGCCGCATACGCGCTGTTCACCGCCATTTTCGGGCAGACGCAAGTGGGCGCGCATCTGGGATTGCTGCTGGTAAATGCGGCTTCCATCGTCCTGACTTATTTTCTTGCGGCGAGATTGTTCGGAAGGCTCGCCGGAGTTGTGGCGGCGGCAAGTTTCGCGCTGCTTTCCCTTGAGCCTTCAGTGCTCGGCCTGGCGGGCCACGCGACGCAGTTCGTGGCGTTGCCGGCGCTGGCGGGAATTTTGCTGTTGCTGCGCGCGATCGATTCGCAGAAGCAAAGCATGTTTTTCCTGAGCGGATTGCTGCTCGGGCTGGCGTTTCTGATGAAGCAACCCGGCCTGCTCTTCACGTTCTTCGCACTGTTCTATTTGGCCTATAGCGAGCGCCAGCGGGGATTCGAGTGGAGGCGGTTTAGCGCTTCGGCTGGAATGCTCATCTTTGCCGCGGCCATTCCTTTCGCGCTGACCTGCCTGTTCATGCTGCAAGCCGGAGTCTTCGATAAATTCTGGTTCTGGACGTTTGCTTATGCGCAGAAGTACGCCGCCCGCGTCACACTGGCGGAAGGCCTGGAATTCCTGGCGCAGACCGGCAGCGAGGTGATCCGGCCGGCGGCGCTGCTCTGGATTATCGCGGCGACCGGGGCAATCGTTTCTTTGTGGAGTCCGAAGCAGCGAAACTATACGGTCTTTCTTTTTTCTTTTCTCGCATTTTCCTTTGTCGCCGTCTCGCCGGGACTTTATTTCCGCAATCACTATTTCGTTCTGCTTCTGCCGGCGGTGTCGTTGCTGTGCGGCGCGGCGGTGGGGATTTCGACAACACTGTTGCAATCTGAAGGCGGCAACCCGTGGGCGGTTCTGGTTCCTCCGGCAATTTTCGCGGTGGCTTTCGGGTTATCGATGGCGCGGGAGGCGAAGCTATTTTTTCACACCGACCCCCTCGCCGCCTGCCACCTCATTTATGGCCCGAATCCTTTCCCGGAAGCGTTGAAGATTGCCGATTTTATTTCGGCGCATTCGTCGCCCGATGACCGCATCGCGGTTATCGGTTCGGAGCCGGAGATTTACTTCTACGCCAACCGGCACTCGGCCACGGGTTACGTTTATGTGTATCCTCTGGTCGAACCGCAGCCGTTCGCTCCCATGATGCAGCGCGAGATGATTTCAGAAATCGAGACCGCGAGGCCGCGGTTTATCGTCCTGGTGGATGACCAGCTTTCGTGGCTGGGTGATCGCGAGTCGGAAATGGGCATTCTGTCGTGGGCAGAGCGATATGTTGGCGAGCACTATCAGGAAGTTGGGATAGCCGATTTGCTGCGGCAAGGGACGGAGTATCGCTGGGGCGAGGCCGTGCGGACTTACAGGCCGGAGTCGAAGTTTAAGCTGGCAGTGTTCGAGCGAAGGAACTGAGAGCGCCGGATTTGCTTTGACTTGAAGCCAACAAGCACGTTTCCCGGCTCCCGGAATTCCGCTCCCGGCAATTCCACCTCGCTGGCAGCAACAGCGTTAACAGCGTGTCAAACTCCCACTTCCCCAAGAACGGCGAGAAGTGGGAGGACCTGACTTTTGTTTTCGCTTGCCTAGAGTGCTTTTGCATCGCGGCGGATCAGCGCGTGGTCAACGAAAAAGCCCAGGCCTACTGTGAGCGGGATAACCCCGAAGGTTGCGGCGACCATGGCATCAGGCTCCACGCGCCCGATCAGAACAAACGTGACGATGTAGCCGATGGCGCCGGCCACGAGTAAAATACCGGCGCGACGCGAGCGCGCGGCTTCAGAAAGTTCGGGCTGCATGGGCACGCTGATGCCGCGAGCGATGGCCGCCATACGCTCTTCGCTGCGCAGGCGGCGCACGCGATAAAACGTGTACATGGCCGCCATGGGAATGCCGAAAATCATTACGACTGCTGCCAGTCCAACAATGTTCCCGTCCATAGTTTCCTCCCGCGCTGATTCCGCGATTTCGAACTGAGGGAAGGTACGAGCCATGCCCGGAGAAAGTTCCCTGCGGATTGCGAAGCTTTGCAAAACTCCGTGGGAATGCCAACCTGATGGAAGGGGCACACGAGCGCAAGGTCAGCCTGGGGAAGCTGCGGCCCGAAAAATCCGGGCCGCCGGACAGCCGAGGGCGGCTGTCCCTACATGCGTTTTTCCTGGCTTCAAGCCAGGTTGGAGTGTGCGTCGGGATAGAACTTGGCGATCATGCGGCCGGTCATGAGGCCGCCTTCATATTCGGGAATGATGACTTCGTCGGCGCCGGAGTTGCGCATGGCCTGGGCGTAGCGCGACTGGCCGGCGCGGGTGATGATGCGCGCTTTGGGGTTCAGCGACTTCGCCGTGACCGTGATGTAGAGATTGTCGGCGTCGTTGTCGATGACGATGCAGACGCCGCGGGCGCGTTCGATTCCGGCGGATTGGAGCACGTCGTGGCGCTTGGCGTCGCCCTGAATGTTCAGGACTTTTTCCTTGATGAGCTCGCGGCAGATCCCTTCATTGTTCTCGATCAGGACAAAGGGAATTTTCAGGCGGTTGAGCTGGTCGACCACGGTGCGGCCGACCTGGCCGTAGCCGCAGATGATGAAGTGATCGCGGAGACGATCGATGCTGACGTCGTTGACCATATTCCTCCAGGCCTCCATCCCCTGGCGATTGAAAATGGTGACCAGAACGCGCTCGGCCACCCAGATCTGAAAAGCGAAGACGCCCAGGTACACGAACATGGAAAACGCCTTGGTCGCGTTGTGGACGCGTTGCGGCTCGATGGCGTGAGGATGAATCATCCAGAACAGCGCGTCGAGCCAGCCGACTCCCTCAAGCCGGCGGTAGACCAGCACGCACATCAGGCTGAAACCGGCAAACACTACCACTGGCAGCCATAAGCGGCGCAAAAACAGCAGCAGGATGCGGAACATGAGGCTGCGATACTACAGGCAAGTTTAGCTGGAGAGCAAGGGGAAGGAGCGCTACAAATTGGATGGAGAGGATTGGGTTTTTGGTTGGGAGAACGGGGAATGTCCCGTCTGTCCCCGGAATTGGTGCTATACTTTCGGGCCACGCGGCAATCCCCTGGCCGGCGTCGATCGATTTCTTCCCTGAGGTTGATGATGAAACACCGCCTGCTCTTTCCCACTCTCTCCCTGATCCTGTTCGTGGCCGCGTTGAGCCTGAAGGTTTCGGCCTCGACTGAGACGATACTTCATTCATTTTCTCCGCAGGCGCATGGAGTGCAGCCCAGCTGCATCATTTCTGACTCGGCGGGCAATTTCTATGTTTGTGCGGGAGGGGGAACGTACGGCTTCGGAGTGATTGCCAAGTTCAGTCCGAACTCACAGGGCCAGCTTATTGAGACCGTGCTTTACGATTTTGCAGATACTCCTGACGGGGCTCTCCCGTTCGCGCTGTTGCTTGACGGGAGCGGCAACCTGTGGGGGTTGACCGGGAGCGGGGGCGTAAACAAAGCGGGAACATTTTTTGAACTCACGCCCACTGCCCACGGCCTGTGGAAGGAAAGCGTGCTCTACAGTTTTCCTAACATCGCCAATGGTTATTTGAGCGGCGGCCTCGCCGAGGATCAATCCGGAAATTTCTACGGCACCACTCAGAGCGACGGCTGCTGTGGTTCGACGAACTACGGGTCTGTATTTCAACTTGCCAATAGCGGCGGTGTATGGACTGAGAACGTCATCCACACGTTCACCAACGGCAGCGACGGCGGGAGGCCATACGGCCGTCTTACTGTCGATCAAGCGGGGAATATTTATGGCACAACGTTTCAGGGCGGCGTCGGCAATAAGGGGCTGGTTTTCGAATTTGTGCCTGCCTCCGGCGGCGCCTGGACGGAGAACGTGCTTTATGATTTCGTGGGCGGCAGCGACGGCAGCGGTCCGCAGTCAGCCGTCATCTTTGACCAGTCAGGAAATTTGTACGGTACGACGGTTTTCGGGGGAGGCGGCTGTGGCAGCAGAGGATGCGGCACCGTTTACGAGCTGCTATCTGGAAGCAACGGCCATTGGACCGACAAAATCCTCGATGCATTCACGAAGCAAGCATTCAGCGGGTCGCCGCAGGATTTGATCTTCGATAGCGCCGGAAATCTTTACGGCAGCTCTTATACCGGTGGCCCGGGTTACGGCTTTGTATTCGAATTAAGCCCGGAGCCCAATGGCTCCTGGACGGAAACCACGTTGTGGACTTTCAAAGAGAGGGGTGATGGCGGATATCCCACCGATGTGCTCCTCGGAGGCGAAGGGCAACTCTACGGAGCCACGAACCTGGGAGGCAACTCGAACCTTGACGGCTCGATTTTCGAACTGCAAGTAGATAACGGCAAGTGGGACCTGACGACGCTCTACGGCTTTCCTCCCAACGATGGCGGCTGGCCTTACGCCACCTTGATCTTCGACGGATCAGGCAATCTTTACGGCACGACCTCGTATGGAGGACTCCAGAATCTGGGCGCGGTTTTCAAGGTTTCGCCCGCCGGCGAGAGTTGGAAGGAAAGCCTGATCTACAGTTTTGCCGGAGTTACAACGAGCAGCCAGTCTACCCATCCAGCCTAGCATTCGACAGCGCAGGGCACCTCTTCGGCGCGGGCGGCTTCAACGGGAGCGCGAACGTGGCCACGGGCTCAGTTTTCGAGCTGACGCGGGGCACTGGAGTTGGCTGGCAAGAGGAAACGCTGATTAACTTCCACAGTGCGTTCTACAGTGCCGCACCCGGTCCGGTGGTCGATAGTTCGGGTCATGTCTTCCAAACAGTCCCGGAGGGCGGTGGAGGGCACGGTGCGGTGGTCGAACTGACGCCACAATCCGATGGAAAATATATTGAGACAACGATCTACACTTTCGCCGGCTATCCCAATGACGGCGCCCTGCCTGGCGCAGCCTTGATCATGGACGCGGCCGGCAATCTCTACGGAACTACCGAAACGGGGGGCAGCAGCGGTTACTGCACTTCCGGCGGCAAGCCGATTGGGTGCGGCGCAGTCTTCGAACTGCAACCTGTAACCGGCGGAGGATGGAAAGAAATCGTGCTTCACTCATTCATGGGATCTCCCAACGATGGCGCTACACCGACCGCGCCCCTGATGTTTGACGCGGCCGGCAATCTATACGGCACAACGTCGGCAGGAGGACCAAAGCTCGGGAAGGTTGAGGCGCCTGAGGCGCCGGGAGACGGGATCGTTTTCGAGCTTTCTCCTGCGGCAGGCGGCTTGTGGAACGAAACCATCATTCACGAATTCACCCAGAGCAACGGCGATGGCACAAAACCGCAGGGAGGAGTGGTCTTCGATACACAGGGCAATCTTTATGGCACGACTTCGAATGGCGGGGCCTTCACTTACGGCACCGTTTACGAGCTTTCGCCGAGTTCGGGCGGCGGCTGGACCGAGAGTCTGCTCCACAGCTTCGGAAGCGGAAGCGATGGACAGGCGCCTTACAGCGGACTGATCCGTGATGGGTCGGGCAACCTGTTTGGGACGACGTACCGGGGAGGAACTGCGAACTTCGGTACGGTGTTCGAAGTCACACCCTAAGACTCGGAGGGCGAACTGGTGAACTGCGTCGTGCACCTTGCGTTCACCCATCTACCGCAATCGCCGCGGGGCGGTTTCTAGGCATAGACGTTGATGAACCGCCCGCTCCAGCTACCTGGACCGGCCGCATACGAAAGGTAGTGTGCGATTGCCGTGCTTGCGGCGAACTGGCTCCAGGCCCAAGCGGAGACATATTCCCAGGCAGAGCCCGTTTCATCGCCATGGCTGCTGGGACTCTGCACGAGCGTTGCTTCGATGAAGGGCGCCCCGCGCGGGCGCGCCCACGATGACGATGACGAAGATGACGGCGAAGAAGATGACCGCGAATAATCCGAGCGGGCAAAAGTGTCGGCGGAGGGGACGAGACTGATTTGGCCGGACCGCGCGTGGATCGCGGCCTGGGTGAGAGGCACGAGGTCGGTCGAGACAGCAGGCGCTTGCAAATGATCGCCAGAAGTCGCCGGCGCCGGGAGCAGTTTCATCGACACGGGAAATCAGTTCACCAACTCTCAATCTATCGGCGGTTCCTCCTCGGCCCAGGAAACACCAGAGTACTTTAGCGACCGAAGTGGGGTGAAAAAATCAAAATCCCCACCCTCCCGCACAAAACGCGGGAAGGGTGGGGCAACCTCGGTCTGGTTTTTCCCTTAATTAAAGAGGTTGAGGGTGTTGGTGGCATCGTCGACGTAGTAGATGCCCCAGCCGGGGACGCCTACCACTCCGAACAGCGCGCCGTTGCCCGGAGGCGTGCCATTTTCGTCGAGAATGTTTTTGCCGATCTCGCTTCCATCAGGAGTGATGGTGAGCAGGAACCCATTGGCGCCGTTTGTGACCAGAATATTGCCGTTGGTGGCGACGGCGAGGCCGAGGGGATCGTCAAGGTCGGCGCCTTGCAGAACCACGGCTCCGTTACCGGCGGAGGTGACGCGGGTAAGCGGTTCGGGAATGGCGACGACGCGGTTGAAAAGAGCGTCGGCAACGTAGAGCGTGCTGCCATCGGGGCTGAGACCCGCGCCGGTGGGGCCGATGACGAGGGCAGCCGGATCGGTGCGCTCGGCGAAGCCGGAGCCGACGACGGTCATGGACTCGATGCTGGGCATGACAGTTTGCGTTTGATTAATGGTGATGCGAACGACGGTTCCCTGCCGAACGATGTTGCCGCCGCCGGCCACCGTGCCGTTGAGGACGTTGGTGACGAACAGATTGGCGGTACCGCCGTCGTCCCAGGTTGCCATGTCCCAGGGGCCGTTGATCAGCGAGCCGTAGAAAGTTTCGACGACGTTGCCGTTGCTGTCGAGGACGAGGAGGCATCCGGCTTGCGCGGTGGCGGATGTGCCGTCAGTTGTGGGCAGGCTGCCGACGATGACCCATCCGGTCTTGAGGACAGAGAGAGCGGTGGTGAGACCGACGCCACCGGGGCAGGAACCGGGCAGAGTGTTGGCGTTAATTTGCGAGAAGAGCGTAACCGTGCCGCCGGGAGTGATTTGCACGATGGTGGTGCCTGTGCCTTGAAGGTTGTTGCTGTCATTGAAATTGCTGATGAGCAAGTTGCCTTCAACCAGTGAGCCGGTGGTTTTGGGCACGCGAACCAGTCCGTAGGGATTGAGATCGCCGTTGGATGGAACGGTGGATGCAATGGTGCTGGTTTTGCCGGGACCGCCGTGCATTCTTTGGGCAAAGACGGGAGCGGGAGAAAGCGCGAGGCTGAGCAGAACAGCGGAAGTTTTGACAATGTTTGGCAATTTCATGGGACGTCCTCCTGTAGAGCGCGGATAAGGCGAGGGTTGCGGGAGAGCACGCCGACGCGCTTAGGTGAGTCTGCGAGGGTTGGGGAGGGGGATTGTCAAGGGGATGTCAAAAAGGTGTCATTTTCTGAGTGCGGAAACGCAAGGTCCCTCCACTCCGCGTGATCTTTCGCAAGCGAAAGATCACGCTCCGGTCGGGATGACAATGATGAAGCAGGCTAGCGGATCTGTTCGCGGAGTTGGCGGCGGAGGATTTTGCCGGAGGCGGTTTTGGGGACGGCTTCGACGAAACGGACTTCACGCGGCTGCTTGTAGCGGGTGAGGCGGTCGGCGACGAAGGAGCAGAGTTCTTCTTCCATTTTCCTGCTGCTGACGAATCCATCGCGCAAAGAAACGAAAGCGACGGGAATTTCTCCGGCATCGGGATCGGGGCGTCCGATGACGCCGCACTCGCGGACGGCGGGATGCTCGAGCAGAACGGCCTCGACTTCCGCGGGGGCCACCGGAAAGCCTTTGTACTTGATCATTTCCTTGCGGCGATCGACCACGCGGTAGAAACCTTCGGCATCGCGCGTGACAATGTCGCCGGACCAGTACCAGCCATCGCGAAGCACGGCGGCGGTGGCTTCGGGAGCGTTCCAGTATCCCTTCATGAACTGCGGGCCGCGCATGACGAGTTCACCGGGCTGGCCGGTGACGGCTTCGATGGCGCTCGGGGCGGATGGCGAATCGGCGACGACGCGGCAATCAGTGAGCGCGACAGGCTGGCCGATCGTATCGGGGCGGTAGAGTGTGGGATCAAGAAAGCCGACGTGGGTGACGGGAGATGCTTCGGTCATGCCGTAGCCCTGCGCGACGAGAATTCCGGTGAGGGCAGTAAAGCGCCGCGGCAAGTCGGGAGCAAGCGGAGCCGCGCCGGACTTGGCCCAGCGCACATGGTGATTTTTGGGAAAGTTTCCCGCTTCGGCAGCCTGGCAGAGGGCGTTCATGGCCGGCGGGACAAGAGGAATTGTGGTGATGGATTCGCTGACGATGAGCGAAGAGACTTGATCGACGGAGAAACGCGGCATGAGAACGATGGTGGCGCCCAGCATGAGCAAGGGATTCAGAATCACGTTTAATCCGTAGATGTGGTAGAGCGGAAGGAAGCACAGGAGATTGTCCTGCGCATTGAAGGACGCGGCGTTGGGGCCGAGCAACTGATAGACGTTGGCGACCAGGTTGTAATGCGTGAGCATGACGCCTTTAGGCAGGCCGGTGGTGCCGCTGGAGTATGGAAGAGCGGCCAGAGTTTCTTCCGAAGAGTGTTCCGGCCCTGGGAGCTTCGCAGTGGACGTTTGCAGCAGCGTAGAGAACGGATCTGCGGAGCTGCATTGGCTGCGCGTGCAATAGACGCGGCGGAGGGCGGGTAATCCGGCGAGATCGATGCCGTCGATATTGGGCCCGTCGGTGATGAGCAGAACTGCGCCGGAGTTGGAAAGCTGATGGCGGACTTCGCGCTCGCGGTAGGTGGGATTGAGGAGCGTAGGAATGGCCTGGGCCAGCGTGGCCGCGTGATAGGCGGCGCAGAACTCCCAGGAGTTGGCCAGGAAGATGGCGATAACATCGCCGGGATTGACGCCGGCGGCGACGAACCCGCGGGCGAGGCGTTCGATTGTTTCGCCGTATTCGGCGTAGGTAATGCGGCGGTTGGAACAAGTATCCACGAGGGCGGTTTTCCCGGCGTGGCGGCGGCACGCGGAGAGTATGGCGTCGTGAACGAAAAGGTTTTCTGGCTTGGCGTAGAGTTGCGTGCGCAACATGAAGAGGAGATTTTAACGCAAGAGATGAGACAAGAACGTCAACTTCTTTTAACACAGAGGGCACGGGGGGGCACAGGGTACGGCGTTTAAACACTGAGTGCACGGGGGGCTGGAACGTCACCCTTTAAACACAGGGAACACAGGGGAGCACAGGGTACCGCGTTTAAACACTGAGGGCACGGGGGGACGCAGGGTATGGCGGGAAGCCTGCGGCCAATTAGCCCGTCAGCTTGCGGAGGAATTCGCGTTCGTCCATGCGGTATTTGAAGGCTTTGCGGCCGTCGATGAAGACGACGGGGACTTCGTCGTTGAACTGGCGGCGGAGATCGTTATCGGCGTCCACATCGACTTCATGCCAGGTAAAGCCGCCGCGGCGGGAGAGCTTCTCCAGGCTTTCTTTAACGACCTCGCACAAGTGGCAGCCTTTGCGCGAGTACATTACGACCTTGGGGGGCTCCAGCATGGGGCGATTGTATCTTTACGAGCGCAGCCGCCGGAACAAAAAAAGCGCGTAGATGGCGAAAGCGGTCATACCAATTTGGAGGAGGGTGCTGGAGTAGAATCCGAAGGTGCTTGCACTGGACACCAAGCCGCTACGCGGCAAGACCTGCCTGATTACCGGGGCGTCGAAACGGCTGGGAAGAGCGTCGGCGCTGGCTTTGGCCGCGGCCGGGGCGGACGTGGCGATTACCTTTCGCAATTCGGCGCGAGACGCGCAACACACGGTGGTCGATTTGTGCAGCCTGGGCGTGCGGGCATTTGCCCTGCACTGCGATGTGACCGACGAAAGCAGTGTGAAGTCGATGATGCGGGAAGCGGGGCGGGAACTGGGGCGGATCGACATCCTTGTAAATAATGCCGGGAACTATGAGACAGCGGAGTTCGAGCGGCTGACGGTGAAGCAGTGGGACGCGATTTTTGCTTCGAATACGCGGGGACCGTTTCTGGTCTCGCGCGAGGCGCTGAAGTGGATGCGGCGAAGACGTCCGGGATCGAAGAACAAGGTTGAGGCCAAGATCATCAATATGGGGTCGCTGGGCGGGCTGCGGCCGTGGCCGACGCACGCGCATTATTGCTCGTCGAAAGCGGCGCTGCACATGCTGACCAAAGTGATGGCCAAGGCGCTGGCGCCGGAGATCGCGGTGAATGCGGTAGCGCCGGGCATGATCGATCTGGGGGAGAAAACGGCGGCGGCGTTTTTCCGGCGCATGGCCAAGCAGACGCCGATGCAGCGCAACGGGCGGGGAGATGAGATTGCGGCGGCAGTGTTGTTTTTTGCCACCGCGCCGCAATTTATTACCGGGCAGATTTTGGCGGTGGATGGAGGGTTGGGGTTGTAACGGCGGGCGTGCGGAAAATCTTTAAACACAGAGGACACTGAGGAACACAGGGTAGGGCGAGGCGCGGTTCCGCGCCGCTCTTTCCCTGATGGCCTTTTTCTCAGCCTTAGATGGCCTTTTCTCAGACCCAGAAGGCCGTCCGTCAGCGGACGATTTTTTTGTCGAGCGAGATGGGGCGGGCGCTGCGGGGCGGGCGCTTGGCGCCGTCGCGCAGCTGGCGCACGTCGATTTTGAGCTCGTCGATGGTGCGGCTGAGAGTGTTGCGGTGCATGCCGAGTTCGCGGGCGGCGCGGCACTGGTTGCCTTTGTTTTCCTGAAGGACGGTCAGGATAAATCGCTTCTTGAATTCGCGCACGCCTTCGGAATACAGAATGTTGCTTTTGTACATCTGCAGGATGAGTGCTTCCAGTTGATCTTTCACGGTAGTATCTCTCTTCGCTCGAAGTGTTGGTGCGCGGACTTTGTTTTAACTGGACAGCTTGTCCTAAAAACTCGACGGGTTATCGATGTGAAGCGGGAGCACCGGTGAAATCTTTCGGGGCGCGATGCAGAAAATCGAGACCTTCGTAAAAACGCGCCCGCAGCTGCGACGGAGCCAGCCAGATGGCCGCCCTGCCGACCACCAGGAAATAAGGCGCAAGTTCCGAGTTCTCGAGCATCTTCGAAGTCGGCGTGAACGCGGTCATTCCCATGAGCACCACGGCCACGGCCAACCCGCCCTTGAGCACTCCCAGCAGCGCGCCGAGAAAGCGGTCAAAACCGCTCAGTCCGGCTTCCTTCATTAATTTGCGGGCGATCCTGCCGGCGATTCCGAACAGGAGCAACACCACAAAAAAAATAGCCAGGAAGCCGAAGATATCGGCGAGCCATTCATTCTTCAAAAAAGACAGCAACCACTCCGCCAGGCGCTGGTACTGCCAGGCGGCGACGATGTATCCGACAACCAGGCCGGCCATGCTGAGGGCCTCGAAGAAGAAGCCATGAATGGCGGCCGAAACTACGTTCAACACAATAACCACGACAATCAACCAGTCGGCCGTGGTCATGCCGATCTCCTGCCCGCGGTGAAGCAGGCTACTTTCGTTCTAGACATCCAGCTCACGACCGGTGAGCCGGCGATATGCGTCGAGATATTTTTCGCTGGTGCGGTTAGCGACCTCGGCGGGCAGCGCGGGAGCGGGCGGCTGCTTGTTCCATTGAATCTGCTCCAGGTAATCGCGCACGTACTGTTTGTCGTAGGATTCCTGCGAGCGGCCAGCCTCGTACTTGTCGGCGGGCCAGAAGCGCGAGGAATCGGGAGTAAGAACTTCATCGGCAAGAGTGATGCCTTTGGCGGTGCGGCCAAATTCAAATTTGGTGTCGGCGACGATGATGCCACGCTGACGCGCGTAGGCGGCGGCTTTCTTGTAAATGCGGAGAGTCAGGTCGCGCAGAGTGCTGGCCGATTCGCTGCCAACGATCTCGCACATTTTTGAAAATGGAATGTTTTCATCGTGCCCGGTCACGGCTTTCGTTGCCGGAGTGAAGATGGGCTCGGGGAAGGCTTCCGACTCGCGCAGGCCCGATGGGAGGTCAATACCGCAGACTTTGCCCGTGGCTTTATATTCCTTCCAGGCGGAGCCGGAAATATAGCCGCGGACCACGCACTCGACGGGAAACATTTCGGCGCGCTGTACCAGCATCGATCGGCCACGTAACTGATCGGCGTACTTTTGCAGGGGCTGGGGATATTTCGACACGTCGGCGGTGATGACGTGGTTGGGAACGATATCGCAGAGGAAATTGAACCAGAAAAGCGAAATCTGGGTCAGCACCGAACCTTTGTGAGGAATGCCGGTGGCGAGAACGTAATCGAAAGCTGAGATGCGGTCAGTAGCGACGAACAGGAGCCGGTCCTGGTCGAGGTGGTAGACATCGCGAACCTTGCCGCTGGCGTGAAGTTGAAGATCGGGAAAATCGGTTTGTAAAAGGACGGGATCGAGTAAGTTGGGGCTCATTGAGAAATTTTACTAGGTTAGGAGCGAGGCACATTCTAGACGGTCAGAAAATTTTGTCAACGGCAGAGATCACATGGACGGGGCGAAGGCCGTATCCCGTTGAGGACTAATAGATTGCGGAGGGAAGGAAATAGCGTTTGAGGCACCCCCGCCAGAATTGCTGTGGAAAAGCTGAGGATGGGGGTGGATAACGTGCAGGCAGTCGTTTTTGGGCGATCAGACTGCCGCGAGATGCTCACCAAATCCGACCGAACCACACAAGGTTGCCGGAGCCGGCAGAATTGCCGTTTCCGCTCCACTCGAAACCAGAACGTTCGGCCTGGCCGGCGTGAAGTCCAAATTGTTACGAACCGGTTAAAACAAGGTTAAAATCACGCGAATCCAGGGCGACATGTCTTTTGCGCCGTGTTATTTTTCGCTACCCTGTTAGTTCTTCTCTGCTTGAGGTCCCCGATGTCCGCAAAGACTAATCCGAAAAAATCGGCCGGCCGGAGTGTGCCGCCGAATGGCGTTCCCAAGCTCCGGGTGGTAAAGACGAATCCGCCCCAGAATGTTAGTTCGGCCCCCGTCGATATGGGCGAGGACCGCTTGCAGCGGCAGGCGAGCCTCAACCGCACGCTGTGCATTGTCCTGGCCATGGCTACGTTCGCCATCTACTTTCGCGCCACCCACAATGAGTTCGTCAACTACGACGATCAGGCCTACGTGGTGGAGAACACGCACATTCATCAGGGGCTAACCACGGCCACGATTCGCTGGGCGCTCACGGCGGTAGAAGCGGCGAACTGGCACCCGCTCACCTGGATGTCGCACGCGCTCGATGTTCAGCTTTTTCATATGCAGCCGGCGGGCCATCATTTGACCAGCATTGTTCTGCATCTGCTCAACGTGGCGCTGCTGTTTTTTCTGCTGGCCAAAGCAACGGGAGAAATGGCGAGAAGCTTTTTTGTGGCGGCCCTTTTCGCGCTGCATCCGATCAACGTAGAGAGCGTTGCCTGGGTTGCCGAGCGCAAGAACGTGCTGTGCATGTTTTTTGTTTTGCTGACGCTGGCGGCGTACGGCTGGTATGCGCGGCGTCCGCAGATCGGGCGCTATGTTCTGGTGGCGGTTTCTTTTGCGCTGGCGCTGGCGGCCAAGCCGATGGCTGTGACCCTTCCCTTTGCGCTGCTGCTGGTGGATTTTTGGCCGCTGCGCCGCGTCGATTCTCTCCCGATTTCGCAGGCGTTTCCGGTTCCGCAGCGCGCGTTCAGGTCGCTGGTCGTGGAAAAAGTTCCGCTTCTGCTTTTGTCCCTGGGCAGCGCCGTCATCACCTTGACGGCACAACGGCCGGCGGAAACTTCGGGTGAGAATCTGCCGCTGCTGGCGCGCATGCTGAACGCGTTGTATGCCTACTCTATGTATTTGCTGAAAGCCATCTGGCCCACACGTCTTGCGCCGTTTTATCCCTATGAAGGCTACAAGCTGCAAATTTGGGCATTCTTTTTGTGCATTGGCCTTCTGGGAGCAGTAAGCGTTGTGGTCTTGAAAAAACGTTCGTCGGTTTATATGCCGGTAGGGTGGTTCTGGTTCCTGGGAACGCTGGTGCCGATGATCGGACTGGTGCAGGTGGGCGATCAATCCATGGCAGACCGCTACGCCTATCTGCCGCTGATCGGGATTTTTGTGATGATGGTCTGGGGCGTGGCCGACCTTGCCCAAAGCCGCGATTGGAATCCCCGCGCACTGGTTGCGGTCGGCGCAGCCGTGCTGGTGGTTCTATCCGCAATTACCTGGCGGCAGATCGGCTTCTGGCACAGCAGCAGAGAATTGTGGTTCCACGCACTGGATGTCACGAAAGATAACTACATGGCGGAAGATTATGTCGGCTCGGCGCTGCTGATCGACGCCTACAGCAAGTCGGGCGAGCGGCGGCTGGATGAGGCGCTGGTGCATTTTCGCAATGCGGCCCGGATCAATCCCTACGATGCCATCAGCCACCTTAACCTGGGGGCGGATTTGCATGAGCGCGGCGAACTGAAAGAAGCCATGGCCGAGTACAACAACGTGCTTTCCTTGACTCACGATCCGCATCTGGCGGCGAAGGCTTACATCGATATGGGCGCCGCTTCGCAGCAGTTGGGAGACTTGAACGCGGCCGAGCAGTATTACAACGAAGCGGAAAAATACGAGCCCGGCAGCCCGGCCCTCAGCATCAACCGGGAAAAATTAGCCCGCGCCAAGAATCCAGGCGCTCCGAAATCGGCAGCCGAGGTCTTGACTGAAGATGCTAGCCTGATGGCGCGCGGCCAGGCCTCGATGAACAAGAAAATCAGGGAACTGGCCGCATCGGCAGCGGCGAAGCCAAGCCTGGCCGCTTACCTGGAGTTGGGCGAATTGCAGCAGGCAGCGGGAGAGATCGATGGAGCGCGCAGTTCCTTCGAGATGGCCGTCAAACTCGATCCCAAATCGGCCGATGCGCAGGCGGCGCTGAACGCGTTGAACAACCAAACCCCCTAGCGCGCTCATTGATCGCTTTGCTGCGTTGCGGCGGCTGCCCGATAGTGTCCTAAAGTATTGGGACACTACGTTGCCCAGGTCATTGCAACACGAACCGCATGGAAGCCTGCCTGTTGCACCCGCTCTCGTTAATAAGGAACCGCTTGGATTGTGCCCTCTGGCGGCGCTTCCGGAGGCTGCGCCTGAAATGCAGATTGAGCTTGTGGCTGGAGCGGCGACTGCCCGAAAAGGTTCTGCTGGTTGCCGGGGGGCTGGCTTCCCGCAGACTGTTGCAGTGAGGGTGCGGGCGGCATGGTCAAGGGCGTGGGGCCTTTGAATTCGTAACCGCGGTCGTGCTGGGGATCGTAGAAAAACAGCCAGTCGTTGTAGTGGTTCTTGTGCTCGAACTCGCGAATGGTGCGGGCCTTGCTCCTGCTGGCCACGCCGAACATCACCATTCCGGGCTGGCTGGTGGTGGCGGAGTTGGAAGCTATCGCGGTTTTGGGCGCATTGGCGATCGAGGATGCGGCCGTATTTGAATCTGCCGGTGGCGCCGTCGAAGTCGAATCGGAAGAAGCGGAATCGGCCGAAGGTGTGGCTGGTGTATTGGCCTGACTGAAATTGAGCGAGGCCATGGAGGAGTTAGGATCGGACGCTCCCGCTTGCAGCGACACATTCGAAGAAGGAGCGACGTCTCCCATGTGAAGCAGGCGGAAATCGCCGCCGGTCAAGGGATCTTTGTAAAGTTTGCGGATGTATTTAAGGTTGGGGTCCTGAAGGAACTCTTCGGGCTTGACGGCGTAACGACCGGTTTTCTTGGCATAGAGGCGAACCGCGCGGCGATACTGGGCGGCGCGGTGCATCATTTCCTGTTCGCGCTCGCGGCGAATACTGAATGCGATCGTCGGCGCGGCCACGGCGGCGGCGATGGTCAGCAGCGAAAGAAATAGCGCGACCGCAAGCAGCAAATATCCCCGCTCACCGCGCTTTCTCTCAATCGATTTCATTCGCCTTTCGCGCACTTTTTCTTCCCTCAAACTCCTTCTTTCTTAGAAGGTGTATTTCAAGCCGAACTGCATGGTGCGGGGGCGGTGCGCATCGATGGGATGCAGGAAAGAACTCCCGTTGGTGCAGTTAACGAACTCAGGCGGGCCCGTGGGATTGGCCAGGTTGGTCAAACTGGCGGAGGTAAGTCCGCCAGCGGCCGTAAACGGGGATGTGCCCAGACCGCCGCCGTAACAGTTGATCGTGTTCTCGGCGGAATTACCGATGTTGGGATTGAAAATGCGGAATTGGGTGTGGTTGAAGACGTTGAACACCTCGGTGCGGAACTCGAGATTGCTGCCCTCGGTGATTTTGAAATTCTTGAAGCCCGAGACATCGAAGTTGATGCGGTGCGGATTGTTCAGGAAGTTCCGGCCGGCGTTGCCGAAGGTCAAGCCCTGCGGCGCGCCAAAGGCGGCAGGGTTGTACAAAAGCGGCCCAATGCTCTGGTTGTTAAAGCGAATCACGTTGCCGGAAAAAGGCGCGCGCGGATCGCCGACCACGTCGGGGTAGGACCCGGTTCCAGCGCCGTTGGCCACGCCTGCGTTGTCGAGCACTGAAATGCCCAGGTTGTTGCTGCCGCCGTTGATCACGCTGAACGGCGTTCCCGATTGAAACGTCGTGATGCCTGAAAGTTGCCAGCCATCGAAGAACGCGCGAGCCATGCGCGAAGCTGCCGGCGGATCGCCTTTGGGGGCAGCATCGCCGTCATCGCTCGCGGGGTTGCGGTACGTCGCCCAATCCTCGAAATACCGGGCGAGTTTGGGCAGATCCCACACATAGTTGGCGGTCAGCAGATGGCGCTGATCGAAATTGGAACTCGCCCAATTAGATCTGATGTTGGCCGAATTCACGAAAGAGGAGTCGGAGCGATCGGAAGAATCGTCGAACGAGTGGCTGTAGGTATAAGAAACACCCACCGTGACCGGCCCGCGCGTGCGGCGCAGTGTTGCCTGCATGGCGTGATACTGCGAGTCGGCGACATCCTCCAGAGCGAGGATTCGCTGGTAGCCAAAGTAAGGGCGGAAGATTCCGGGGTTGGGGCCGTTGTCGAGACTCAGGCTGCCGTGATTGGAAATCAAAGCTCCGAAACAGGACGCGGCCATGTTCACGAAAGCCGGATCGCCGTAAGCCACAGGCGTTCCATTCGGGCCCGCAAACGAAGCGCCCTGAAGGCCATTGGTTCCTGTTCCTGGGGTATAGACGCATTGTTGCGTGGCCAGAATAGGCTGGCCGGCACCGTACGGATTCCCGGTGGCCGAAATGCCAACGAACGGTCCCGTGGGCGGCGTGGCCAACTGGTTGACCTGAAGTTCTGCGCTGAGATGCGTTCCTTTGCTGCCCACGTAAGCGATTGTGCCCACGGTGTTCCGGGGCAACTGCCGCTCAATGCTGAAGCTCCACTGCTGCACGTACGGCCAAATTGCTTTGGTGGGAATTGAAGTAACGTCGGGCGCGAATGCGACGGGGGTTACACCATCGGGCGCCAAACCGATGGTGTTGTAGTTGGAGGGGAACGGCGCGGTCATGGTGTAGACGAGCGGGGCGTTGCCTTCGAGCGAACCGGTATTCGCCTCCTTCGCGGTGCCGTGTTCGAAGAAGACGCCGTAGCCGCCGCGGATCGAGGTCTTGCCGTCGCCCTTGGGGTCCCAGGCAAAACCCACTCGGGGCGCGGGATTGAACAGATGCGTGCTCATGCAGCTCGGTTCCGACACGAATGGGATTCCGGAACTCACGTTCTTGCCGCAATGCACCAACCCATTCACCAGCGGCGAATTGCTGGCGAACAGCGCCTGGGGACTTAGATTGCTCGCGTTGAAAGCGATGGGCGTGCCATTGGCCTGGGCCAGATAGCCGCCGTTTGTACCGGGGCCGGAGGAAACAATGGTGAGGCCGGCGACGTTGGCCGGATTGTACTGGCTGGCGACCCAGTCCCAGGCATTCTGATTTTTCTCGTGAAAGTTTCCAAACAAACTGAATCGCAGGCCCAGGTTGACCGTCAGACGCTGGGTCACGCGCCAGTCGTCCTGAACGTATGGCTCGGTGATCCAGTAGTCGTTGTAATACTTCAGTTGGGTGCTGTCCTGCTGGTAGCTCTTGATAAAGGAATTCGAGCCCTGGCTGAATGGCGCGTTGGAATTGGACGACAGCAGGAAGTCGGCGAAAGCATTCCCGGATGTGACGCTGTTCTGGTTGCTGAAGGTCAGCAGGCCTTGCAGATCGCCGGTGGCCGCGCCGATGGCGCCGTTGGTTTCGTTTCGTTGGGCATCGACCAGCTGGATGCCCACGTGCATGGTGTGGTGCCCGAAGTTGATTCCCAAATCATCGCCCAGGCTGTAGGTCGGATTGGTGTGCCCCCAGGGCGCATAGGAAGGATCGACGATGAATCCGTTGCCGCCGTACTGCGCGTTGGTTCCCGCGATGACGACTCCCGGGGGCTTGCCGCCGGCGCCGTTGGCAAAAATGTAGTTCATGCAGTCCGTAGCGCTGCTCTGCGAGCAGTTGGGAACCACCGAGTTCGGAGTCAGACTGGCGCCCGGGCCGGATACATCGGTCAGCGTGATGTGCGAATTCACATAGCTCACCACAAATTCGTTCAGCAGCTTGGGACTGAATGTGTCGGTCAAGCGAACCACCATGCTGGTGCCGGGGCCGTTCAGCTTGTTTTCGACCGTGGGAAAGCTGTTCTGTACATAGCCCCACTCCGGTGTAGCGACGGTGGTGTTCCAGGAATCGTGGATGTAACGGAAGCTGAGACGGAGATTCTGCGTGAAGCTATGGTCGAGTCGCGCCAGTTCCTCACGCCAATAGGTGGAGGGGGAAACCACCGCATCGTAACAGGGAATATTGGCCTGGTTTGTAACGTTGTTGAAAGTGCCCGCCAGGCTTGAATTGCAGCCGGTGGAGGAATTGGGAAAAGGAATTAAATTGGAGCTGAGAATTTGTTGCGTTGTAGTCGAAATGGGGATGATCGGGTTGGCTTCGGAACCGGACGTCGATCCAGCCGTGCCGTTAAGACCAGGGCAATCGGGAAACAGCGAGCGGTCGATGGTGCCGCCGCCCACCGGGCAAACGTCGCTGAAATTGACGCAAATCTGGCCAGCCTGGCAACCGTTACCGTTGCTGATACCGGTCCCCATGAATGTGGTGCGCTCCGCCAGCGTAGGCACGGCCTGGTTAAATTCCTGCGGGGTTTTTTCCAGCCGGAATTCCTCCGACCAGAAAAAGAAAGTCTTGTCTTTCTTGTCGTTAAACACGCCGGGAATGTAAAGCGGGCCGCCGAAGGTGCCGCCGAAATCGTGGCGGCGATAAAGCGGAGCTTTCGTGGTCTCGTCAAAATAATTGCGGGCGTTAAAAAATTCGTTGCGCAGGAATTCGTAGGCCCCGCCGTGAAAGTTCGCTGTCCCCGACTTCGTTGTCACCAGCACTGTTCCGGAGGCGCTGCGGCCGTACTGCGCGCCGTAGTTTGAGGTCAGCACTTTCACTTCCTGAATCGCATCCAGACTGGGATAGACCATCAGCGTGCTTTCCGCCCCGTTCAGGCCGGCGTTCAGCACGTCGCTGCCGTCGACGTCGAAGTTGTTGTACTCGACGCGTCCGCCGTTCACGCTGTACTTCACGCTTCCCTTCACGCCGACCAGAGCTTCATCCTGGCCCGTCTGGTTGCTGACGCCGGGAGCGAGCGCGATCAACTGCGTGAAATTGCGGCCGTTCAAACCGGTTTGCAGAACTTCTTTTTCCGTGATCGTGCCTTCGATCTGCGGAGTTTCCGTCTGGATGGTGGCCGCGCCGCCCGCCTCCACGTTCGTAACTTCGCTTACCCCTTTCGGTTGCAGAGGCGCGTCGAGTTCGAGCTCCTGTCCGGCAGCGACCGTCAGGTCGGTTTCGAAGGAAGCGAAGCCCTGGGCCGCCACGCTTAATTTGTATTGGCCCGGGGGCAGATTGAGCACGTACTGTCCGTGAGTGTTTACCGGAGAAGTGACGGTTCCGGCTGGACCAGCGGCGGTAGCGGTTCCTCCGGTAATCAGAGCGCCGGTCTGGTCGGTGACGGCACCATAGACGGCGGCTTTTCCTTTTTGCGCTTTTACGTTAAACGCCTGCGCTTCAGTTGTGGGGGCGGGGCCAGAAGGAGCCGAGGGCTGCGGCTTGGCTTCTTGTTGTCCACCAGCTTCCGCCGGAGTTATGAGAGCGGGTTCTGCCGGCCGTGGCGTAGCACTGAGGACCGCGTCGGCTTCCCCCACGACATCGCCAGTGATGTTGACTGCAACTTCAAACGGATCGTATCCCGCGGCGGTGATTCTGACTTTGTAGGTTCCGGGCGTTAGACCGGCGACGTGGTACTCCCCATTCATATCGGTGGTGGCGGATTGCGCCCCGCCCTTGCCTTCCACGGCGATGACCGCCCCCGGAACCGGAGTGCCGGTGGGCAAAATGACAATTCCGTGAAGTGATGAGTTCGCTTTCTGCGCCAGAACCAGACTGCTCAAAATTAAGATCGAAACCGCCAAGGCAACAAAAAGACATGCGCGGAATCTGAACAACGCACACCCCCGGTACTGAAAGTTGAACCACACCGCGAAGAAACGCAGATCGGCCGTACTGCGGAGCTAGTCGCAGGAAAGCGAACAATACCGACGCATTGTTACAACGGGATGAAGGAAGAGTTAATTTCTGATGACAGCCCGAGGAGAAGTCAGACGGCGATAGTTCGCCCGGAAACGGGTTGGCGCTGACCCCAAGCGACGGTTGAGATTCAAGCGAAAACCATAAGCAAAACAACGTTTTACTGGAAGCGGGAGACGGCGCAAATGTTTTTCTAATCTTTCACAGGTTCCACAGCGGAAATCGGTTAGTGTTTCGCGCCTCGGAATTAGCCTTTGCCTGTGTCGCGGCCGGGCGGAAACCGCACATTCTTTCCAAGCCAGCGATGCAGGTGCATGGGCTAATCTAACCTCATGCTGAAAGTTCTTGCGCTGCTACGGCGCCCATGCCCCATCGGCACCAACTGGTGGCAAGCGCTGTTGCTCCTGGCCGTTTTGCAACCAGGGGGCGTTGCGCTGTTCGCTCAAACCAAGCCGCCAGCCGGCCACCCTCAGCAGGGAGGGATGAGCACCGGCGAGGCCCACGCTCCGGTGAAGGATGCTCTACATCGTCCCATTACTGCGGGCGGATTCGTCGACGGGGCGCCCGTCGTGTTCGAAGACGTTACCCATGCGGCCGGACTGGATAAATTCCACCACAAGTCTGGGACGGCTGAAAAAAATACGATTCTGGAAACTCCCGGTTCCGGCGTCGCGCTGCTCGATTACGACAACGACGGCTGGCTCGACATTTATCTGGTAAATGGTTCGACGTTTGCGGCGTTGAAAGGCAAGGAGGCGGCGCCGCGGGCCATGCTGCTGCACAACAATCACGATGGCACATTCACCGACGTGACCGATAAGGCGGGCGTGGCCAACCAGCGATGGGGCTTCGGCGCGGTGGTCGGCGATTACGATAACGACGGCTGGCCCGACATCTACGTCACGAATTTTGGGAAGAATCGTCTCTACCACAACAATCACGACGGCACCTTTACGGATGTGGCCGAAACCGCCGGAGTTGCGCTGGGCGGATGGTCCACGGGCGCCACGTGGGGCGACTACGATCGCGATGGCCGGCTCGACCTGTTCGTGCCGGGTTATGTGAAGTTCGATCCGGAAAATCCGGCGCTGGCGGGCAAAGGGGTGGCTGCGGGATATTGCCAGTTCCGCGGTATTCCGGTCATGTGCGGCCCGCGCGGGTTGCCGGGCGAAAGCGACCATTTATTTCATAACAACGGCGACGGAACCTTCGCCGACGTGAGCGTGAAGGCGGGGGTCGCAGACGCGAAAGGATATTACGGGCTGGCGTCAGTATTTGTGGACGTGGATGACGACGGCTGGCCGGACCTGCTGGTCGCGAACGACTCGGTCCCGAAATACTTGTATCGCAATAAGCGCGAGGGAACGTTTGAAGACATCAGCTACATTTCCGGCTTCGCGCTGAACGATGAAGGCCGCGAGCAGGCGGCAATGGGAATTGCGGTGGGCGACTATAACCGCGATGGCAAAGTGGATTTCTGCATCACGAATTTCTCCGACGACTACGACACGCTCTATCGCAACGACGGCGCCGCCAATTTCAGCGACGTGAGTTATGCCGCCGGCGTCGCAACTGCAACCATCCCCTTCCTGGGATGGGGCGCCGGATTTCTTGACTACGACAACGACGGCCTGCTGGATTTGTTCTTCGCCAACGGCCACGTTTATCCGGCAGTCGACAAGCAGGATTGGGGAACGACCTACGCGCAGCGGCCGTTGCTGTTTCGCAATCGTGACGGAAAGAAATTTGCGGAG
>DATLKM010000403.1:0-3966 GCA_035538435.1 Binatia bacterium
ATGTTCCGGGAGGCGCGTACCTACAACGCATGGCTTCCCAAGCTAGTGCCCGACGAGCTGCTACAGCAGCTTTACGACACACTGAAATGGGGGCCCACGAGCGCGAATACTAGTCCTGCGAGGTTCGTATTCATTCGTTCCGCGGCTGCAAAGGAACGCCTCCGTCCATCGCCGGCGCCCGGGAACGTAGAGAAGACGATGGCCGCTCCGGTCACGGTCATCATCGCCTATGATTTGAAGTTCTACGACAAGCTGCCCAGGCTGTTTCCACACTACCCCGCCATGCGCGATAGGTTTGTGAACAGTGAGCTTTCGGCAAGCCTGCTTGGCTCCGCGCAAGCAGCATTGCTAACGTCAGTCTGTTGCCCGACTGAGCGAGGAGGACAGACTGATGATTGCCCGAAAGACACGCTCGATTCCCACCACTTTGGAGCAAGCGCGCCGGCAGTTTGAGCGCTGGCGTAAGGTTCGTCCCTCTTTGTCTCCCATTCCCAAACCGCTGTGGGCCTTAGCGGTGAAGATCGCACAAGAGCACGGCGTGAGCCGAACGGCTCAGACGCTGCGGCTAAACTATCACGCGCTGAAGGAACGCCTGCCGGCGGCCCGCCCGCCGCAACCGACTTCCGCATTTGTCGAGCTGGTGCCGCAACCGAGCGGCCTTTCCCCCTGCACGATCGAACTGGAGAATGGGCAGGGCGCCAAAATGAAGATTCATCTTGCGCGTCCCGAAGCCGTGGACCTGCTGGCGCTGAGCCGAAGTTTGTGGAGGGTGGAAGGGTGATTCAGATTGCTCCCCAGATGCGCATCCTGGTGGCGGTGGCCCCGGTCGACTTTCGAAAGGGAATAGATGGCCTAGTTCGTGTTTGCAAAGAAGCCCTCGAGGCCGATGCTTTTTCCGGCTGCTTGTTCGTTTTCCGAAATCGCCGCAGGACGGCCATAAAAATTCTCACGTATGACTCTCGGGGATTTTGGCTTTGCCAAAAGCGTTTGTCGGCGGGTCGGTTTCGTTTCTGGCCGGAGAGCGCCAGCGAGGCGGCCAAGGCTCTGGAGGCCCACGAACTCCAAGTGCTGCTGGCCGGCGGAGACCCGCAATCGGTCCAGGCCGTGCCGGCCTGGCGACGCATCGCCTGAAGAAAAACAAAGCAGTTCAGAAAAGCAAAAAAAATCGCAGCACTTGCGTTCCATTCCGAGGCCTGCTAGGCTGCGAGACGTGCAAGCACGGTGGCATTACCGGCAACGCGTGATCACTGACGCGGACCTTCGCTTCGTTCGCCAGCTCATTGCCGAACATCCGCAGGCCAGCCGGCGAGAACTTTCCTACCTTCTCTGTGAGGCCTGGAACTGGGTGCAACCGAACGGAACCCAGCGAGACATGGTGTGCCGCGGGCTGATGTTGCAATTGCACCGCGAGGGGTACATCGAACTGCCGCCAGTTCGGCGGCAACCGCCGAATCCTTTTGCCGAGCGCCAAAAGCCGAGGATGGTGTCGGTGGATACACAGCCGCTGCAGGGTCGGCTGGCGGAGATCCGGCCGCAGCTGGAGTTCCGCTCCGTGCGGCGCACTTCCGAAGAGCCGCTGTTCAACAGCCTCATCGCGCAATATCACTACCTCGGGTACAAGCAGCCGGTTGGAGAACATCTCAAATTTTTGGTCTATGCGGGCGAGCGGCCAGTAGCCTGTTTTGCGTGGTGCTCGTCGGCGCATTATCTGGGCTGTCGGGATCGCTTCCTTGGTTGGTCGGATGAAGCGCGGCGCAAGAACATCCACCTGCTGGCCTATAATCCGAGATTTTTGCTGCTGCCCTGGGTGGAGTGTCGGTACCTCGCCTCGCATCTTCTGGCGCGCATGACGGGCATGCTGTCGGCGGAGTGGGAGCGTGTGTACGGCCATCCGATCTATTTTGTGGAAACCTTCATTGATCGGGAACGCTACCGGGGTACCTGTTACCGAGCGGCCAATTGGGTGGTGCTAGGCCGCACGACCGGTCGCGGCAAGAACGCCTGGAGCAAGAAGCCGAACCGTCCGATCAAGGAAGTGCTGGGGTATCCGCTGACGCCGCGCTTTTTTGAGTTACTCGCTACGGTTTAAGATGAAGGCCGCCGACGAGGTTCTCAAAGTGAATCGGGAAGAGATCAAAGCGGTGCTGGAGCGGGCGCGCCAGGAACCTCTGGACGAGGCAGGTTATCAGAAACTGCAGGACCTTCTGCGGGCCTTCAGCTATGTGGTCGACATGATCGGCGAAAAAGACACGACGATCAGCCAATTGCGCGCATTGCTGGAGAAACCAAGCACGGAGAAGACGGAAAAAGTTCTCGAGCGGGCCGGACTCGAGCCCAGTTCAAAAACTCATTCACCAGGCCCAGGCGTGAAGGCGAAGCCGGGGCATGGACGGAACGGTGCGGAAGACTACCGAGGCGCCGAGCGGATTCCAGTGCCGCACACCTCCCTCAAGCCAGGAGACCGTTGCCCGGGATGTCTGAAAGGGAAGGTCTACGCGAGGAAGGAACCGGCTCTGCGCATTCGAGTGGTGGGTCAAGCGCCGCTGCGAGCCACGGTTTACGAACTGGAGAGTCTGCGCTGCAATTTGTGCGGGGAGATTTTTGAAGCGGAAGCGCCGGAGGGCGTGAGCGAGAAGAAATACGACGAGAGTGCCGGGGCCATGATCGCGCTGCTGAAATACGGTAGTGGGATTCCCTTCTACCGGCTGGCCGGACTGGAGGAGAACTTGGGTATTCCGCTGCCGGTTTCGACGCAGTGGGAGATCGTCGAGGAGGTGGCGGAAGGAATCCGACCCGCCTTCGAAGAACTGATCCATCAGGCAGCACAAGGAGAAGTGTTTCACAACGATGACACCAAAATGAAGATCCTATCGTTGGCCAGGGAGAGTGCTTCACCTCGGGGGAGCCCGGAGGAGGAGTCCAGTTCGCGCGAGCGCAGGGGAGTGTTCACCTCCGGGATTGTGTCCACGCAACAGGGGCAGCGGGTGGCGTTGTTTTTCACCGGACGGAGACATGCTGGGGAGAACTTTGCCCAGGTATTGGCCCAGCGTGCTGCTGGACTGCCTGCGCCGATTCAGGTGGCCGATGCTCTGTCGCGGAATTTCCCCAAGCTGCCGGAGAAACTGAAGGTCATCGTGGGAAACTGCAATGCGCACGCTCGACGGCGCTTTGTGGATGTGGTGTCCAACTTTCCCGAGGAGTGCCGGTATGTGCTGGAAAGCTTCGCGGAAGTGTACGGCTACGATGCCCAGGCGGAAGAGCGCGGCTTATCGCCAGAGGGACGGTTGCGCTTTCACCAAGAGTACAGCGGACCGGTGATGGAGAAACTGCATGGCTGGCTCAGCGCTCAATTTGCGGAGAAGAAGGTCGAGCCGAACTCCGGTTTGGGATCCGCGATTCAATATTGCCTCAGACATTGGCCGGAGCTGACACTGTTTCTTCGTCAGGCCGGGGCTCCGCTCGACAACAACATTGTTGAGCGCGCTTTGAAGAAAGCTGTTCTACATCGAAAAAATTCACTGTTTTATAAGACCCAGAACGGCGCTGAGGTAGGCGACCTATTTATGAGTCTCATTCATACCTGCGAATTGAACGGCGCCAATGCTTTCGACTACCTCACCGAACTGCAGAAACACGCGGAAGAGGTAGCGAAGAACCCGTCTGCGTGGATGCCGTGGAATTACCAAGAGGCCCTGGTGCGAGCCGACGCAGGGACTGGCGCTTGATGTCCCAGACGAAGGCCAAAGTCGCTCGCCGTGTCACCCAAGAAATCCGTTCTTGTGACCGGCCAGGTTGCTACCAACAGTTCAAGCCCACTTCACCCCGGCAAAAGTTCTGTTCGGAGGAGTGTCAGCGCGCCATGCAACGCGTTTTGGAGCGAGAACGACGATGGCGAGCCTCGGGGACAGAGTAATGCCCGTCGTCGGGGAACCGCTGCCACCTACGCAGGCTTGCCGAAACCTCACG
>DATLKM010000404.1:0-7342 GCA_035538435.1 Binatia bacterium
CGAGTCGAACGCGGCGCGCAGGCGCGATTCCATTTCCGCCGAATCGAAGTCGCCGCTGACGCCGAGAATCATGTTATTGGGGTGAATGTACGTCTTGTGCCAGTCGATCAAGTCCTGGCGGGTAATGGCGGCGATGGTGGCGTATTCGGGCGTGCGCGCGTAGGGATTGCCGGCCCCATAAGCGAGTTTGGCGGATTCGCGGGCGGCGATTTCACCAATCTCGTCATTGCGCCGCGAGATTGCGTCATAAGCGCCTTTGACAGCGATGTCGAGCTTGTCGGCGCGGAATTCGGGATTCTGCAGAACATCGACAAAGACCTTGAAAACGTCGTCGAAATCACCCTTCAGACAGGAGAGGCTGATGCTGGTGGAATCCGGGCCGCCGCCGGTTTCGACTTTGGCGGCGCGGACTTCGAGAAAATCGTCGAGTTGATCGCCGGTCTGAGTTTTGGTGCCTCCGGTGCGCCAGACGTCGCCGAAAATATCGACAAGACCGACTTTGGCCGCGGGTTCGCTGTGCGAGCCGCCGCGAATGCGCGCGCTGGCCTCAATCAGCGGCAGTTCGTGATCTTCCTGCAGAAAAATCACCATGCCGTTGGAAAGCTGTATCCGCTTCGGCTGTTGCGGCTTGAATGCGGGAAGCGGAGGAACGGGAATCTGGTTCCAGCTTTGCGCGGTCTGCGCGGCGGAGAGTAAAGACAGGAAGATCGCCGCGATTGGCACAACGAAGCGCAAACGAGTTCTGGGCATGCGGCTCATTGTCCACCTCCCTGATCGGAGTTGCCCTGATCGGACGAGCCTCCGCCTCCCTTGCCGGCGCCGGCGTTTTCGATGATGCCGACGGTACGGTTCGTGTCCTGGAAAGTTTCGTTGGCGACGCGGCGAATGTCCGCCTTGGTCACTTGATCGATGCGATCGACGGATCGGAACAGTTCGCGCCAGTCACCATAGCGTGTCTGATAAATCGCGAGTTGCGTTGCCAGGCCTTCGTTGTCGGCGAGGCCGCGAATCAGATTGGCTTTGCTGCGGGTCTTGATCATCTTCAACTCGTCGTCGCTGATGTCTTCTTTTTTCAGGCGGTCGATCTCAACGTGAATGGCGTCGGCGACTTCCTGATTGGTATGCCCGGGCAGGGGAAAGGCATAAAAGGCGAACAGGTGGGGATACTTGATGCCGGGCAGGCCGGTAAATCCGGCGGAAAAGGCGGCGATTTTTTTGTCGCGCACGAGGGCACGGTAAAGGCGCGAGGTGCGGCCTTCGGACATGAGGTCGGTGATAGCGTCGTAGACGGCATCGTCTTTCGCGCGATAGTCGGGACGGTGATAGCCCTCGAGATAAAGCGGCTGCGATTGCTCTTTGAGCACGACGCGGCGCTCGGAGTTCTGCGGCGGCTCAACCGTCGTGGTCTCGTCGGGCTTGTGGCTGGCGGGCAGGCGGCCAAAGTATTTTTCCAGGATAGGCATGACCTGCGCGGCCTTCACGTCGCCGGCCACGGCGACCACCATGTTCGCGGGAACGTAGTATTTGTCGAAAAAGTTCTTCGCATCCGTGGCGGAAAAAGAATTCAGGTCTGACATCCAGCCCACGGTCGGCCGGTGATAAGGATGCGCCTCGAATGCGGAAGCGTTGAACTGCTCCTGCAAGCGGCCCGTGGGATTGCTGTCGGTGCG
The DNA here is from genome assembly GCA_035538435.1 of Binatia bacterium. Lineage (GTDB taxonomy): Bacteria > Acidobacteriota > Terriglobia > Terriglobales > Acidobacteriaceae > Sulfotelmatobacter. Next base: position 1,671 of record DATLKM010000404.1, read on the forward strand.
GAGGCGGCGCTCTTCAATCACCACGTTGCGCTCTTTGTAGAACTCGCGCATCACCGGATGCAGGAAGCGCTCGGATTCCAGATACGCCCACAACTCCAGGCGATTCGCAGGCAACGAGTAGTGATAGGCGGTTTCGTCGTAGTCGGTGAAAGCGTTTAAATCCTCGCCGCCGTTTTGTTCAATGATCTTGCCGAATTGATTGGGGATGACAAATTTGTCGGCTTCGGCGGTCGCGTCTTTCCAGGCTTTTTCGAGCTGCTTGAGTTTGACTTCATCGCGGCCGACTTCCTTATCGCGCTCGGCGATGTAGGCGGCGTAGGCGGTTTCCACTTTTTCGAGCGCGACTTTTTCGGCGGCATAATTCTTGGTGCCGATCTTGTCGGTGCCCTTGAAAGCCATGTGCTCGAACATGTGCGCCAGCCCGGTTTTGCCCATGGGATCTTGCGAAGAACCGGCATCGACCATGGTGAAAAAAGAAAATACCGGCGCTTCCGGACGCTCGCAGATCAAGATGGTCAATCCGTTGGGCAGCTTTTTCACCGTGATGCGCTTCTCGAATGAAGCGACGTCCTGCGCGACGGCGAGCGCGGTCAGAATGAGCGCCGTGAAAATGAGTTCGACTGCCAGAATTTTAGGTTGGCGGGCTTTCATGGGACCTCCGAGGGTGGGCTCACGAGTTCAGGCAGAAGTTCCAGACGTGCATTTAGACGCATAAAACTAGCGGAAGTTTGAAATTACGTGGCGGGCGGGGAGGTTGTCAAACGATTAAGGGACAGCCTGCGAACGCCGGCATTTTGCTCCCACCGCGTTTTCAGGCACAATGCCAGCGGGAGATGGCGCATGGATTCGATGGTCGAAATTCAAGGACGGCAGTTGAAGCTGTCGAATCTGGAAAAAGTTCTCTATCCCGCCGCCGGGTTCACCAAGCAGCAGATCATCGATTACTACGTGCGCATCGCGCCGGCCATGATTCCTCATTTAAAGGGGCGGCCGCTGACGCGCAAGCGTTACCCCAACGGCGTGGACGAGCCGTTCTTCTACGAAAAAAATGCGCCGCAGCACCGGCCCGATTGGGTAAAAACCGCTCCAATCTGGAGTGAGGGCAATCGCCGCACCGCGCATTACATTCTGGCCGACGATCTGCCCACGCTGGTGTGGCTGGCGAACCTGGCGGCGATCGAGTTGCATCCTTCGCTGTCGCTGGCCCAAGACATTTCCTGCCCGACGATGATGGTGTTCGATCTTGACCCCGGGCCGCCGGCCAATATTGTGCAATGCTGCCAGGTGGGCTTCTGGCTGCGCGAGATTTTCGAGCACTTCGGGTTGCAAAGCTTTCCTAAAACTTCCGGTTCAAAGGGACTTCAGATTTACGTTCCCTTGAATACGCCGACGAATTACAAATCGACCAAGAATTTTTCTCACGCGCTGGCGCAACTGCTGGAGCACGAGCACGCCGACCTGGTGGTGTCGGACATGAAGAAGAAAATCCGCACCAACAAAGTCCTTGTGGATTGGAGCCAGAACGACGAGCACAAGACGACGGTTGCGGTGTACTCGCTGCGGGCGCGCGAGCGGCCGACGGTTTCGACTCCGGTCACGTGGGAGGAGGTTGAGCGCGCCTTCAAAAAGAAAGACGCGAACCTGCTGGTATTTGAAGCGCCGCAAGTAGTGAAGCGATTCGAAAAATCGGGAGATTTGTTCGCGCCGCTGCTGGAACTCAAGCAGAAACTGCCGGAGTTGGGGGCTGTACAGGCCGAGGAAAGCTCGATGGCCGCGCAGGCGGACGGAAAAGACCCACTTCTCGCCAAGGAGGCGGGAAGCGGGGCGCCCGCGTCAAAGCCCCTCCTGACGAAGAAACGCCGATCAGGAACGGCAAGCAAATCCGCTGCCACGCCGCGACCTGGCTCGCGGGCGCGCAAGGTATAATCCCTGCGCGCGAGTTCATCATGGCTCAACTTTTTGTGGGCACATCGGGATGGGCGTATCCAAGCTGGAAGCCGGGTTTCTATCCCCAGAAAGTCGCGCAGAAGAATTTTCTTTCCTTCTACTCCACGCAGTTGAATACTGTCGAAGTCAATTTTACTTTTCGCCAACTGGTGAAAGAATCCACCATCCAGAAATGGCTGCAAGAAACGCCCGCCAATTTTCGCCTGGGGGTGAAGGCCCATCAGGTGATCACGCACATCAAGCGGCTCAAAGGTGCGGAAGATTTTGTTCCCCGGTTTCTCTCGACCATTGAACCGCTGGCCAGCGCCGGAAAGCTGGGGCCGGTGCTCTTCCAGTTGCCGCCTAATCTAAAGGCGGATACCTCTCTGCTGACGGCTTTTCTGGGGCTGCTTCCGCGCACGTTGCCCGCGGCGTTCGAATTCCGGCACGAATCGTGGTTTACGGACTCGACGTGGGAGGCGCTGCGGTCGCGTGGGGTTGCGCTGTGCGTGGCAGAAACCGAAGAGCGCACCACGCCCGATGTGGTGACAGCGCCTTTTGCCTATTACCGCTTTCGCAAGCCGACCTATACGGACGAAGAACGCCGGGTGATGATCGCGCGGATTCGCGAGCATCTGGCCGCGGGACGCGACGTGTTCGCTTACTTCAAGCACGAAGAAACGCCGGAGGGCGCGCTGTACGCGGTGGAACTGCTGCGGACGGTCGCGGAAAAGTGACGCACTGTCGCCCGCCGCACCTTCTTCACTACTTCCAACAGGGTCCGATAACGCGATACGCTGATTCTCCGGTCATGGCTGCCGATCCGAACGCGCGAGTGCTGGCAGGATTTCTCGATTACCTGCGGATTGAAAAGGGATTGGCGCAGCTTTCCATTCGCGCGTACGCCACCGATAGTGGTCAGTTCGCCGCCTTTCTGGCTGAGCGCAAACGCTCCCTGCTTGCAGCCCAGCGCGGCGACACGCGCGATTTTCTGCAACAGCTTTTTTCTTACCGCGTGGATGGACGCAGCGTGGGCCGCAAGCTTTCCGCGCTCAGACATTTGTACCGTTATCTCCTGCTGGATGGGAAGATCGACCACGATCCCACGCTGAACATTGAATCTCCGAAGCAATGGAAAGTGCTGCCCAAGGCGCTGGCCCGGGATGAGATGGAGGCCACGCTGGCCGCGCCGGGCAAGCGCGCGCTTTCCTCACCGCACGGCAACAAGCACGCGACTGCGCTGGCTGCGCGCGATCGCGCGATGCTTGAAGTGTTTTACGCCGGAGCCTTGCGGGTTTCGGAAATTGTTCACGCGAAGCTGGAAGATCTGAAGATCGATGCCGGCTACATGCTGGTGCGCGGCAAGGGCGATAAAGAACGGGTTGCCCCGCTGGGCGCCTCGGCACAGCGGGCCTTGGCGGAATATGTGCGGGAAGTGCGGCCGGCGTTGATCGGCGACAGGATTTCGCCCGCGTTATTCGTTGGCCGCGGCGGGCGCAGCCTCACGCGGCAGCGCGTGTGGCAGATGGTGCGGGCGGCGTCGGCGGCTTCCGGGCGGGCGGCCTCGCCGCACATGCTGCGGCACTCATGCGCTACGCACATGGTGGAAAACGGCGCGGACCTGCGCACCGTGCAGACGATTCTGGGTCACGCCGACATTTCAACCACGCAGGTCTACACGCACGTTGCCCTGGACCGGCTGCGAACGGTTTATCGGAAACACCATCCGAGGGCGAGGGTGAGATGAAATCTTCCGGAGTGGTGGCGAAGGCGGTCGGAGATTTTCTGGATCATCTGCGGGAAAAGAATGCCTCGGCGCACACGGTCAAGGCCTACAGCGGCGACTTAAGACTGTTTGCTGCGTACGCCGGCACGCGCTCCTGGAAGCAGATCGATCACATTGCGGTTCGCGGTTTCCTGGCGCAGCTTTACGAGAAAGGCCTGAGCAAGACTTCGGTGGCGCGGGCGCTGGCGGCGGTGCGCTCGTTGTATCGGTGGCTGGCTCAGGAAGGAGTGGTCGAACAGAATCCCGCCAAGCTGGTGGCCACTCCTAAACTGCCGAAAAAATTGCCGCGCGTGCCGACGATCGAAGAGATGAACGCGGTGATTGACGGCACAATGCCGGAAACCGCCGCGTTCCCTGAGCGCGACAAGCTGATGTTTGAGCTGTTGTACGGTTGCGGCATCCGCAACGCGGAGCTGACGGGAATCGATCTTGAAGACATTCGCCTGAGCGCGGAAGCGATTCTGATTCGCGGCAAGGGAAAGAAGCAGAGATATGTCCCGTTCGGCGAAGCAGTGAAAGCCGCGTTGCAGACTTATTTGCCGGAACGCCTGAAGATGCTGGCGGCGGGAAATCGAAAATCGCCGGCTCTGCTGATTAACACCCGCGGCGGACGGCTCACAACACGAAGCGTGGGCCGGATCGTGAAGAAAATCGCCGTGGCGAAAGGGCTTTCGCCGGATGTACATCCGCACACGCTGCGCCACGCGTTCGGAACACACATGCTCGAAGAAGGTGCGGATTTGCGCGCCATTCAGGAGTTGCTCGGGCATGAGCGACTGGCCACGACGCAGCGCTACACGCGGCTCTCGATGAAGCACGTATTGCAGGTTTACGATCAGACGCATCCGCGGGCGAAGTAGCTGTAACCCCTTATCACTCAGAGAGCCTGCCGCAAGCCTTCCCACATTTCCACCACGCGCGATTTTACTTTCGATGTCAGCTGATCATAGGCCTGCTCCGTCGCTTCGCTCTCTGGCGGAGGGAAAATCGGATCGCCGAATTCCATTTTCAGCGGCGCAAATTTTTGGAAAGAATGATTGCGCGGCCAAGCCTCGTAGAAACCATCGATGGCAACGGGCACAATCGGCACCTGTACGTGAATGGACAAAATCGCCGCGCCCTTTTTAAAAATTCTGGGAGTGCCGTCGATGGAACGTTCCCCTTCAGGATAGAGAATCAGCGGTCTGCCCTGGCGCAGCCCGAAAGCTCCAGCGCGCATCGCCGGAATGAGATTGGCGTCAGGATCGACGACGATTACCCGAAGCGAGCGCGCCAGGCGCAGCATGAACCCTTCCCCGAAAATTTCGCTGGTGCCCACGGAAAATACTCGGGCGAAGACCTCGGGGGGCAGAACGCTGCCCAGAATCACCGGATCGAGATAGCTCTGATGATTGGACGAAATAATGTAGGCGCCGCTGGGGGGCAGCTTTTCGACGCCACGAACGCGCAGATGAAAACTGTCGTTCGCGATCATGCGCGTAACGCGGGCAACAAGGGACCAAAACGCAGTGCTGATTTTCTGCGGCCGGGTAAGTGCCAGGACTTCATGAGCCGGAGGCTGCTCGGAAAGTATGGCGCTCCATCCGGCGAAAGCGGGCCGGGAGGCGGGCGCGGCGCCGGTCGCAGCGCTTTCGAGCACGGCGTCAACCAGGTCGCGAACCGTATAGATGTCGGCGAGGCGGGATTCCTCGAGATTGCCTCCCAGTTGCCGCTCGAGCTGGCTGAGCAGTTCAACCCGCTGCATGGAATCGAGACCGAGATCGAGTTCGAGATTATGGTTCGGGCGCAGAACCGGCAGGGGCGAGCGCGCCGATTCCTGAACCACCTTCAGGGCGCGCTGCACATCGGCGCGAGCCAGCCATTCGCCTTCTTCCGGCGACAGAGAAGCCTCAGTGGGAAGCTCGGAATCTTCAGCAATTTTTCTCGCCGAATTCTGCTGCACCCGCTTCTGCACTTCGAA
>DATLKM010000405.1:0-2150 GCA_035538435.1 Binatia bacterium
GTCGCATTGCCCGCTTCAACTCAATTGGAAGACTTCTTCGCGGGCGATCCGTTCAAAGCCTCGGTACAAGTGGGCGATCCCAGACGGCAGATTCACAACTGGGCCTACGGCTTGTTCGCCCAGGATGACTGGCGAGCCACCCGAAGCCTCACAGTGAACTTCGGCCTGCGCTACGAATACAGCTCTGTGATGAAGGAAGATCACAACCTGCTTGGCAACTTCGATCCCAATGCCCCGCTGGGCATCGCTCAGGTGGGAATCAACGGATACAGCGGTCCCTACAATCCCGACCACACCAACTTCGCTCCGCGTCTTGGTTTCGCCTGGGACGTGACCGGCAAGGGCGATACCGTCGTGCGCGGCGGCGCAAGCCTGGTGTACGAAACCATCAACTGGGAAGCGCTGCTGGCCTTCAATAACGCCTTCGGCCTGGGCAATGTTCCCACGGCATCGATTCTTCCCAACGGCACGATCCAGGGCGGCAATCTGGCCATTCCGCCCGGTATGCCCCAATGGGACAGCGGCGCGCCGTTGTACGGTAATATCGGGCCCACCACATCGCTGGGCTGCTCGGCCGGCAATCCCTGCCCCATCATGAGCGTTGCCCAGAACCTGACCACGCCCTATATCTGGACTTGGACGTTGAACGTACAGCACTCGTTCACGCCAAATCTTTCGCTGGAAGTCGCCTACGTCGGCAATCACGGCACAAATCTTACCGGCATTCGCGATATTAACCAGGCCCCGGTGGGAAGCGACTACAACGCCGCCTGCGCATCGGATCAGGCGTGCCGCCCCTATAACAATCAGTTCCCGGCCCTCAGCAATATTTTTCAGATGGGAAATGTATACCGCTCGAACTACGACGGCCTGCAGGTCACGCTGAATTCCCGCAACTACCACGGCCTGAGCATGGTCGCGGGCTACACCTATGCGCATGCTCTTGACGATGTAGGCGCGAACTGGGACTTCGGTTATGGCGCTGGCCTGCCGATCGACTCCCATAATGTCGGCCTCGAATACGGCAACAGCGATTTCGATATGCGGCAGCGTTTCACGCTCTCGCTCACCTACGCCATTCCCGGCCGCAAGAGCCGGGGGCAGATGCTGGAAGGGTGGGAACTGAATTCCATCGTCACGCTCCAGAGCCCGCAATATTGGGGCCCAATAGACCTGGGCACCGATGTGCTTGGAACCGGGCCGCTGCCGGTCAGTCCGCCCGCTTCCGCTCCTGCACGCTGGAGCTACTACCGCGCCGGGACCAACACCTTCGGAGACCCGAACGCATTCAAATCCACCTCTTCGTCGATTCCGTATTTTGCCGGCTCCACCAACCCGGACTGCGTTGCCTCAGCCCAGGCCGTGGATGGTGTCGGCGGGCCTTCCTCGCAGTCCTTGGCCGCCTTCGGCTGCTACGAGGAGCACGGAGCCGTCATGATTCCTCCTCCGTTGGGTGCTCTCGGCAACATGGGCCGCAATATCTTCCCCGACTCCGGTTTTAAGAACTTCGACCTCTCGATCGCGAAAAATTGGCACTTCGCCGAGCGCGTAAAGGCGCAGTTCCGGGCCGAGTTCTTCAATATTCTCAATCACCCGAATTTTGCCAACCCCTACGGAGGCCAGAACGGTTACGGCCAGAATGACCCGTCAGTCCCCGGTGTCGGCTCGACCGTCCCCGGCTTCGGCTGCGGATGCGCTACCCCCGACGTTGCTGCGGCCAACCCGGTCATCGGTTCCGGCGGCAGCCGCGCCCTACAACTGGGATTGAAGTTCACGTTCTAAATCGATAGCCCAGTCTTGACCACAAGGCCGGACGACGTTTATCCGGCCTTTTTTCATAAATTTGTTTCTACAAAGAGGGACCATATTATGCAGCGAAGTTTTCTCATTCCCATTTTTTCCTTCCTGCTCGTCTTGCTTTTCGCGGCAGCCGTTTTTGCCCAGGATGTCGAGAGCCACGAGCGCACCATTGAAGAAATTAAAACCGAAGCGGTTCACCGCGCCGAAGTCGGTCAGTATCCTCTGATCGGCCTTGACCCCGGCGATGTGAAAGAAGCACTCGACCACGTTCACACCAAAGACAAAGATGAATGGGCCGCGGCCTTCATGGCCGTCGGAGACCGTTATTTTAACCAGGCAAAATCGCTGGA
>DATLKM010000406.1:0-1588 GCA_035538435.1 Binatia bacterium
CAGGGACATGGCACAACCCAGGTTGTCCTTGCCCTCAGTGCCCAGATCGGTGACCTTGTAGCTTGCCTGCGCGGCTGCACTGCCGAAGCCCGCCAGAACCATCGTTGTAACCCACAGCGCCCAGAAATTCCGCAAACATCCTACTGCGCTCATAGCATCTCCTTTTCGTCCGAACAGTCTTTGCCCCGGCACGGTTGGTCAGTCACGCGTGAGCCCCGGCAGCAGTAACACGGCGAGGCCGCAGCCTCTTCCTTCCGGCGAGCGCTGCACGCCAATGTCCACGCCCCGCAGCCGATCTAACAATTGACGCCAGGCCGTTGAAGTTCCGCACAAAGCCAACAAAAAAGAGCACAACACCGGCGTGTTTCTTCCGGGCGCCCGGTGGATCGAGGCGCAAATTTATATGGGCATCAGTAGAATCTCGCAGCTTCTCTATAGGTTTTCGTAGCGAACGCGGCTATTGAGGGCGTCTGTCATTAACATACATACTGGTAGGTATGTTGAAGTTTGAAACCGCGACGGCTGGCGCCGCCCGCTCCGCCGTTCTTTCGCAATGCGCGCGCAAGACCGGGGAGGCGCGTCCGGATCCTTGGGATGCAGCCCCTCGTATGACCCGGGCCGTTGGCACGTTATTGCCCGGCGGAGCCGCAGGACCCCGAATTGCGAGGAGAAGCGCCCGCCCGCAGTTGTGCCGGGCCCTGCCGTTTGCTAGTTTGACGTAGATGCCCCCTCTGCCCGAACAACTCAGCATGACCGAGATCCACGACGCCATCGAGGCCCTTTACCGCTCAGAATCGGGCCGGGTCCTGGCAACCCTGGTGCGTCTGCTGGGAGATCTCGATCTCGCCGAAGAGGCCATGCATGAGGCTTTCGCCGCCGCCGTGGAGTCCTGGCCGAAGTCCGGTATTCCCGGCAATCCGCGTCCCTGGTTGATTTCAACCGCGCGCTTCAAGGCCATCGACGGCCTCCGCCGCCGCGCCCGCTTCGACGAAAAGCAGAAGGAGCTTACGCTCTACACCGAAGCGCAGATGAGCCAGGCTTCCCTCGGCGTGGGAGCGGGGGACGACGCCGAAATCGAAGACGACCGCCTCCGTCTGATCTTCACCTGCTGCCATCCCGCTCTGCCTCCCGAACAGCAGGTGGCGCTCACCCTGCGCGAAGTCTGCGGGCTCACCACCGAAGAGATTGCCCGCGCCTTCCTCATTACTCCGGCTACGCTGGCCCAACGCATCGTGCGCGCCAAAGCCCTCATCCGCGATAAGGCGATTCCATATCAAGTGCCGAGCTCGGCGGAATTGCCGGCGAGGTTGGGATCGGTCCTGCTGGTCGTTTACCTGATCTTCAACGAGGGATATTCGGCCGAGACCACAGGCGCCGAACTTAGCCGCGAGGCCATCCGCCTGGGCCGGCTCCTGCTCGAACTGCTTGCGCTCGACAAACTCGATGAGCCTGAAGTCATGGGCCTGCTCGGCCTCATGTTGCTTCAGGAATCGCGCCGCGCCGCCCGGACTTCTCCCAACGGAGACTTGATCCTGCTCGAACAACAGGATCGTGGTCTTTGGAACAAAGACCAGATCGCCGAAGGCAT
>DATLKM010000407.1:0-18273 GCA_035538435.1 Binatia bacterium
TTGAAAGCCCCGAAGAACGCGGCTTATACGCGGCCCTACTGGCACCGCGACGACCCCGACACCGAAAGCATTAACCACGTCGACCAGGAAAAAGACGCAACGCTTCCCTTCCCCCCGCCGCTCTTGCGCGCCGAAGCGCGGTATTCAATTGCGGAGCCTGCGAATTCGCCGCAGAATCCCATCGGCGCGACGGTGGTAAGCGAATTCGAAGATGAGGCCGGCAAACTCGCAGCCCGCCCCCTGGCCGTTGTTCCGGCGTTTTCCGTTGCGCTGGAACCGGGCACGCAGGTGATTTCCACGCACAACGGGTCAAGTTCAACCGTCACTGTCGGCATCACCGGCAATCTGACGCACGAAGCCAAAGGCGTGCTGCGGCTGGAGATGCCTTCCGGTTGGCGCTCGGAACCAGATCAACTGGCAGTGGATTTTTCGCGTCGCGGCGAGAAGAAGGATTTTCAGTTCAAGATCTTTCCCTCGGGCTTGCAGCAGGGCCGCGCCAGGGTGAAGGCGGTTTTGGACGCCGAGTCGGAAAAATTCAGCGAAGGCTATACCCTCGTCACCCGCGAAGACCTCGGCAGCTTCTACTATTACCAGCCTGCGGTGCAGCGCGTCAGCATCGTGGATGTGAAAGCGCCCCACGATCTGAAAGTCGGATACATCATGGGTGCCGGCGATGACATTCCCACGGTGCTCACTCAGGTGGGAATGAATGTGACGTTAATTCCCGCTGACAAGATTGCCCGTGAAGAACTCAGCAACTACCAGACTATCGTTCTCGGTATTCGCGCTTACGACACGCAGAAAGACCTTGCCGACAATAACAAGAAACTGCTCGACTTTGTGAATGCCGGCGGCACTCTCGTCGTGCAATACAACACCGGCGTGCAGGATTTTAACAACGGCCACTTCACCCCATACTCGGCGGAACTGAGCCGCGCCCGGGTTTCCGTTGAAGAGGCCCCGGTAGAAATCCTCGCGCCCGATGATCCCGTCTTTCACTCTCCAAACGAAATTACCCAGCGCGATTTCGATGGATGGGTGCAGGAACGCGGACTTTACTTCATGGATAAATGGGACGACCATTTCACTCCGCTGCTTTCCTGCCACGATCCCGGCGAGGACGCGCAGAGAGGGGGCTTGCTGCTGGCACATTACGGCAAGGGCATTTACATCTACACCGGATACGCCTTCTTCCGCCAATTGCCCGCGGGCGTGCCGGGAGCGGTGCGGTTGTATGTGAATCTACTGAGCGCAGGCCACGAGTCTCACTAATCATGTACGCCATTCGCATACACTCCTACGGCAATGCCGAAGTGATGCGGTGGGAAGAACTTCCCACCCCCGTCCCCGGCCCGGGACAGGTTCTCATTCGCGTCGAAGCCGCCAGCGTTAACTTCCTCGATATTCAAAAACGCCGGGGCGAACTTGAGGGGCAGGCCTTTTACCGGGACAAAGGCGCCTCCGGCCTTCCTGCGACTCTGGGCAGCCAGGGAGTCGGCGTGATCGAGCAACTTGGACCTGACGTCAAGAATGTCAGCGTCGGTGATCGCGTCATCTTCGTGGGCGAATCCTATGCCACTCACGCGATTGCCAGGGCGGCGTGGCTATCTCGCGTTCCCGCGGCCCTTACGGTTGAACAAGCCGCCGCCGGCATCACCCAGGGATTTCTTGCCTACGCCTTTACTCATTTTGCTTATCCCGTCAAACCCGGCGACTGGTGCCTGATTCACGCTGCCGCGGGAGGTATCGGCCTTCTGCTATGCCAGATGGCGAAGATTCGCGGCGGTCGGGTCATCGGCGTCACTTCGTCTGCGGCCAAGGCCGAATTCGCAAAGCAAGCCGGAGCGGACGAAATCATCATTTCGGGAGCATCCGACATCGCCAAAGAAGCAAGGCGCATTACCGCAGGGCGCGGCGTAAATGTTGTCTACGATGGCGTGGGCAAAGACACATTCGAAGCCAGCCTCGACAGCCTGACCCCGGGTGGCTACCTGATCATGTACGGCCAGTCCAGCGGATACGTGCCGCCCTTCGATCTCATGACGCTTCAGGAAAAAGGCTCTTTGTTTCTCACCCGTACGAATGCCGGCCCTTATATAAAGGAATACCCTCACTACCTCGAACTGCTGGTGGAATGGATCAGGCAGGAAAAAATTACCATTCGCATCGATCGCACTTTTCCCTTGCGCGATGCCGCGCGCGCCCACGAACTGTTTGAGCAGCGGCAGGTCTGCGGGAGGTTGCTGCTCATTCCTTAACGGACCCGCCCGGCGACCAATGAGCACTTCCTCTCAAGCCGATCCCAACTCTCAGGGCCTGATTCGCGGCATGGGCCTGGGCAGCGCGACCGCGCTGAACATGATCGACATGATCGGCGTGGGCCCGTTTATCACCATGCCGCTTGTGCTGGGCGCTATGGGCGGCCCGCAAGCCCTACTGGGCTGGATTGCCGGCGCCCTGCTGGCGGTTTGCGACGGACTGGTCACCGCCGAGTTGGCGGCAGCTATCCCCGGATCGGGTGGATCGTATCGCTATCTCAACGAGATTTACGGCCCCAATAAATGGGGGCGCCTGCTTTCTTTCCTGTTCATCTGGCAGCTTTCCTTCAGTGCGCCATTATCCATTGCCAGCGGATGCATCGGCCTCGCCGGTTATGCCGCATATTATTGGCCTGGCCTTGAGACCGTCCTCGCCGCGCACACCTCCGCTCTGCCCATTCCTGGGGCGGGGTCGCTGCAAATCAATTGGCTCGTGACTCCGGGAACGGGGCTGGCCGTGATCATCTGTTTTCTCACCGTCTTATTGCTCTATCGCCAGATTACGGTGATTGGCCGTCTTTCTAAACTGCTCTGGTTTGTGGTGGTGGGAACCATCGGCTGGGTAATTTTCGCCGGGCTCACCCACTTCAATTCCGCGCTGGCTTTTGACTTTCCCCCGGGTGCGTTCACGCTTTCACCCAGCTTTTTCACCGGCCTGGGCAGCGCCCTGCTGGTCGCTACTTACGATTACTGGGGTTACTACAACGTCTGCTATCTGGGCGACGAAATCAAAGACCCCACGCGAAATATTCCCCGCGCCCTGCTGCTTTCCATTCTGCTGGTGGCCTGTCTATATCTCATGATGAACCTGTGCATTCTCGCCGTTATCCCCTGGCGGGAAATGCTACAGGCCGGGCACAACAACAACGGACTGTATGTTGTGTCGCTGTTTATGCAGCGTGTTTACGGTCCGTGGGCCGCCCGCCTGATCACAGGGCTGGTCATTGTGGCCGCGTTCGCGTCAGTGTTTTCTCTAACGCTGGGCTATTCGCGGGTGCCTTACGCCGCCGCCCTCGACGGAAACTATTTCAAAGTATTTGCCAAACTGCATCCGGTCTACCGCTTTCCCAACGTTTCTTTGCTCGCGCTGGGAATCGTAGCTGCGGCTTTTTGTTTTCTACGCTTGAGGGATGCCATCGCTGCGCTCGTGGTCATTCGCCTGGTCTTGCAATTTCTGGTGCAGTCGGTTGGTGCCATCGTGTTTCGCATTACGCATCCCGAAGTGCCGCGGCCATTTCGCATGTGGCTTTATCCTCTGCCGGCGCTGATCGCCATCGCTGGCTTTCTCTTTATTCTGTTCAACCGGGAAAACGCACTCAAGGAAGTTCGTTACGCTGCCGTTCTTTTGTGTGTGGGCGTTCTCATTTTTATGGTCCGCGCCTGGCGCAGCCGCCAGTGGCCGTTCGCGGAAACAACAGCGTCGCCCTAGAAAGTCGGGTTCAAGCTCAAGTCATCATTGGAATTATTCTTGGCAGACCACATTTCAGTCCCGGCGATCGAAGGCGCGAATCTCGAGCGCGCTGATTCGGCCTGGTCGCCGCTGCGCGAACCGGTTTTTCGTTCTCTTTGGATTGCCGCAGTAATTTCCTACACCGGCACCTGGATGCAGAACGTTGGCGCGGGCTGGCTGATGACGCAACTTTCTCCATCGCCGCTGATGGTCAGCCTGGTGCAAGCCGCCGCTTCGCTTCCCGTCTTCTTCGTTGTACTCCCCGCTGGCGCGCTGGCCGACATGGTCGACCGCCGCCGCCTGCTGCTATTCGCACAAGGTTGGATGGTCGTGGCCGCTGCTGTCTTAGGCGTACTCACCCTGCTTCAAGCGGTCACTCCGTGGGTGCTTCTGCTGTTCACCTTGCTCATGGGAATCGGGGCCGTGTTAAACGATCCGGCCTGGCAGGCGATTACGCCCGATATCATTTCCCCGCGGCGGCACGCCGCCGGCGTGGCGTTGAACTCCGCTGGGTTTAACGTGGCCCGCGCCGTCGGGCCTGCTCTTGGCGGCATTGTTGTCGCCGCGGCCGGATCGGGATGGTCCTTCCTGCTGAATGCCGCCTCTTTCTTTGGAGTCATCTTCTTTCTACTCCGCTGGCGCTCCATCGCCGATCCACTGCCCACGCGCAAAATGCGCGACGCGATCGCGGAAGGCTTCCGCTACGCTCGCGCCACGCCACAGGTGCGCTCGGTGTTGATTCGCACTGCCGCATTCAGCGGAGGCGCAAGTTCCCTGCTGGCGTTGCTGCCGCTGATCTGCCAGCCTCACGGCGCGCAAGGTTACGGCTTCCTGCTCACCTGTTTTGGCCTCGGAGCTCTCTCCGGAGCCGCCATCCTTCCCCGGTTGCGTTTGCGCTATTCCGTCGATGGCCTGGTCGCCGCCGCAACTCTGATCTTCGCCGCCATGACGCTCGCCGCCGGCCAAGTGCATGTTTTCGAGTGGCTATGTATGGTATTGTTCACTGCTGGCGCGGCGTGGATCGGGATTCTGGCCTGCTTCAACGTCGTCGCGCAGACCATGTGCCCATCCTGGGTAAGGGCGCGGGCGCTTTCCATGTATCTGCTCGTGCTCCAGGGCGGCATGGCGGTGGGTAGCGCATTCTGGGGAGCACTAGCCGGCCGCTTCGGAGTTCCGGCAGCACTGGCGTGGTCATCGCTGGCCATGGTGCTGGGTTTGACCAGTATCGTCCGCCATCGACTCACGACAGCGGAATTGAAAATGGCTCCGGCGGTCGTGAGGGACTAAAAGGGGCATTATTATTCGTTCATACGAGTGGGCGAGGTTTCAGCCCGCTCGAGCGGCATCCGGGGGACCCAAAATGACGGGACAAATGCGCTGTCGTGTGTTGATCTGCTGTGGCTTCGGATTATTGTTTTCTGTCTTCTGCGCCGCCCAACAAAAACGGAAAGACGGGCTTACCGTTACCGAGGCCCTCGACCGTTCCATCGTCCACATGGAGCACGAATTTGTTCCCGCGGCTGACGCCATGCCGGAGGACAAATTCGACTTCGCTCCCAGCAACGGCGAGTTCAAGGGCGTCCGCACTTACGGCCAACAAATCAAACACGTCGCCGCCGTAAACTACGAAATCGGGGCGGCTATCATGGAACAGAAGCCGCCAACTGACATTGGCGACGAAGACGGCCCCACCTCTGTAAAGAGCAAAGCTCAAATAATGGAATACTTGAAGAATTCTCTCGCCTACGTTCACAAAGCCGTTCAGACTATCAACGAAGGCAACCTGACCGCACAAGTAAGAAGCCCGTTCGGCGAAGGCAAAGTAACCCGCCTGGCCCTGGCGCAGACGATCCTAAGCCACGCCTTTGATCACTACGGGCAGATGGTTGTTTATCTGCGGATGAATGGGATTATTCCGCCCGCCAGCCGTTAGGCTTAGTCCTTGATGCGGCGGGAGTGGAACGTCCGGCGCCGGTGGGCGAATTGAAGAATGTTGCCAGGTGCTGTTCGAAGCTGACGCCCGGCTCTTTGGCAGCCCGCGCCGGATAGGACTGGAGCGCGCGCAGAAAGCTCCGTATCTCGGCTTCGGCCCGCTGATTGGGCGGGACAGCGGTTTCCCCCAGCTGGACCTGTTGACGCATCTTCTGCTTTATCCCTCTACTTTTCCCCAAGCAAAACCCCGTTCACTGTCAAAGGCAGACCCTTAGGATGTACAAACCCGTGCGGGCGCGTTTAGTTTCGATCCAGGGGGAAGATTTTTTGGGGGGATGAATCCGACTATATCAACGTTTGCAGGAAAGTAAATAGCATTTTCGTGGGAGCTTGATTCAGGTTCGCGCTCCGCGCAAAGTAATGGACGCAGGGATGAGTTCGGTTTGTAATCCGCTCTCGGCCAGGTGGGCCTTAACCGAGGCTCGCACTTTGCCGGCATTCGCCTTTGGATCAAGAAACATAAGCACCGCCGGCCCGGCGCCGCTCAGAACAGACCCGATTATGCCGCGGGTTCCGGCTAGCTTTTCCAGACAAGGCAGGAGCGGGCACAACTGTGAACGGTAGGGCTGATGGATCCTATCGTGCAGCGCGCCGGCGAGAAGGTCGGCGCGGCCCAGGGTGAAAGCGGCGAGAAGCAGCATCGAATTCTGAACGTTGCCGACGGCGTCGGCACGCGAATATTGCGCCGGCAGAACACGCCGCGCCTCTTCCGTCGACAACGACTCCTCGGGCACGGCCAGCAAAAGCGGCCATTTGCCTTTCGGCCGCACGGCCGCCACCTGGGTTTTTCCATCTTCGTCCATGCGAGCCACGGTCAGCCCGCCCAGCCAGCAGGCCGAGGCATTGTCGGGATGGTGCTCGCGGCGCGAAGCCTCCGCGATGATCTGCGAATCGTTCCAGCGCAGCCGCCCGAAATAATTCGCCAGCGCAATTCCCGCAAGCCGGGCCGCAGCCGATGATCCGCAACCCTTGCCGATCGGGATGTCGTTTGCGATTTTCAGTCGCAGCGGGACCACGGCCTTTCCGGAGGCTCGCAGAACCTCGCGGTAGGTTGTGAGAATCAGATTGTCTTCAATCGCCTCACAGATCGCCCGGTCGCGGCCCGTCGCCTTTATCGAGAACTCTTCAGAAGAAATTGCATCCACCCTGAGATAAAAATTCATGGCCAGCGCGGCCGCGTCGAATGCAGGCCCCAGATTGGCCGAGGTAGCGGGTAGAGCCAGACGCAGAGGCGAATTCTTCCCTTTCTTACGCATTCGGCTGCACAGCCTTTTCCGCTTGCTCCAGAACCCTGATCACTGCGCTCAAATCCGCGTCGAGCACAATCGGAGGATGTCGATAGCTTTTCAAAGGCGCAGCATCGTTAAAAAGATCGCCGCGATGAAATTCCATGGTGAAATCCGGATCCTTGAGTAAATTGCCGGTCAATATCAGCACCACCGATTCATTGCGCTTCACGAACCCTTGATCCAACAGCTTCTTTAGTCCCGCCAGCGTCACGGCTGAGGCCGGTTCGCATCCAATGCCTTCCGCACCCAGTTCCGCTTTCGCCTGGGCAATTTCAATTTCGCTGACCTGCTCACAGGCTCCGCCACTTGCCTGAATTACCCTGACTGCTTTTTCCCACGAAGCCGGATTGCCAATCCGAATGGCCGTCGCCCGGGTCTCCGCAGCCACACTGATGAGCCGTTTTCCGTTCTCCTCTCGTAACGTGCGAACCAACGCGTTCGCGCCTTCCGCCTGAATCACCGAAAGCTTTGGCAAATGGGAGATCAACCCGACCTCCCGCATTTCGAGCAGCGCTTTCCCGATCGCAGAGCTGTTCCCCAAATTCCCGCCCGGAACGATGATGTGGTCGGGAGGCTCCCAGCTCAGTTGCTCCAGCAATTCAAACGCGAGCGTCTTCTGCCCCTCCAGCCGAAACGGATTAATCGAATTCAACTGATAAACCGGCGCGCGCTTCACCAGTTCCTGGAGCAGGCGCAGGCAGCCATCGAAATCCGTGCGCAACTGGCAGGTGAGCGCGCCATAATCAAGCGCCTGCGACAGCTTGCTCCAGGAAATCTTGCCCTCGGGCACAAGTACCAGACTACGCATGCCTGCCCGCGCGGCATATGCCGCCATGGAAGCCGAAGTGTTGCCTGTGGAAGCGCACGCCACCCAGCGGAATCCGGCCTGACGAGCAAACGTCGCAGCCACGGTCATCCCTGTATCTTTGAACGAGCCGGTTGGATTCAGCCCCTGGTGTTTTCCGTAAAGCTGGGCCACACCCGTCCTCTGCGAGCACTGCGGAAGATCATAGAGAGGCGTGTTGCCCTCGCGCAGAGTAACGACGCAATTTTCAAATTTCGGAACAGGAAGAAATTCGCGGAAGCGCCAAACGCCGCTCGCATCCAGCCAGGAATTGGAGAGCCGCCGCTCTTGCCATCTGGATTTCAGCGCGCCAGGATTCAGCCTCGCCCACGCCGGGTCGGTAATCTCCAAAAGATTGCCGCAACGCTGGCAGCGGAAGTCCTGCCCGGCAGCCTCACTCAGGCCGCCGCAGCCGATGCAACGGAAACGGAAAGACTGCGCCAGATCAGCCTGAGACATTCGCTCCGGAGTTGTCGAACGCGGCATAGCGGCGATTACTTCCCGCCGCGCAGGTATTGATCGGTGCGGTTGATCCAGTCTTCGCGCGGCGGATTGAACACGTCGAGATCGATCGTGTCCTCCAGCGCCTCGGCTTTGTGCGGCATGTTGGCGGGAATGCACAGAACTTCGCCGGAGCGAACCACAATTTCGCTTCCATCGATCCAGAACTTGAGCGCGCCGTCGAGAATATACGTGAGTTGCTCGTTGTGATGGCTGTGCTCGGGCACTACACATCCCTTTTTCAGCAGGACTCGCGCCACCATGATTTCCTGGCCTACCACGAATTGCCGCTGTAACAGCGGGTTCAGGTCCTCCAGCGGGATCGATTGCCACGGAATATACTGCGCGCGGTGGCCGTCAGCCGCATGTTTGCTGACCGCGCGCTGCGCCCGCTTATGCGGCTTCGATTGACGGTGCTTTTTGGCTGCCGCGGATTTTGCCTTTGCCTTCTTCATAACAAATTTCCTTTATCTTCCTTCGAGTGCAGATCATTGCACCTTGCCGCGGTAAAGTTTTACGGCGGTATCGTGCAAATAGGCGTGGGCCAATTCCATCGCGCGGGCTTCCGTGATTTCGTGTTCCGAAACCATCTCGGCAAGCGCAGCCGCCAGTGCGGTTCGCGAAGAATGCACGCCCAGCCAATAACTTTCTTCCGCGCCCAAAACCTGATTGTACGGGAAACAATCCGTGCCAAAGGTGATTTTGTCAGGGAACGTTTCCAGCCACATCTTCAGCGTGTCTTTGAATGCGGCCGGATATTGCGCCAGCTCTCCGAATGAAGAATCCAGATAAACATTCTTCATCGCCGCCAGCCAGATCGCCTCACGCTCCAGAGGATAGCCGCCGTGAATCAGCACGAACGTGGTCGAAACGTAGCGCGGATCGCGCAGCACGCTTTCCAGATTCATCACGTTGCTCTGGGTCAGGTTGAAGTAATCGCCTATGCCCACCGCCGTGTGAATGTGCACCGGCATTTTCACGCGCCCGGCCAGCGCCACCAGATAGCGAAAAATGTAGTCCTGAAAAACCCGATATTCGGCCTCGCTCGGCGGCCCGCCGGCAATTGCGCGCCGGTAAATGTTCTCCGCCTGGCTTTTCACGGGGTCGGAAAACGTCGTCGGCCGGAAATACGCCACCTCAAACTTCATTGCGATTGCGCCCTTTTTCTGGTTGTCCTCCACAACCTTGTCGATGAAAGTCAAATATTCATCGAATTCCTGCGGCAGTGCGGTCACGTTTTCTTGCTGCATCCAGCGGTGCAGCATTTTTTCCTGCAAGGGAATAAACACGCCTTCATCGGGATTGCGCCCCGTCTCATGCTCATTGTTAAACGGCCAAAGAAAAGAATCCGCAAAGAATACCCACTTAAAACGCTTGGGATCGAGATAATCCGCCATCATGGCGCGGTTCGCTACCGAGCTCTCCAAGTTCAGTTTGTCCAGAATCATGTCGAAGTAGGCGGTTCCCGAATACTGCTTCTTCAAAGCCCCCTTCTTTTCCAGCAGCCACTTGCTGTGCTCCGGCGACAGATCGCTGTACGGATAACCAAACAGTGCCTTGGCCGCGGCCGCGAGTTCAGGGTTGTCGTCGCGCGTGCGCACAGGAGCGCTGGCATCGGGCGGCGAAGCCATGGCATCCACATCGGGATCGTCGGCAAAACCCGGATGCGCGTGATGGTCGAAGGCGGGAATCTTTTCAATCTGCGGCAGCAAGCGCAGATAGATCTGCTGCACGTCGGGCCCGGGAAAAGGACGCGCCTGCGCCTCCACAAAACATGGTAGAGACACAACTGCGAGAACAACAGAAATTGCTCGGTTCATAATTTTTTTGCTTTTACCGTGCCGCCAGAGTTCCCTGCCAGGCGGCCGAAATCTTCATGATGCGGTCGACCGCTTCGCGCAGAATTTCGCGCGAAGAAGCGAACGAGAAGCGCACGAAATCCGCGCCCGTCGGCCCAAACGCCGCGCCCGGAATCGCCGCCACTCCGGCTTCTTCCAGCAGAATCCGGCAAACTTCTTCGGCGTTCAGGCCCGTGCCGCGAATATCCACCCACGCGTAGAAGGCTCCCTCCGGCGGCTGGCAGTGAAAGCCGGGGACATCATTCAAATCGCGCACGAACTGCTCTTTCCGCTGTTCAAATTCCCCCACCATGCGAGGGGTCGCTCCTTCGCGGTCGCGCAGGGCATCAATCGCGGCATATTGCGTAAATTCGGCTACGCAGGTGTAGCTATTGACGGCCAGCATCACCAGGGCCGGCACCACTTCCGGCGGGGCAACGGTATACCCGAGCCGCCATCCGGTCATGGCGAAGCTCTTGGAAAATCCGTCAATGATCAGCGTGCGCTCTTTCATTCCCGGATAGCGGAGCATTGAAAGATACTCACCGGCATAAATAATGCGGGCGTAAATCTCATCTGAAAGCACCCACAGATCATGCTTCACGGCCAGTTCCGCCAGCCCGCGCTGGACTCCATCCGTATAAACCGTTCCCGTCGGATTTCCCGGAGAATTCGTGATCAGCATGCGCGTACGCGGCGTGATCTTCGCGGCGACTTCGTCCAGATCAGGTTGAAATTGATTCCCCCCTGCGAGCGTGAAAAGCACTGGCACTGCGCCGAGGCCTCGCGTGATCGAGGGATAGCCGGGAAAGCCGGGGTCGGGATAAAGCACTTCATCTCCCGGCTCCAGCAGCGCCATCATGGCGAAAAACAATGCCGTTTTGCAGCCGGGTGCAAGCACAACATTTGACGACGCAACCTCAATCCTGCGCGTACGCTGCAAGTAGGCGGCGATTTCCTCGCGCAGCGCGGGTACTCCCGCCATGGGGCAGTATCGGTCTTTGCCCGCAGCCAGCGCCCTTGCGACCGACTCAACTACTGACGGCGCAGCGTGAAAATCGGGCTCGCCCAATTCCAGATGAATGATGGACCGCCCCTGTGCCTCAAGTTCTTTCGCGCGGGCATAAACCGAGAGCGCGCCCTCGCCACTCATGACTGACATTCGTGATGCAATCGATCGCATGATTCTCCGTATTCGCGAAATCTGCTCTACAGACCCTTATACATGCCGCCATCGACCAGAATGGTCTGGCCGGTGACATACGATGCCCGCTCGGAAGCCAGCCAGACGATGGTCTCAGCCACCTCGCGCGGTTCGGCCAGCCGCTTCACCGGCGCATCGGCCGCCCACTGATCAAAGATCTCCTGCTCCGCCCTGCCCGAACTTGAAGCCCGCGCCTTGGCCAGTTCCTTCAACCGGTCCGTCGCGGTAAATCCCGGGCCGACGTTGTTCACCAGAATTCCATCTTTACCGAACTCATTCGCCAGGCTCTTCACCAAACCTACGACAGCCGCCCGCACCGCATTCGACAGAACCAGATCGGCCACCGGCTGTTTGGTCGTGATCGAGGTCAGCGTGATGATCCGCCCCCATCTTTTCCGCTGCATCAGCGGAATCACTTCTTTTGCGAAATAAACGGTGCTCAAAAAATTGAGGTCGATCGCCCGCAGCCATTCCTCGTTGGTCGCCGCGAGAAAGCCCTTGGCAGGCGGCCCGCCGGCATTGGTCACGCAAATGTCGACGCCGCCGAACTTGGCGGCAACATTGGCCACGAAACGGCTGACCGCGGCCGCATCACCGACATCGAATGCCTCAGCCTGCACTTCGACCTTATGTTGGTTCCGAATCGCTTCGGCGGCATCCTGCAACGCTTTTCCGCCCCTCGCGCACATTGCAATCCGGCATCCTTCTGCAGCAAAGGCTTCAGCGGTGGCGCGCCCAATTCCCTGACTGGAAGCGGCAACCAGCGCGACGCGGTCTTTCAATTCCAGGTCCATGAACGCTGAATTATAAATGGTGCCGCGCCAATCATTCTCTTGCGGAGAAAAAAGGACGCCATTAACCTTGGATGCAGCGAGGACGCCCATGAAACCCACCCATCGCCCCGAAACCCGCGCGGTCCACGGGCCGCAAGATTCCCGCAAGCCCGGCCCGGTCAGCACCCCGATTTATCAGAGTTCTACATTTGAAGTCGCCGATAACGAAGAGCTGCTGCGAATCTCTTCCAGCGACCATTACTATCTGCGTTACGGCAATCCCACGAACACGGTCGCGGAGAAAACTTTGGCCGAACTCGAAGGCACGGAGGCCGCTCTAACCTTCGCTTCCGGCATGGGCGCGGTCACAACAACGATCATGGCCCTTCTCAAAAGCGGCGATCACGTGGTCGCCCAGCGCGATCTTTACGGCGGCGTCAGCAAGTTCCTGTCGCAATGGCTCCCGAAAATGGGCATCGAGACGACCTTCGTCGACACCAATAACTTCGAGCAATACTCAAAAGCCATCCAACCCAACACCAAATTGCTTTACTTTGAATCGCCCACCAACCCCACCCTGCGCCTGGTCGATTTTAAAAAAGCGGCGGCGCTGGCCCAAGAACATGGATTGCTCAGCATGATTGACGCCACCTTCGGCACGCCCATCAATCAGCATCCGGCGCAGTTTGGCTTTGACCTGATCATGCATTCGGGAACCAAATATCTGAACGGCCACACCGACCTGATCTGCGGCGTCGTCTGCGGTCGCCGCGATTTGATCGACAAAATCTGGGACACGCGCACCACGCTCGGCAATTGCATGGACCCGCACGCCTCCTGGCTTCTGGTGCGCGGGCTGAAGACCCTGGCTGTGCGCGTGGCGCGGCAGAATGAAAACGCCCAGCGCGTGGCCGGATTCCTGGCTGGGCACGCCGGCGTTCGCTGTGTGCATTATCCTTTTTTGCCCGCTCATCCCCAGTACGAACTGGCCCGTGCGCAAATGAGCGGCGGCGGAGGCATGGTCAGTTTCGAAGTGGAAGGCACAGGAGAAGACGCACGCCGCGTCAGCGAAGCCATGCGGCTGTTCACCTTGGCCACAAGCCTGGGCGGAGTCGAGTCGCTCGTCTCAATTCCAGTATTAAGCTCGCACGCCATGATCCCCGCCGAAGCCCGCGAAAAGATGGGCGTAACCGAACAGATGATCCGCCTGTCCGTCGGAATCGAGAATGCCGACGACTTGATCGCAGACCTGGAGCAGGCACTGCGAGCCGTCCCGGAGCAGCCCGGCGTTTCCGCTCCTGAATCAGCTAGAAGATGAACTTCAAACCAAACTGCAGAATCCGCGCGAGGTGCGCCGACCCTGCTCGGAAAAGCGGATTACCCGCGCAGGTTGAATCGCCCGCCGAATTATTCGGTCCACCATAGCAGGTGACTTCATCGGAAGGCGTCTTCCCTCCGCCGTTCGAGTTATCGGCAGCAGAGCCGGCGTCGCCTCCCAGCCAAGAATACTCGGTGTGGTTAAAAGCGTTGAACGCTTCAGCGCGGAACTCAAAATATTTGCTTTCCGTAACCGGAAAATGCTTGATCAGCGCCATGTCAAAGTTCTCACGCCATGGATTTCGCAGAATGTTCCTGCCTGCATCTCCGAAAGTGAGTCCGGTTGGCGCAACAAAAGCCCCTGGGTTGTAGAGCAATGGTCCAAATCCGGGAAGCGCGCCTGCGAGCGCGCTGCTCGAAGTTCCCTCCTTGGGATTGCCGACAACATCCGGATAGGAAGAGCCCGTGGCCAGGCCGTTGGAAACTCCGGCATTATCCTCCGGCGCAATGGTACCGTTGCCTAGGTTGTAGACGCTAAATGGAGACCCGCTCTGGATCAGCGTTATCCCCGACCACTGCCAGCCGCCGAGCAACTCATGCGAAAATCCTCTACCCGCTTTGTACGGAAAATCGTACACGTAAGCAATCGTGATGTTGTGCCGCTGGTCATAGTCGGAACTTGACCGATAAGCATTCAGGTTGTACGAGTTCACGAAGCCAAGATCGTTGTAATCGGAAGAATCATCGATTGAATGGCTGTACGTGTAAGCCGCATTGAGTTCCAGGCCGCCGATGTTGTGGCGGATTGTAGCTTCAAGGGCGTTGTAGTTCGACGATCCTGTTTGGTCTTTACGTTCGATGCTGCCAATGCCGGCAAACGGCAAAAAGAAGTTGGGATTATTGCCGCAAGCCACGAACAAATTCACCGCCGCTCCAGAAGGCGGACCGCCTGAGACCCCAGGAGTGTAAGGCACTGGCGTGCCGTAAGAAGTGATCGCATTCGTCGGCACACCATAGGCATCCAGCGTTACGCCAGGTTGGTCGTTGCCTGGCCCCCACGAACAGTCGAATTGCGGCGACGGCAGAAGCGGATTTTGTGCCAAGGGGCCGGCATTGATTACCTGTCCCGGGGAGTACGGATTTTGGCTCAACGGAACGGGTTGCATCTGGTTGTACTGATACGAACGCGTCAGATGCACACCTGCGCTGCCCACGTAGCCAATCGTCGCGACCGTCCCCTTTCCCAAATCGTGTTGCAGATCGAAATGCCACTGCTGCACATAAGGCCACTTGGCCTTGCTTGGCAGGGAAACGAACGTTAACGGCGTCGTACCTCCGCCCAGCAAGGCGGGCGTGAGGTTGTTGTAGCCAGCGACGTTTACTACGCTGGTGGTCTGTGTGTTGATGTTGTATTGCTCCAGCGATTCTGTGTTCGCTTCGTTGCCATTCGTATGTTCAAAGAAGATGCCGTATCCACCCCGTATTGCCCACCTGCCGTCGCCCTTCGGATCGAAAGCAAAACCAATGCGTGGCGCGGGATTCCACCAGCGATTGGTCATGCAGCCCGCCGGAACACCAGGGGTGACACCGCAATCGACCCACCCGTTGTAAGGGTTCCCGACCACAAGACCCGTAGTTGGATCGACACTGCTGGTGCCCGCCGCGTAGAACGCAGGGTCAAAGTTCCAGGCCAGCTTGTTTTCCTCGCGGTATCGGCCATAGCCGCTCAGTCGAATCCCCAGATTCAAAGTCAATCGCGGCCGAATGTGCCAGTCGTCCTGAAAATATCCTTCGAATATCCCGAAAGCCTCGTGCATCTTGAAGGCATTTTGCTCCTGAGTGTACGTGCCGACGTTGCCAAGCAGAAGGTCGGCGTAAGCGTTCCCCGTGGTCACCGTGTTGCCGGTATTGGAGAATTGGAGTAGGCCGTTCACTCCATACGAAGGTTGAGGAATCTCGTTCTTGTGCGCATTTACAACATAAATTCCGAATTGTAGATTATGCAGCCCCGCAACCTTCGTCACGTTGTCTCGGAAGGTAAAGGTCGGATTGGAGTTTAACGGTCCCTGCGGAACATACCCCGGGTCCTCCGCAAATGTGTATTCAGAGTCGGCCAGACTGATCCCCGGCACTTTGCCGCCGAGGCCGTTGTTGAACAGCCCGATCGTCGGGAAACCAGTTGGCTGCGCCCACGGCCCAGTCAAAGCCGTTGAGATGTGGTCCGTGGTATAGCTCGCCACAAATTCATTCAGCAAGGTAGGCGTAATGGTCGCAGTCAGATGAGCGACCATACTGACGCCGGGGTTACTGAAGCTCGTCTGGATCGTCGGAAAACTCGTGCCTGAAGTCCACAGCGGGACGGGATATTGCTGGTTCCATGAATCGTGAATGTAGCGAAAACTGACGCGGACCTTATCGTTAATGTTGTGATCGATTTTGAACAGTTCCTGGCGCCAGTGGGTCGGCAGGGTCGGCGGGTTTAACCATTGATCAGGCGTGGGAGTATCTCCTGACGACAGATTCGGTTGCGGAATCATCGCCGTCAGCGCCTGATCGATTACCTGATTGCTGGCAAACGCAGGCACAACGTTAAGGTTCGGCGTATATCCGGCGGCGTTCGTGTATCCCGGAACGCTCGGGCATTCCGCGAAAGAACCAGCCAGGTTGGGGCACTGATCCGTAAAGTCACCCGTCCGGTCGCTCATGGTGGGCACAAAAGTCGTGGAGAAGAAATTCGTCCCCGGAACCAACTCTCGCCGCCACTCCTCCGACCAGAAGAAAAACGTTTTCTGCTTACTCGTGTTGTAGTGACCGGGGATGTAAACCGGGCCGCCAATCGTAAATCCGAAGTCGTGCTTTTTGTATGCCGGAACTGACGTCAAACCGAACTGCGTGGCATTAAAAGCATCGTTGCGTATAAATTCGTACAGGTCTCCGTGAAAAGAACTGGTGCCCGACTTGGTCTCGACTTCCACGGTCCCCGAGCCGTTGCGTCCGTACTGTGCACCGTAGTTTGACGTCAGCACCTGTACTTCCGCAATTGCGTCGATGCTGGGATAGACATTCAAGGTCGTGTTGCTGCCGTTATCTTGGGAGTCTCCACCGTCCACCTCGAAGTTGTTGTACTCCGTTCGTCCGCCGTTAATGCTGAACGCCACGGTTGACGCGCCAGTTTCCCCTTCGTCCGAACCCGACTGGTTTGTAACGCCCGGAGACAGCGCGACTAACTGCGTGTAATCGCGTCCGTTCAACTCCAACTGCGAGATCTCTTTACCGGTGATCGTGCCTCCCAACTCGGCCGATTGTGTCTGCACCTGTGCGACTTCAGACCCTTGCACGATCACTTCCGTGTTCACAGCGCCCACGTGCAACGTCACATTTACACGCGCCTTTTCCGCAATGTTCAATGTGATTCCCTTGGCTTCGTATTTTTTGAAACCGTCGGCGGTCACTGTTAAATCGTAAGATCCAATGGGAAGTGCTGCGAAGGTATACTCTCCGCTGCCATTACTCGGCGCCGTCCGGTTTACCCCGTGTTCGGAGTTCGTGACGGACACTTGGGCGTTCGCAACCGCCGCGCCGCTGGGGTCGGTGACCGTGCCGGTGAGTGACGCCGTGTCCTGTGCCCAGGCAATTCCAGCCAATCCAAGCAACGCGAAAATTACCCAGCACAAGAAACCATGCGTTTTCATCGATGAACCCCTTTCCCGTCGGTTGCTGGAATCCCCAGCCCCGCCCCCAATCCCACACACACGGAATTCGTTTATTAAAACGTATGAATAGTGCGTTTTTACTATGTCAGCTGTCAAGAAAAAAAGACGAAAACCTCGACCTCGAAGCTCGCCGTGCAACCAGCCGCATAATAACCCCTTGCCTCACGGGAAATTCCACGCTCACCCGATTCCCGCCGTCGACTCGCGCGCCACCAACTCCGGCGCCACTTTGCGATGGCAGGCTCCCACTTCCCGTTTTTCCAGCACGGAATTAATCCCCTCCAGCACAATGCCGACCGCCCCGGCCCCCATCGCCTCCATCGGCTGGCGGATGGTCGTCAGCGATGGCGTACACAATGCCGACGCAGCCACATCGTCGAAACCAATCACCGAACATTGCTCGGGAACGCGCACGCCGTTCTTCTGCAAAGCGCGCATGGCCCCGAACGCCGTCATATCGTCGAAAGCGAACAAAGCGGTAAACGGGACTTTTTGCCGCACCAAGTCTTCCGTCAACTTCTGCCCTTCTTCGAATCCGGAAAGCGGATAGCGCGATTCCGGCAGATCCACCACCAGTCGCTGGTCGATCTCCAGCCCATGCGACCTGGCAAACTTCCGAATCCCTTTCCACCGCGGCGAACTGTCGGCCAAAGTTTTCGGCCCGCGTATGAAAGCGATCTTGCGGTGACCAAGCGAATGCAAATGCTCAATCGCCAGGTAGCCGCCGATTTCATTGTCGACAGTCACCGAGCTGATGGCATCGCCCTTGAGTTCGCATCCGATCACCGCCCGGGGAATGCTGCTTTTTTCCAGATCGGCCAGCAGATTGATATCGAGGAACAGCCAGTTTGCCAGAACAATCAGGCCTTCGATCCGGCGGTCGAGCAGCATCTCCAGATAACGCTCAAAGCGGCCGCGCTCGTTGTGCACGTCGGTCAAGATGGGCAGATACGACGCCTGGTATAACGTGTTTTCGATTCCCCGCAAGATCAGCGTGCAAAAGGGATCGGTCATGTCAAAGACCATGACCCCGA
>DATLKM010000408.1:0-61596 GCA_035538435.1 Binatia bacterium
AGCAGACCAACCTTTTGGCGTTGAACGCCACGATAGAAGCGGCACGCGCCGGCGAAGCGGGAAAAGGATTCGCGGTGGTGGCGAACGAAGTAAAAGAGCTTGCCAAGGAAACCGCTAGAGCGACCGAAGACATCAGCCGCAAGATCGAAGCCATCCAGAACGACACCAAGGCTGCGGTGGAAGCCATCGCCTCCATCAGCGGCGTAATCCGTCATATTGACGGAATATCCACGACTATCGCGTCGGCGGTGGAAGAACAGAACGCCACCACCAATGAAATGACGCGGAACGTGGGCGAAGCCGCAACCGGCAGCGCGGAAATCACCCACAACATATCAGGTGTGGCCGAGGCCGCGCAGGGCACGAGCCGCGGCGCGAGCGACACGCAAAAAGCGGCCCAGCAGCTGGTGCAGACTTCGGCTGAGCTTCGGCGCCTGGTGGAACAATTCCGAATTCAGAGCCACACAGAAAACACACCTTACGGCGGGCAGGCGAATCGACGGATGGCGGCCCAGGCCGGAAAGTAGATCGGTTCTCGCTGACGTTCTATGCCGGAGGCCGGACCGCGAGCGAAAGCGGTTGCCGGAACGCGCCCGACTACTCGCCCGTGCTTACTTGCCGGGCCCACTGCATGGCTTCCCAGTGGGCCTGGCTGACTTCGCTTTCGGTGAGGCCAAACTCGCGGCAAAGTTCTCCCACGGCCTTCCACTCGCCCGATTCCTGGGCCAGCATTAACTGGTAGAACGGCTGCAGCCGGCCGGCTCCGCCCAACAACACGACCTTGCTTTCATGGTCAATGGGGACACTGTCGAGTACCTGGGTCATGGGGATTTCAAGAATGGAGTCCATGAGCGAAAGCATGCCCATCAGGAACAAATCGGAATCGCCGTGCTGGATTTTGGGCGAGAGCAGCTCGCAGAAACGGGCACGCACCAGGGCCGACAAAACCAGGTCTGTCGATTTGTCCTGCCCGGCGCCGAGCGTGGCCACCAGACGGATCCAGCGACGCACTTCCCTTTCGCCAAGAATGGACAGGGCATGGCGGACGGAATGAATCTCGGTCGAGAAACTGAACACGGCAGAGTTCAGATAACGCAGCAGACGGTAGCACAGCGAAGCCTCGCTTTTGACCATGTTTTCGATTTCGCGAACATCGAGCTCGGGCTCGGAGACCGCCTTTAACATGCGCAGATAGTTGATGCGATTGGCCGGGATTTCGTGGGCAGTGAGCACTTCGGGGCGGCGGAAGAAATATCCCTGAAAATAGATAAAGCCCGCTTTCCTGGCCTCCAAGAACTCCTCGCGCGTTTCTACCTTTTCGGCGAGCATGCGGCAGCGCCACGGGCCGTAACGCTTGACCATGGCGGCGGCGGCGGAAGCGGAGGTGGCACGAAGGTCGACTTTGATGATGTCGCAGAAGTCGGTCAGGGGCTCGCGAGGATCATCCACGGCAAAATCATCGAGCGCGATCATGTACCCGGCCTGCTTGAGACGCTGGCAGGCGGCGATGACCAGATCGTCGGCGGGCACGGTTTCGAGCACTTCGACCACCACCTGCCCAGCGGGGAGCAGGGTGATGTAGTCCTTCAGCAGGATATCGCGGGTGCAGTTGACGAAGGCGCGGCGCCCGTCGCAAAGGACCTTGAGCCCGAGCAACATGGAAGTGTTCAGGGTGCTGCGCGAGGCAGCATCGACGTCCCCCTCGCGAAAATAGTTTTCCACTCCGTCGCGAAACAGCAGCTCGTAGCCGAAGACTTTTTCACCGGCTGTGAGGATGGGCTGGCGGGCGACAAATTGCGTGCCCGGCTTCACGGCGGCGGTCAAAGCGGGATTGGGGGCGGAACTGGGGGCGCTCACTTCAGGATTATCGGCGGGACAAGCCGCTTGGATTAGAACGGATGCCAGCCGGAGATTCCGTCCTTAAAGGGAAGCTCGCCGATGCCGATAGTTGAACTGGCCCCCGCGTGCAAGATGGCGTGGCCCCGTCCTGGGGCAAGGAAGGAACGCATGCTCGATCGATTCAAGGTAAAGACGAAGGTAGGGCTGGGTTTCGGGATTCTCCTGCTGATTCTGGTCATCGATAGCGGCGCCGCTTACTACTCTACCCGCCAAACAAAAGAGATTACGGCGATAGCGGAATCTACCGCTCGCAGCATGCAGGTCTCGGCAGAGATCGAGGACGGGCTGGATCGCAGGGCGGGAGCGGTGCGCGGCTACCTGATGACGGGTGCCGATAAGGAACTTTCCGCTTTTGGCAAGGCCAATGAAGACATTTCTCAGCGTCTGGAAGAGCTGGGCGGACTGCTGGCAACCGAGAAAGGCAAGGAGCTTTGGACGCGCGAGCAGGAGACTGAATCGCGGTACAGGGCCGCATTGACAAGCGTTATGGATTTGCGCCGGGACAATCAGACCAATGAAGCCACCACCCGCTACTTCAGTCCCGCCACGGCCGAGATGAGGAGTCAGCTGTTCGATCTTGCCCAGGAGCAAGCGGGCTTTCAGGATAGCCGTCACCGGGATGCGCAGGCTGAATTGGCGGCAGGGGAGTCCCGAAGCATCGTTTTATCGTTGCTGCTGGGGCTAGTGGGCCTTGCGATCGGATCCGGTGTGGCCGTAGCGCTGGGCCGCTGGTTCAGCGGAGCGGTGCTGGGAATTTTGCGCTTCGCCACCGAACTCAGCCACAACAATCTTGCGGTCGCCGATATGGAAGTCAGAACGCGTGACGAGATTGGTCAGGCGCTGGTGGCGCTGAACGGGATGAAAAACAACCTGCAGGGAGTGATTCAGTCGATCGCGCAGAGCGCCGAGCAGGTGGCTGCGGCAAGCACACAGCTTTCCAATACCAGCCAGCAGATCACGGCGAATTCCGAAGAAACGTCGGCCCAGGCCAAGGTCGTCTCCGGGGCCGCGGTGCAGGTAAGCCAGAACCTGCAGACCGTGGCCACGGGCGCGGAAGAGATGAGCGTCAGCATCAAGGAAATCGCCAAGAATGCGACCGAAGCGGCGCGCGTCGCCACCAGCGCAGTCAAGGTGGCGGAAACGACCACCGGGACGGTTTCCAAGCTGGGGGATTCTTCAACCGAAATCGGGCAAGTCATAAAAGTCATCACCTCGATCGCCCAGCAGACCAACCTGCTCGCCCTCAACGCCACCATCGAGGCCGCACGCGCCGGCGAGGCCGGCAAGGGCTTCGCCGTGGTGGCGAACGAAGTCAAGGAGCTGGCCAAAGAGACGGCCAAAGCCACGGAAGACATCAGCCGCAAGATCGAAGCGATACAAACCGACACCAAGGCGGCGGTGGACGCCATTGCCTCCATCAGCGAAGTCATCAACCAGGTCAACGGGATTTCCAACACGATCGCGACTGCGGTGGAAGAGCAGAATGCGACCACCAACGAAATGGCGCGAAACGTAAGCGAAGCGGCGCGCAGCGGAGGCGAGATCACCAGCAATATCTCCGGAGTGGCGCAGGCAGCAGAGAGCACGACGCAGGGGGCCAACGACACCCAACGGGCGGCCCAGCAACTGGTGGAGACTTCGGCGGAACTGCGCCGCCTGGTGGAGCAGTTCAGGATCGACCGCCAGCGGAGCGCTGAAAATCTTTCTGAGGGTCGTGTTGCAAGCCGCGGAGCCGCGGCGGGAATGTGAGCGCGCGAAATCCGGGCGAACGCCTGCTAAAGCCTGCCGCGCCTTGTGCCGATGAAAAGCAACAGCCGGCTACCACGCCAGCAATTGGAAAAAAACCGCTTCGAGGCGCGGTGGCGGCGCGGGCCGAAGTTCTCAAGAGAGCTGAAAACCTGGAGTTGGCCATCCTGAGGCCGCGAAAGACGAAATGCTGAAGCGCGCGAAACTCTCGACCAAACTCATCGGAACCATGGCCGGCATTCTGATGGCGACGGCGGCGGCGAGCTTCTGGATCACGCAGCGCAGGATCAACCGCCAGGCCGAAGACGGCTTCCGCGACAAGGTGCGCCAGATAACGGGCATGGCCACAGCCACCCGGGTGTGGTTTTCGCAGAACATCGATGTTCTGGTGCCCGACAAGAACTTCAAGTCCCTGCAGCAGGTTCCAGTGGTGGTCGCCTGGAGCGTGGCCCAACGCTATGCCGAGTCGCAGGAAATGACCTTCCATACGCCGTCGCTGCGGCCGCGAAATCCCAAGAATCAGCCGGATGAGTTTGAGAGGCGGGCCCTTGAAAAGTTCCAGCAGAACCCATCCCTCAAGGAGTATTCCGAGCGCCGGGTTGAAGAGGGCGAGGAGGTGATGCGCTACGCGCAGCCGGTGCGCCTGACTCCCGATTGCCTGCTCTGTCACGGCGACCCGGAAGGGACGAAAGATCCGTTCGGATACACCAAAGAAGGAATGAAGGCGGGGGACTTGCGGGGGGCGTTCACGGTGCGAGCTTCAACCCAGGGCCTGGTGGAGAATGCCCGCGCCAATTCGCTCGCCATTTTTCTCACCAGCTTTCTGACCCTGCTCATTGCCGCGGGCGCCATGTGGGCGATGGTGGAAAAGATGCTGGTCCGGCCACTGAAGGCTTCGGTTGAGCTGGCCAATGCTATTTCGGAGAACGACCTGGCGGTGAATGACCTGGCGGTGGAGAGCGAAGACGAAATCGGACAGGCCAACGCGGCGCTGAACACGATGAAAAACAACCTGCGGCACACAGTGCAGAACATCGCGGAGACGGCCCTGCGGGTAAACAATGCGAGCCACGAACTTACCAGCACCAGCCAGCTGATCTCGGCCAACTCCGAGGAAACCTCGAGCCAGGCGAACGTAGTGGCCGAAGCCGCCCAACATGTGAACCGCAATTTGCAGACCGTGGCCACGGGGGCGGAAGAAATGGGGATCAGCATTCGCGAAATCGCCAAGAACGCCACAGAAGCGGCGCGGATCGCGACCTCGGCGGTCAAGGTGTCTCAGGATACAACGGCGGCCGTGTCAAAACTGGGAGAATCGAGCAGCGAAATCGGGGAAGTGATCAAAGTCATTACGGCCATTGCGGAGCAAACGAACCTGCTCGCGCTGAACGCCACCATCGAGGCGGCTCGCGCCGGCGAGGCGGGCAAAGGCTTTGCCGTCGTGGCCAACGAGGTGAAAGAACTGGCCAAGGAAACCTCGGGAGCCACCGAGGAAATCGGGCGCAAAATCGAAGACATTCAACGCGACACCAAGGGGGCAGTCGAGGCCATCGCTTCGATCAGCCAGGTGATCAACCAGATCAACGGCATCTCCAACACCATCGCGACCGCGGTGGAGGAGCAGAACGCGACCACCAACGAAATGACGCGCAATGTGGGCGAGGCGGCGCAGGGCAGCGGCGAAATCACGAGCAACATTTCCGGTGTGGCGCAAGCCGCCGCCAGCACGTCGGAGGGGGCGCGCGACACACAGAAAGCGGCGCAACAACTGGCGGAGAGTTCATCGGAGCTGCAACAGTTGGTGGATCAATTCCGGCTGCAAGCGACGGGACCAGAGGCCGATCGCAAACAGCAGCGGCGCGCGGCGCAGGCCGGCGTATGAGGCCGGCAGTGCGGGACAAGGCCACTCGCGGGAGCGCAGGTGCAATCGGAATGACGCTCAAAGCGAAGTTCGCCGCGGCCATCGCGCTATCGGCCGGCGCGATGGCGCTCCTGGCGGGCCTTTGGATCGCCCAGCAGCGCTCGCTGCTTCTCGAAGGCCGGTTGCAGAAGACACGCAGTCTGGTGGAAGTCCCCTACTCCATTGTTGACGGACAATATGAATTGGAGCGCCGCGGCAAGCTGAGTCATGCCGAGGCGCAGCAGCGCGCCCTCGAGGCCATTCGCGCCTTGCGCTATGAACGCACCAACTATTTCTGGATCAATGACGATCATCCCACGATGATCATGCACCCCATACGCCCCGATCTGGAGCACGCCGACCTTACGGGCTTTAAGGACCCCACCGGTAAAGCGGTGTTTGTAGAAATGTCGCGGGTGGCGCAAGAGTCAAATGGCGGCTACGTCTACTATCTGTGGCCCAAGCCCGGCCGCACGGACCCTATACCAAAGGTTTCGTACGTCAAGCGTTTCGCCCCCTGGGGCTGGATTATCGGGACTGGCATTTATCTGGACGACCTCAACAGCGCGTGGATGGACGGCGGGCTTAAAGCGGGAGCGATCGCCCTGCTCTGCCTGCTTTCGCTGACGTTTTTCCTCGCCGCGATCTCGCGCTCGGTGCTCACTCGCACGAACCTCCTGCAAGCATGGCTCCGGGAAGGGTGCGAAGGCCAGGTGGATTTGAGCCGCAGGATTCCGGTCGCCAGCGCAGACGAAATCGCCGGTCTGGCCCGGGGGCTGAACGCACTCTGTGACAAACTCGCCGGAACCCTCGATTCGGTTGCCGGGCGAGCCCTGGAAACGAATCAAGTCAGCGACAGTCTTCTGGCCAACAGCCGCCACATTGCGGCGGAATCGGAGCGCGCCGGAGGACAGATCAAACAGGCCGCCGTTTCCACTTCACAGGTATCGCAGAATCTGCAAACCGTCGCCAGCGGAGCGGAACAGATGGGCGCCAGCATCCAGGAAATCGCCAAAAACGCCACCGAGGCGGCGCGCATCGCCAGTTCAGCCGTCAAAGCGGCGGAAACTACCACCGCCACGGTCACCAAGCTGGGGGATTCTTCCACTGAGATTGGACAAGTCATCAAGGTCATCACTTCCATCGCGCAGCAAACGAACCTGCTGGCGCTCAACGCGACGATCGAAGCGGCGCGCGCCGGAGAAGCCGGCAAGGGCTTTGCCGTGGTGGCCAACGAGGTCAAGGACCTGGCCAAAGAAACCGCCCGGGCGACCGAAGACATCAGCCGGAAGATCGAAGCCATCCAGACGGACACCAAGGCGGCCGTCGAAGCCATTGCTTCGATCAGCGACGTAATCAATCAGGTCAACGGGATCTCGAACACGATCGCGACCGCGGTGGAAGAGCAGAATGCCACCACCAACGAAATGTCGCGGAATGTGAGCGAAGCGGCACGCAGCGGAGCCGAGATCACGAGCAATATTGCGGGGGTGGCGCAGGCAGCCGCGAGCACGGCGCAGGGAGCCAACGATACACAACAGGCGGCGCAGAAACTGGTGGAGACTTCGGCCGAACTGCGGCGACTGATCGAGCAGTTCAACATCGGCGGCAATGCAGGGCGACCGCAACGCGCAGCGTCTTTCGCCCGGCGCGCGGCCGCCGCGGGCGCATAAATTTCATGGACCCAATCCGCATTCTCGTGGTTGACGATTCGTTGGTGATCCGCAAGTTGCTGAGCGCAACCCTATCGTCCGACCCGGAAATTCAAGTTGCGGGTACGGCCAGCGACGGCCACCTGGCGCTGGCGAAGATCGCCCAACTGCATCCCGACCTGGTGACGCTCGACGTGGAAATGCCGGGCATGAACGGATTGGAGGCCCTGGCCGCCCTGCGCAAAGACCATCCCAAGCTGCCGGTGATCATGTTCAGCACCCTGACCGAGCGGGGCGCCTCGGCCACGCTGGATGCGCTGGCACTGGGCGCCTCCGACTACGCAACCAAGCCGAGCAACACCGGCAGCCCCGAAGTCGCGATCGCGGCAATTCGCAACGAACTGCTGCCCAAAATCAAAGCCTTGTGCGGGCGGGTTCACATCCGCCCGATTCCGCGTGCGGTACCCAGATTCGCGGCAGCGCAGGCATTGCGTCGCCGGGTGGAAATTGTAGCGATTGGGGTTTCAACCGGGGGACCGAACGCGCTGGCTGAGGTCTTGCCGCGAATTCCCGCGGATTTTCCCGTTCCCATCGTTCTGGTGCAACACATGCCCCCAATTTTTACCCGCATGCTGGCTGAACGCCTGGGGGCGAGCTCACAAATCGCGGTGCACGAAGGGTGCGACGGAGCGGCGCTTGCGCCGGGCGAAGCATGGATTGCGCCGGGAAATTTTCATATGACCATAAAACGGAGGGGTATGAATTCGCGAATCGAGCTGAACCAGGATCCGCCGGAAAATTCCTGCCGCCCCGCCGTGGACGTACTGTTTCGTTCCGTCGCCGAAGCCTACGGCCCAGACGCTTTAGCGGTAGTGATGACTGGCATGGGCGCTGACGGCGTGCATGGCGCCGAGCAGATACGGCAAAGGGGAGGAGAAGTTCTGGTGCAAGATGAAGCCACTTCGGTCGTCTGGGGAATGCCGGGCCTGGTTTATTCAGCCGGGCTGGCTGACGGAGTCTACCCTTTGACGCAACTGGGGCTGGAAATCACCCGGCGGGCTCGAAATGGCAGTACGGCGCAATCCAACCATAACGTTCGAACCCTGGCCTCGACCCGAAGCAAATGACCACTGCCGCTCAACCTGCCAAAGTTTCCGTGAATCGCTTGGCCGAGGCGATCGATCCCACGTTCCGCCAGATCCGCGACCTGGTGTATAAGGTGTCGGGCATTTATCAGGCGGAGGAAAAACTTTACCTGCTGGCCGACGGCTGCGGCAGGAGGATCAAACAGCTGAATTTGAAAACGCCGCGGGAATACTGGGACCATTTGACGGTCCATCCCAGCCGTGACGGCGAGCTGCGGCAGTTGTTGAATGAAATCACCATTGGCGAAACCTGCCTGTTCCGGAGCCAGCCGCAACTGGACGCGCTGCGCAAAGTGATCCTGCCGGAAATGATCAATGAAAGGACGCGGCAAATCACCAAGCGGCTGCGCATTTGGAGCGCGGGTTGCTCCACCGGCGAAGAGCCCTACACGCTGGCCATGAACATGCTGGAAGAGAGCGAGGGGCTGCTCAAGGGCTGGAACATCGAGATTCTGGCCACTGATCTAAACGACCGCTCGGTTGAAGCGGCAAAGGCGGGGATTTATGGAGATTATGCTTTGCGGGCCACGCCCGAACTGTTTAAGCGAAAGTATTTCTCTGCCGCCAATGACAAGAAGCTGGAAGTGCGGCCGGAAGTGAAAAAGATGATCGCCTTCAGCCGGCTCAATCTGCAGGACGATTCCCGGATGTTGTTCATGAAGGGCATGGACCTGATTTTCTGCTGCAATGTGCTGATCTACTTTGACGGCGTCTCCAAGGGGAAAGTCATTGACCACTACTACGGCAACTTGAATTTCGGAGGCTATCTTTTCCTGGGGACCTCGGAGTCGCTGCTGAATCTGAACGACAAATTTCACCTGGTGCACTTCCCCGGGGCCATCGCGTACTGGAAACCATCCCTCAAGAGTGGCAAGCTATGAGCGCTTCCCTGCAAGACAAGCTGCGACAAGGCGTGGAGAACATTGAGACTACGCCCGCGATTCCAGCCGTGGTGCTGCCGCTGCTGGATCTTTTGAACCTGCCCGCCGATAAGGTGAACCTGGACCAGGTGGTAAAACTGGTTTCCTACGACAATACGATTGCCGCGCAGTGCCTGCGCG
Source organism: Binatia bacterium (assembly GCA_035538435.1). Taxonomy (GTDB): domain Bacteria; phylum Acidobacteriota; class Terriglobia; order Terriglobales; family Acidobacteriaceae; genus Sulfotelmatobacter. Next base: position 9,404 of record DATLKM010000408.1, read on the forward strand.
TAGCCAGTTCGCCCATTTTCGGACTGGCAAAGTCGCCCGAATCCATCAAGGCGGCGGTCATCAGCCTGGGGCTGCGGCGGGTGGAAACCATTCTGCTTACCTGTTGCATGGGCAAGGCCTTCCCGGCCAAGAAATGGGCACTGGATCCGATTGTCTTTTGGCGGCATTCCTTAGGTTGCGCCATGGTTTGCCGAAAATTCAGCGAGAAACTCGGCGGGGCTGACTCGGACAAGGCCTACACGGCCGGCCTGTTGCACGACATTGGCTTTCTCGTGAATTGCATGGCCTTTCCCAAGGAATTCACCGCGGCCATCGCCTATGCGGCGGAAAAGCAGGTTCCGTTCGATCGCGCGGAATCGGAAAAGATGGGGTTCACCCATTGCGAAAGTGGGCGCGCCCTGGCGGAAAAGTGGAACCTGTCGCCCGACATTGTGGAAGTCGTGGCTTATCATCACGAGCCACAGAAAAGCGTGGCCGCCCCGGGATTGGTGGCGCTGGTACACCTGAGCGATCTGCTCTGCCGGATGCGGAACCTCGGCTACGGTTATTACGAGCGACAGAAGGTGGACTTGCTGAGCGATCCTGCCTGGGCCGTGCTGGCCGAGGGACACCGCGCGCTCGACGGAGTGGATCTGGTGCGGTTTACCTTCGAACTGGATGAAGCCGTGGAAAAAATATACGAGATGGTGTCGATGATCTTCGGCTCCATGGCGGTGGGGCGGGCCGGGTAACTCAGAACCGATGCTTGCCGCAGATTTACTGCCAGCAAACGGGCGTTGGGCTTGTTGGAGAATCAGATGCACTGACGATGCTTGCGGAGGCGGATTGTGTCGCCGGTAATCAGCTGTGGATCTGCAAAGAGATGACGAACGGCGCGCCCTCAAACAACATGCTGACCTCGTACGCCGGCGAATCGGCAAGCGCGTAGAGGCTGTAGTCATTGCCAGTGACAACCGTGGGCGGAGACAACATGCAACCATCGCCCAGGCCGGAAATCTTGTTTTTGAAGTTGCCCGCGACCATGTTGCTGATTTCGCCCATGGCATCCGACATCTCATCGCCCACTTTATCGGGCTCAAGGCCGAGCATTTTCGACGCCATGAGAACGGCGGACTGCTGATCGCAACGGATGCTCAAAACCCCGCACAACTGCCCGGCCAAGCCGACCATGGCGGTAACCGCCGGAGGGGCCGTGGTGTCAGGGGCCGCCAGGGAAATTTCGGTTCCCAGCATGAGGCTAAAGACTTCCTTTGCCGCCAGTTCGAGCAGCGGGATCCAGGTTTCTTTGTTGCCACCGGTAGCCATTGCAGTCGCAGCTTTCATGATTTCACCGCCAGCACGGGCATGACCTGCTCCTTCACCTGCTCGGGGGTAAATGGCTTGCGGATGTATCCGCGGGCGCCGGCGGAGAGCGCCTGCACCACGTGCGCTTCGCTGCCTTCCGTGGTAATCATGATCACGGGTACGCCTTTGGCTTTTTCCACGCCGGAAAGCTGCTTGATGAATTCAAGGCCGTCCATCACCGGCATATTAATGTCGCAGAGGATGAGATCGACCTGACTTTGCTGCAAAACCGCGAGCGCTTCAGCGCCGTTGCCGGCGTCGAATACCTGCTCCAGTTCAAGTCCGGCCTGGCGCAGCGAGCGTTCCACGATCTTCCGCATGACCGAAGAATCATCAACAATGAGGGCGCGTATGGACATGAGACGGTATTTATCTCCCCCCTCGAACCGTGCGCTTGTTCGGCGGAGCCAGCAGGTTCACTTTTGGTCTATCGGCAGGGGTGAAGCAGACTTTAGGAGGAAAGCGAGGCTTTCGGCATGCGGTCGCGCGCCTGTGATGTAGAAAGTTGCAATGGTGGGCAGTGCAGGACTCGAACCTGCGACCTCCTGCTTGTAAGGCAGGCGCTCTAACCAGCTGAGCTAACCGCCCGCTTGCGTGCGAGCCGCGCTGGATTCGAGTTTACGTGGCGGGGAAAAGAACCGTCAAACAAAGAAGGTCTCACGGATTAATCAGAGATATCAAAGCGTACGTTGCGTGCCAGCAACAGAGAGGATGTAGAGCAACTTCCTGCGGCGGGTCGTCGGTCCCGCTACTTTGAGATCCGAGATCGTTCTACCACGGCTGCGGGTGCGCTCCTGCTAGACTGGCGCGGTGCGGCGTTTGATCGTCAATGCGGATGATTTTGGTCTTACTGGCGGAGTAAATCGCGCCATCGTCGAAGCTCACGCGCATGGCATCGTGACTTCGTCGACGCTTATGGCGAATGGCAGGGCTTTCGATGACGCCGTCGAACTCGTAAAGACGGTTCCCAGCCTCAGTGTGGGCTGCCACTTCGTCATGATCGATGGCGATCCGGTACTCGACCCGGGCCGCTTGTCTTCTATTACACACAAGACTTCCACGGGCGCGCATTTTCGCGATGGAATTAAATCTTTTGCAATGCGGGCTCTGGCCGGAAATTTCAAAGCCGACGAGATCGAGGCCGAGGCCACTGCGCAGATCGGCAAGATTCAAGCGGCCGGGTTGAAGGTTTCGCACGTCGACTCGCACAAGCACACCCATCTTTTTCCGTCTGTTCTTCGTCCGCTTTTGCGCGCGGCACGGAGTTGCGGCGTGCGCGCCGTCCGTAATCCTTTCGGACCGCGCAAACCACTCCGTTCCAGCCAGCTTTTAAAACGCCCGAACCTGTGGACGCGCTATGCCGAAATGCGAGTCCTGCTTCAACTTGCCGCCAGATTCCGTGAAACCACGGAACGCGAAGGATTCGCAGCTCCAGATGGCACGCTCGGAGTCGAAGTCACGGGTGCGCTCGACCAAACTCTCTTTTTCGCCATTGCCGAAATCATCCCTGAAGGCACATGGGAGTTCGTTTGCCATCCCGGATACAACGATTCCGATCTGCAAATGGCTCGAACTCGCCTTCGCCAATCGCGGGAAATCGAATTGCGCGTTCTTACTTTGCCTGAGGCGCGGGAAGTGTTGGCGAAGCAGGGCATCGAGCTCATTTCTTATTCCGATCTGCTGGCAACGTGAAGTTTGACGAAGAACAGACGAATTGCGAGCGAGAGTACTTCCGTAACCTTAACTAATTCCCAAAGCAGGCTATCATCGGCTTAAAGCTGGCTCAGGAATTCAGGCAGAGAAAGGCATTTTATGTCGGCCATTGGGGCGGCCCCGCGTGCGACGTTGGATCTGCGCATTCGTGTCTGGGGCATGGGCGCGAACAATCAACCCTTTCATCAGCAGGCGACGGCCCAAAATGCGAGCCTGACGGGCGCCTGCATCTCTGGGCTCGAGCAGGAACTCAAGGTTGGGGACGTCGTCGGCGTGCAATTTGAAACGAAGAAGGCACGCTGCAAGGTAGTGTGGATTACGGAGGCGGGGGCCGGTAAGAAATTCCAAGTCGGTGTGCAATTGGTTGTCGACCAGGAGTGCCCGTGGCTTTCCGAACTTCCCGTGGCCATGCGGTCGAATGCGCCGGTGCCGAGCTCCGACAATCGCAGGCGCTTTCAGCGGCATAAGATTTCATTTCCCCTCGAATTCCGCGATGAGCGGGTGAACACGCCGATGCGCGTGAACGCAACAGACATCAGCGGCAACGGATGTTATGTTGAGACGGCTATGCCTTTGCCGGTGTCTACTGTACTGCGCGTCGATTTCTGGATTGATCAGGAGCACATGTCGGCGACGGCAACCGTGCGCACCTGCGACCCCGGGGTTGGGATGGGGATCGAGATGACCGGATTGCCCGAGGAAGCTAAGAAGCGGTTCCAGGCGCATCTCGACAAGATGGATCCAGGTCTGATGAAGCTGGCCGCCAGGCCAACAGAATAGCGTATCCTTCACACCCGAAGACGGCTTCTCCCGACTCGCCTGAACACGCCCCATCGGCGGAGGTTCAACCGTAATCCCACAAGTTTCATCTCACCTTGTACAATCTGCATCTTCGGCAAGTTGCGACCATCGAAGAGGCAGCACTTAACCTTCCGGAAGGCGGGCAGCGCACAATGAAGATTGGGATTACCGGCTACCCCACCTACGGTGGCAGCGGCGTTGTGGCCACCGAGCTTGGACTCGAGTTGGCGCAGCGCGGCCACGAAATCCATTTCATTTCCTACGCCCAGCCGATTCGGCTGCGCGGGGAAGAAGCAAACATTCACTATCACGAGGTCGAGGTCTCGCGGTACCCGCTGTTCGATTATCCACCCTACGATCTGGCGCTGGCCACGCGCATGGCGGAAGTGGCGCAGCTATACGATCTGGACCTGTTGCATGTCCATTATGCGATTCCGCACTCGGTCAGCGCGCTGCTGGCGCGGCAGATGATGGCCGATGGTCCGCGAGGCAGGCGTTTGCCGTTTGTTACGACGTTGCATGGCACGGACATTACCCTGGTCGGACTGGACCGTTCTTACCTGCCCATCACTCGCTACTCTATCAATCAAAGTGACGGGGTTACGGCGATCTCAAATTACCTGCGCGACCGAACCATGCGGGTTTTCGACGTGAAGCGGGAAATCGCGGTGATTTACAACTCCGTGAACTGCGACGTCTACAGCAGAAAGAGTTTTTCGGAAGAGCGCCGCGCAGAGTATGCGCCAAACGGCGAGCGCCTGCTGGTTCATCTTTCGAATTTTCGTCCGGTGAAGCGGGTTACAGATGTGATTGAGATTTTCGACCGCGTGCACAAGAAGATTCCCTCGCGGCTGATGCTGATTGGAGACGGTCCGGACCGCTCTCATGCCGAATGGCTCAGCGTACAGAAAGGCATCCATGAGGACGTGCTGTTCCTGGGCAAGCAGGACCAGGTGGAGGAAAAGCTAAGCGTTGCCGACATTCTGCTGATGCCAAGTGAGCTGGAATCATTCGGCCTGGCCGCGCTGGAAGCGATGGCCTGCGAAGTCGTGCCGATAGCCACGCGCACCGGAGGAGTCCCGGAAGTGATCGAACACGGCGTCAGCGGTTACCTGGCTGATGTGGGCGACGTGGAGACCATGGCACGCTATGCGGTGGAATTGTTAGAAGACGACGAGCGGCTGCGCGCTATGGCCAAAGCGGCGCGGCAGGTGGCGCAATCCCGCTTCTGCTCCAGCAAAATCGTGCCGCAATATGAAGAGTTTTACCGTCGCGTCATCGATCGTTCTTCGTAAAAGCTCTCCGGGACGCCTCCAGTGGCTTGCAGAAGCGGGAGCTTGATTCGCACCAGCGTGCCCTTCCCTTCCCGGCTGTCGATGGTCATGTGGGCGGAGTCACCGTACAAGACTTCCAGTCGCTCCGACACGTTAGCCATCCCGATGCCGGTGCCACGCATGCTATTGGATTCCAGCTGAGCGGCGGCCATGCCGACGCCATCGTCTTCCACTTCGACGATCAACCCCGAATCAGTAAGGCGGCTGCGCAAGTAGATGCTGCCGCCCTCGACCTTTGAAGAAAGGCCGTGCTTAACGGAATTCTCAACCAGCGGCTGAAGCAACATGCTGGGAACCATCGCGTCGAGAGATGAAGACTCGAGTTCTTTTACCACCCGCAGTTTATCGCCGAAGCGGAGCACTTCAATATCGAGATAGTTGTCGATAAACTCGACTTCTTCGCGCAGAGGAACGAACGAATCTGAAGTGTTCAGCAGGCGGCGGAGAATTGTGGCGAGCTTGGAGATTACTTCGCGGGCGGTTTCCGGGTCGAAGCGGACGAGTGAGGAAATGGAATTGAGTGTATTGAACAAAAAGTGGGGATTGATCTGGTTCTGCAGCGCTTCCATGCGGGCGTGCAAAAGCAGGCGCTCCTGCTCTTCCAGCTTGATCTGAATGCGGACGCTGTTGAAAATCTTCAGTTCAATCCCGATCGCCGTTACGGTTGCTGCGTAGATCGCGCCCCACACCCAGTAATTGTCGGGACTTTCGATGCTGAAAATCGAATTCGGAAAATACCGCGCGAGTTCGGTTTGCACGAAGCGCAGCCCGACGACCGTGGTGAAAAACATGACCTGCCAGTCGAACAGGCGCGGGCGCGGGATATTGCGCTTGATCAGGCGAAAGATACTTTGATCGATAAACGGAGAGAACGACCAGATGTCGTCTTTGTCGCCCGCGAGCGTGCGGAGCTGGCCGGCGATGAATCCGCAAAGCACCAAGAAAGGCAAGGCCGCCCATTCGCCGTGGAGCAATGCTGGTAAACCCATAAGCGCCCCGCCCAGACTTCCTGCCAGACGGCCTGCGATCACGCCGAGCAGAAGTGTTGTTTCGAAGCTGAGATCCCCGGCCAGGAAACTGGGAACGGAAAGTCGAATCCACACGCCCAGCATGATGGGCAGGGCCATCCACAGGACGAAGTAAATTTTCTGGCGGGTCGTGCGCTCCTCGCGAAAAAGTAAGGACTTGAATTCCTTGGTACGTACCAGGCTGCTGGAGATGGCGGCGGCCACGCCCAGTTTGATGAGTTGGTGAATGAGGATGAGGCGCGGTTCCATGAAATTTCGGGGGCGAGCGAGAAGGCCTGAGGAAACTGTAGCACGCGAGTGCGTGCCGTACCCAGTCTATTGCCGCTCTCTGCGCCACGAAACGATTCCCGGCGCGCCCAAAGCCAGCGCACCGAGGCCGCCCGGTTCAACCGAAGCCTGGTCCTCGCTACCAGTGTCGCCCGCTACAATTGGTTTGCCGGGAACGGTTTCGTAGGCGTAGCCGTCGATGGCCGCGATGCAGCCGCAAAAATAGAAATCACGGTTCACGTGCACGCGCGCCCAACCGAAGTGGGTCTTGCCATCAATGAGAAAAGCCAGGCCAAGATATGCATCATTCGTGTGCCACCACACTCCCTCGGTGACAAAACTGAACACGGCAGCGAGGCATTCGGCATTCGCCTTTAAGCTTTGGGTTGGGCCGATCAGCGCTCCAGCGGGAAGGGCGGCGGCGCCATCTCCGTAAGCGTAGCAGGTTTGCGCAGCAACGATTCGGTTGCCCTTTACCAGAGGATGGACCTTCACCGCTCCCTGGAGGCTGAAATAGTAGCTCGACATGAAGAAATCTTCGATACCGTCGTGATTGAGATCGAAGTGATAGTCGAAATTAAGGAAGGAATGCGCGGGAGTGTAGACAACCTTCGCCTCCGCAGGGGAGGCGCTGGCGGCCACGCCCGCTCCCGCCATCGTGACATATGCGAGCAGGCGATTTCCCAAGGTCTGGCTAAGAGCCAGCGATCGGCTCGATCGGGGTGAAGACGATCCATCACTATTGTTGATTCGCGAGGTCATTACTTTTGGCTCCTGCCCGCAGGTGACTTTTCCCGAGGAGATGCTTACTTCATTTTGGCATGTGGAGCTTATCACACTTGCGGACTAAGTCGGTGCGAACATTTCTTCTTGATGAAGGTAACTAAGTCCGCGCCGTTATCTCTTTCGGCTCACCTGGTGATGAGGACGAGGTGCGGCTCCATGGATTCGAACTTTCTCACCGTAAGAGTATCCCTTAGAAACGCGCGAAAGCTGGGGTGTCTGTACTATTTCTTGAAGCTTCTCAAATCGCTTCCCGTCATGTCTTTCGGCTCGTCAACCCCCAGGATTCCCAGCATTGTGGGCGAGATATCGCGTAGAGATCCGTTGGGCTTCAGCGAGAACCGCTTCGCATTTTCGGCGACCACAATGAACGGCACAGGGTTGGTCGTGTGGGCGGTGTGCGGCCCGCCGGTGGCGGGATCGACCATAAGCTCGGCATTGCCGTGGTCGGCGGTGATGAGCATGGCTCCGCCTTTGGCGCGGACGGCTTTTTCGATGCGGTCGAGGCAGGCGTCGACGGTTTCGACGGCTTTGATGGTCGGCTCGAGCTTGCCGGAGTGGCCAACCATATCGGCGTTGGCGAAGTTGACGATGATTACGTCGAAGGCGCCATCTTCTGTTGCTTTGACGACAGCGTCGGCGATACCGGCGGCGGACATTTCGGGTTTGAGATCGTAAGTGGCGACTTTGGGCGAAGGAACGAGAATGCGGTCTTCGCCGGGAAAGGGCTGCTCGATGCCACCATTGAAAAAGTAGGTGACGTGCGCGTACTTTTCAGTTTCGGCCAGCCGCAGATTGCGCAGGTTAAGGCCGCCCATCACGTTGGCAAGAATGTTCGCCATGGATTCCGGCGGAATCACTACCGGCAGGGTGAAATTCTTGTCGTATTGCGTCATGCAGACGTAATGGAGATTTTTCGGAACCCGGTCGCGGGGGATGGCGGCGTCCAGATCAGCTGCACCGGGAAGATCGTTGCCCCCCTGAGCGTTTAGTCCGCTGTTACGGGCGAGAGCGCGGGTGATCTGGCGAACGCGGTCGGCACGGAAGTTGAAGCAGATGCAGGAGTCGGCGTCGCGAATGGTTGCAACGGGCTGGCTGGTCTTATCAGTGCAGACAAAGGGCACGACGAATTCATCGGTCACGCCTTTGTTATAGGAATCTTTCACGCCCTGCACCGGATCGGAATGTCTGCCTCCTTCGGCGTCGGCAAAGACCATGGTGTTGTAGGCTTTCGCGATCCGCTCCCAGCGGCGGTCACGGTCCATGGCGTAGTAGCGGCCATTGACGGTTGCAATCTTGCCGCAGTTGTAGTCGCGCATCTTCTGCTGCAGTTGTTCGAGATAGCCGGCGCCGTTGGTAGGCAGCGTGTCGCGGCCGTCCATAAAAGCGTGGACAAAAACCCGATCGAGGCCTTGCTGTTTCGCCATCTTCAGCAATGCATAAAGATGAGCTTGCTGCGAGTGCACGCCGCCATCAGAAACGAGGCCGAAAAGATGCAGGCACCGTTGGCCCTGAGCCGCGTGTTTCATGGCGGCCAGGAGAACCGGGTGGGAGAAAAACTCTCCGTTCTGGATCATCAGGTCAATGCGCGTGATGTCCATGTGGACGATGCGGCCGGCGCCGATGTTGAGATGCCCGACTTCGCTGTTGCCCATCTGGCCTTCGGGCAGACCCACGTAAGGACCGCTGGTGTGAATCAGCGTGTTGGGATATTCGCGGAGAAGTCGATCGTAGGTTGGCTTGTGGGCAAGCGCGATGGCGTTGGCGTTCGATTCGGCGCGATATCCCCAGCCGTCGAGGATGATGAGGACCAGAGGTTTGGGACGGGGCATTGTTGGAGAAAAACTCCTCGTGAGTCTTCTGGATGAACTACCAGATTACTCGGACGGGGTAGTATTTGAACACTGGATCAGCTGTAATGACGGGGCAGTTTTCCTCTATGCCCTGTGCAATCAGCATGCGATCAAACGGATCGCGATGATGCATTGGGAGCCCCTCGAAAGCAAGGAGATGGTCAAAGCTGATGGGCAGCCTCTCGATCCTCTGCTCGGCCAGTTTGTCGAGCACATAGGGGCCGGACGGCCGGGGAAGGTCCAGCTTGCCCGACTGCACTTTAATGAGAATCTCCCAGATGCTTGCGACGCTCAGCAACAGCTCGGTACTCCCTGAGAAAACGTCACGGGCGTGAGCCGACATCCTCTCATCCCCAGCCAGCGCCCATAAGAATGCGTGCGTGTCCAGGATTGCCCTCATTTCGGAAAAAGAGGCGCATTGTAGAAAAGATTGTCAATGTCGGGATCGGGATCGTTGAAGTCGTTCGGAACCGTGAAGTCGCCTTTCGCGCTACCGAACACTCGTTTCTTCAGCGTCTTCTTCACGGGCACCAGCTTGGCAACTGGAACCCCAGCCTTGGCGATGACAACTTCCTCACCCGATGCCACGCGCGCTAATAGCCGAGAAAGATGGGTCTTAGCTTCATGGACGTTCACTTCCATGCACTGAATGATAAACTAAGTCCTTAGCTAAGTCAACACCAGATTGCCTAAGGGGACTACTCCGCCCGGCTGTCGGCGGTGACGGTGGTTGGCTCCGGGCGATCGACCGGAACTATGTCTTGCGTCTCGCGCCATTCGGCGTAGCGGCCTGAAACCATGATGTGGAATACCCACTGGTGGCGCTCTTCTTCCGGTTCGACCAACCCGAGCGCCTTCATGTAGAACAGGTAGCGCTGCATCCAGTGGATCTGGTCGGGAGTCATGCCGCGACGCTGGAGATCAATTGTGAGGCCGGCCAGGTGCGATGAAGCGGTGTCGCCTTCCGCAGGTGCTGCGTTGCGGTTGTGGCGGCGCAGTTTTTTCTGGACCTTCACCGTGCGCACGGCGGAGTTCAACTGAATCTGCTGATGAAAGCGGTTGTAGTAGGCCTGAGCCAAATCCTGAACGAAATCGCGCGTCCAGGGACGGCAGTAGCGGCGGGAAGGATCAAGGCTGGGAGCGACACGCAGCGCCTCATTCGGAATAATGGGTTGAAGTGCTCCGCTGGCCTTCAGAGCTTCGAGTTCGTCGTCATCCTGAATGCGGGGCAATTCCATGCGGTCGACTTCCGCGTTCTGAATCAATAGAGATTCATGCGATGGCCGGAACATCGGGTTCCAACGGGTCCAATGAAGGCGACGGCGCGAGGCGTGATGAACGGGCTTACGAAGAGTGGTGGTTGTGGCCGCGAATAACGGGCAAGCCAGAAGCACGACGAAGGCGAAGAGGGCAAGTTGGCGCTGTGTGCGTGATTTCAAGAGTCAGTTCCGTAATTCTTCCGCACCGCATAATGCAAAACTCGTGCGGACATTGTAAGCGATCATGTCAAGTGGTCCAACCGTCTGATTCGGGCCGGGCATTACCAGCGTGTTCGGGGGGAGCGAACCGGCCATGGTTACCACTGGTTACTTCCTTTGCGTGACGCGCTGTGCCCTCTATTGATGCACGCGGAACACCAAGCCCGGTGCGGGGTCTGGCCGAACCCATGTGCTCCGGTTGCAAGCACTTGCGAAATTTAGATGGCAACGCGCCCGCCTGGAGTTGGGCTAAAGTGACAAAAAGTCGCTTTGTGGCGGGCCAAAACGCGCATCCCCGCGGAAGTGGGAGCCACTCTCCGCTCGCGCTTCAATGTTTACTTTGTGCTAATACGGTCGGAACACATATAACCGAAGTCATCACTGGCGGAACAAATCGCCGATGGCCTGCTTCATCACTTCGCCGCCGACTTCGGAAATCGCCCTGGTGAGCGGAATATCCTTGGGGCAGACTTCGACGCAATTCTGCGCGTAGCCGCATTCCTGAATGCCGCCATCGCCCATGAGGGCGGCGAGACGTTCGTGCTTGAGTCCTTTGCCCGTCGGATGCGTGTTGAACAGACGAACCTGTGCGATGGTGGCGGCCCCAACGAAGCCGGTTTCCTGGTTGAACTGCGGGCAGGCTTCCATACAGCAGCAACAGGAGATGCAGCGCGAAAGCGGATACGCTTGCTCCTGCTCTTCCTGCGTCATGCGCGGGCCGGGGCCCAGATCGTAGGTGCCATCGACTGGAATCCAGGCTTTTACGGTCTTGAGATTTTCGAAGATCACGTTGCGATCGACGGCGAGATCGCGCACCACGGGAAACTTGGAAAATGGCTCGAGCCGTACGGGCTGCTCGAGATGCTCGATGAGGGCCGAGCAGGCCATGCGCGCGCGTCCGTTAATCAGCATGGCACACGAACCGCAGACCTCTTCCAGACAGTTCGAGTCGTAAGTGATCGGAGTGGTCGGTTTGCCGTCGCGGGTGACGGGGTTGGCAGCAATCTCCATGAGCGAGGAGATCACGTTCATGCCCGGGTGATAGGGGAGTTCGAATTCCTCCCAGTAGGAGTTTGAGGATGGGGTCGGCTGACGCTTTATTTTGAAGAGGACGGATTTAGTAGCCATTTATCTTTTTTCTTTAGAGAGCGCTTAGTCGGCACGATTTAAAACCCGTGCCTTTCTTTGTTGCTCGCCGCTCACTTCGCCGCGTCGTACTTCCTCGCCCTTGGCGGAATCAGCGACGTATCCACCGGCTCGAATTCAAACTTCGGCTCATCGGCATCAGGGGCGAAATACGCCTTCGTCGTCTTCAGCCAATTCTTGTCATCGCGGTCGGGGAAATCAGGCTTGTAATGCGCGCCGCGGGATTCGTCTCTCATGCGCGCGCCCTGCGCGATCACGCGGGACAGTTGCAGCATGTTATAAAGCTGCCGCGCGAACACCACGCTCGTATTCGCCCACTGCGTGCGGTCGCTCAAATTCACCTTGCGGAAGCGCTCCAGCATTTCGACCAGTTTGGCGTCGGTTTGCTGCAAGTTCTTGTTGTAGCGGATGACGGTGCAGTCCTTGGTCATCAACTCGCCGAGTTCGCGCCACAGCTTGAACGGATTCTCATTGCCCTGATTGTTAATCAGCAGCGCGTTGCTCTCTTCCTGTTTCTTCTTTTCCGCTTCGAAACATCCGTTGCCATCAGGGAGCGCTTCCAATCCGCGCGCGTATTTGACGGCGTTCGGGCCGGCAACCCCTCCGCCATAAATGCAGGAAACGAGCGAATTCGCACCCAGCCGGTTGGCGCCGTGATACTGATATTCGCACTCGCCGGCCGCAAAAATTCCAGGGATGTTCGTGGCCTGCTTGAAGTCGATCCACATGCCACCCATGGTGTAGTGCATGCCGGGGAAAATTTTCATGGGCGTGTCGCGCGGATCGTCGCCCACGAACTTCTCGTAAATTTCGAGAATGCCTTCCAGTTTGCGGTCAAGAATCTTGCGGTCGACGTGCGTAAGGTCGAGATACACCATCGGCTTGCCATCGATACCGAGGTTGTACTCGTAAACCACTTTGAAAATCGCGCGCGTAGCCACGTCGCGCGGAACAAGATTGCCGTACTTGGGATACCACTCTTCCAGGAAATACCAGCGCTCGCTGGTGGGAATGGATTTCGGATCGCGCTTATCGCCGGCGTTTTTCGGAACCCAGACGCGTCCACCTTCCCCGCGCGCCGATTCCGACATCAGGCGCAGCTTGTCTTCGCCGGGAATCGACGTTGGGTGAACCTGAATGAATTCACCGTTGGCGTAATAGCATCCCTGCTGATACAGCGCCGATTGCGCCGAGCCGGTGCAGACGACGGAGTTCGTCGACTTGCCGAAGATTGCGCCGATTCCGCCGGTGGCAATAATGAGTGCGTCGGCGGGGAAGGTGCGGACTTCCATGGAGCGCAAATCCATGGCACAGACGCCGCGGCAGACGCGGTTGCCATCGAGCACGGCCGATAGAAATTCCCAGTGCTCGTACTTCTTCACTTTTCCTTCCGATTCGTAACGGCGCACCTGCTCGTCGAGCGCGTAGAGAAGTTGCTGGCCGGTGGTTGCTCCGGCAAACGCGGTGCGGTTATACAATGTTCCGCCGAAGCGGCGAAAATCGAGCAAGCCCTCGGGCGTGCGATTGAAGGGCACGCCCATGCGGTCGAGCAGATCGATGATGCCCGGCGCGGCCTCGCACATATCTTTCACGGGCGGCTGGTTGGCAAGGAAATCGCCGCCGTAGACTGTATCGTCAAAATGCTGCCAGGTGGAATCACCCTCACCCTTTAAATTCTTTGCCGCATTGATTCCGCCTTGTGCACAGACCGAATGCGAGCGTTTCACGGGAACAATCGAAAACAGATCGACATTCGCCCCCATCTCGGCGATCTTGATGACGGCAGCCAATCCTGCGAGCCCGCCGCCGACCACAATAATTTTTGGAGCTGCTGCCATGATTTACCTGTGACCCGAAATTTGCATATGGTTTGCCGCCGCAGTTCCCTGTTCAACAATCGGCTGCTGGGGGCGCGCGCGGAAGGTGGCCAGGCTGGCCAACCCTACACCGCTTAACAGAAAGAAGAAACAGATGCACAGCACCAGAAAACGCTTTTGTGCGCGGTCGCCGGAAACGATGCCCCACTTGGCGCAGAAGAGCCAGATTCCATAGGCGAAATGCCAGGAGGCGGCGATCAAGCCGACGGCATAAAACAGAAACAAGAGCGGCTGATACACTTCGGCCTGTACTTTGGCGAACGAGGCGCTGGGATAGGCGTGCAGGTCGATGCCGGTGAAGCGCATCGTCCATGTGTGCCACACGATGTAGAGAAACGCGATGCCGCCGGTCCAACGCTGGGCGGTGTACATCCAGTTGCCGCTCCAGGGGTATTCGCCGACGTTGCCGTCGCCGCGATACCAGATATAGAAGCCGTAGAGGGCGTGATAAGCGATAGGCAGCCAGATGCCGAACAACTCCAGAAAGAAGACCAGCGGCAGACCGCCCAGAAATGCGACCTGCTTGGCGTAGGCTTCAGGCCCGCCGATCGCCGTGGCATTGGAAACGAGAATGTGCTCGAACAGGAACGCGCCTACGGGAATGATCCCCGTCAGCGAATGCAGTCGCCGAAGGAAGAATGAAATGCCGTGGCCGGCCCGTAACGGCGCAACGCCGTGGATTGGTTTGGAAACAGCGGGAGCAGTGGAACTGGCTGCTGCCACGAATCGCTCCTTATGATTGCAAATTCGCCGAGGGGCTTACTGCGCATCCGTCGACGGTAAGAGAACTTTTTATTATGCGGCGGCGTGGGGAGCGAGTCAAGAAACGGCAACTGAAAACTAAACTCCGCCGGATGGGAGAAACATCATCCAGCACGAAGCAGTTTCTGGGATTCACTCATGAAGCCGCTTACCAACCTCGCGATTTCATCGGCGGCTGTGTCGAGCGCGAAGTGCCCGCCGTCGAGAATGTGAACTTCGGCACTTGGAACGTCTTTCCGGTAACGTTCGGGCTCGCCGGAGTCGAATGACAATTCATATTTGCCCCAAAGCACGAGAATCCTCGGCTGTTTTTCCTGCATCCAGGCCTGCCACTTCGGATAGGCATTGACGTTGGTGCGGTAGTCGTAGAAAAGGTCGGCTTGAATTTCGGCCTGGCCGGGCTGATTGAGAAAGCGGAACTCGTCGGTCCAAAGATCGGGGTCATAGCGCTCTATATTCGGATCGCTTCCTACATGACGCGTCCGAGTCGCCGCAAGCGAGAGCAGGTTAGCTCTAAGGGCGCTTTCGTTGGCCGCGCGATCGGCCCAGAAGGCACGGCGCGTCGTCCAGTTCGCGCCGAGACCCTCGTTGTGCGCAACTGCGTCCTGCACGATCAGCGATTCAATTCTTTCCGGGTGCTGCAAAGCCATGCGAAAACCGACCGGGCCACCGTAATCCTGCATGTAAAGGGTGTAGCTAGACAGGCCAAGCGCTTCGGTGAAATGAGTGATGATTTCAGCACAATGGTCAAAGGCATAAGCGAACTTTTTTGGGTCGGGCCAGTCGCTGTGTCCGAAGCCGGGATAATCCGGAGCGATGAGATGAAAACGATCCGAAATCCGGGAAAACAGCGGCTCGAACATGCGGGACGAGGATGGAAGCCCGTGCAGGAGGAGAATGACCGGGGCGTCTTGTGGACCAGCTTCGCGGTAGAAGATCGATAGGCCGTCGACGGTTACGGTGCGGTAGGAAGTCTGGCATTTCATGCTTGTTCCTTTGGCTTCGGCACGATAACGCAAGCGATCCACGCTAAGGTGTACAGGTCCTTCGGCCCGCAAAGAACGCGGGCCTCAGGATGACAAACGATTTTGCCCTGGCAAAGACACTACATTGTCAGCACGACGCGAAACTCGGCCTTGCCGCTCATCATGCGGGCGTAAGCTTCGGCCGCTTTTTCCAGCGGATAGGTTTCAATCATGGGGCGTACGCCGCTGATCTCCGCGAAGTTCAGGGTGTCTTCGGAATCGGCGGGCGTTCCCGAGGCCCAGCCTTGAATAGTCTTACTGCCGTTGATGAGTTGGATGGGGCTGACTTCGATTTTGCCAAAGTCGGCTCCGACTACCAGCAGCTTGCCGTTCGGCCCGAGGCCGTCAATAAGTTCCGACATGGCCTTTGCGCTGGGCGCAGTTGCCAGAATCACTCGCGCCCCGCCCAACTTTTGCAGCTCTTGAGCCGCGTTGGTGGCCTGGCTATCGATATAGAGGCTGGCCCCGAGCTTTTTGGCCAGCACAGCGTTTTCGGGGCCGCGGCCGATAGCGGCGACCCTATAGCCAAATTTGTTGGCGAACTGAACGCCGAGATGGCCAAGGCCGCCGATTCCCTGCACCGCAACCAGATCGCCTGGCATCGCGCCGCCGTGGCGAAGGGCGTTGTAGGTGGTGATTCCAGCACAGAGCAGCGGCGCTGCCTCGGCGAAATTCAGGCTGTCGGGTAGCGCCACCAGAGCTTCGACGGGCGCGATCATGAATTGCTGATAACCGCCGTCGTAACTGATGCCGCATATTTTCATGTTGCGGCAATTGCCGAAATCTCCGCGACGGCATTCGCGGCAAGTGTTGTCGTGGCCCCCGTGCCAGCCAACGCCGACGCGCTGGCCTTTCTTCCAGGAGGTAACGCCTTCGCCGACGGCGTCAACGATTCCAGCGACTTCATGCCCCGGAATTCGGGGGTATTGAATTCCCGGCCACGCGCCTTCTTTGGTGAGCACGTCGCTGTGGCAAACGCCGCAGGCCTGCACTTTGATTCGTATTTCTCCCGAACGAGGTTCGGGAATCTCCCGCTCAACAATCTGGAAATCACCGCCGGGGCCGGAAATCTGCGCCACTTTCATTGTGGAAACTGCTACTGCTGTCGGTGCCATAAATCCTCCTGGAAAGATCTTGCGGTTAGAAAGATTGAATAAAGGCCAGCATGCTATTGCCTTTGGTCGAAGGTAGAGATGCGAAGATGAGCGGGCGGGATTCGTAAATCGTGCCAGCGCAGACTTTTAACTTCCGCCGCTAGCGAGGCTTGCGCGCCGGGTCGTTTGCCGGATCGAAATAAACCGTGTCGGTTGGGCCGACGCCGGAGACTTCGACAATTGATGGTAGATCGTCGGTGCGGGCAAAATGATTGGTTCCGGCGGGTTCGGAATAAACGCTGCCCGGGGGCATGTTCTTCAGCAGAGATTCATCGAACTTCGTCCCATAGCCGAAGTGCCACGTACCCGAGAGAACCGCCGCCATACGATTGTCGCGATGGGAGTGCGCCTGGATGGTGGTGTGAGCGGGAACGTACAGGAGAATCGTATAAAAGCCGGGTTTCGAGGGATCACCGTAAAGCACAGTGCTGTGAACGCCGGGCACGCCGGAACTGCCAATCCGATTGCTATTTTGCTGGCTGGCACGCGTAATGACTTCGTCGGCGGAAAGACGCATTTCCGGCAGGTCGGAGTCGGTGGAGGCGAAAGCGACTGCGAGGAAGAAAGCGACCACTGTAATTTTTGGCAAAGGTGCCTCTGTCGGCCGTCAAAAATCTGAATCGGATTCGCCGTTACACTAGTCGCGCATGGTGCGCGCGAGATCCCTCGCCCCGCAACAGAAAACGCGAGGCGCGGGATGACGGCGCTGGAAAGACCAGATGCTTTGTCAAAGGGCTTACGCTCCGGCTAGCGCGGGCTCGACCTCGTAGATCGAATACCACGGAGTCGCCGCCTTCAGCTTGTTGTTCACATTATTTATGTTCTTTACGCCTTCGGTTTCCAGCCATTTGCGGAATGCCGCTGCGCCTTCTTTGGCGTAAACGGGAATACCATCTTTCCAGGTCGCACGGCCGCAGAGCACGCCGTTGAACTTGACCCCGGATTCACCGGCGAGTTCGAGGGTCTCGCTGAATTCGGCATTGCTCACGCCCGCCGAAAGATAAATGAATGGCTTGGTCGCGGCGGCAGCGGCTTTGTGGAAGAGATCGATGGCTTCCTGCTTGGAGTAGGCCTTCTGTCCGGCGAAGCACTTCACGCCTTCGACAAATTTCATATTCACTGGCACTTCGACTTTAAGCACGTCGACGCCGTAACGGTCTTTGCTGAACTCGCGCATGGATTCGGCGACAATTTGCGGCTTTTTCCTGGCGTATTCCAGGCCTTTTTCGTCCGCGCCTTCTTCGTAACCCACAAATTCCAGGAAGAACGGAATGTCGTTGGCGCGGCATTCGTCGCCGATACGCTCGACCCAGGCGTGTTTGGTTTCGTTAATGTTCTTGGGATCGGTGGGAGTGTAGTAGAGCAGAATCTTCACGCAATCAGCACCGGCTTCTTTCAGGCGGCGTGCCGACCAGTGGTCAAGCAGGTCGGGCAGGCGGCCGGGGCCAGTCTTGTCGTATCCGGTCTTTTCATAGGCGAGGAGCAGACCCGCATTCTTGGCGCGGCGTTTGGAGGCGGGCAGGCCCCATTCGGGGTCGAGCAGGATGGCGCTGGCGTGCGGAGTAAGAACTTCTGTGACCAGCGTTTTGAATTCTTCCATCATGGCGTCGGTAACGGCGCCGCCCTTTTCTTTAGCCAAAGATTTTTGCAGCGAGCCGCGCTGGTCCATAGCGGCGGCGGCGATGACTCCGCGATCGGTTGAGACTTTTCTAAGACCCGCAAGTTTGCCAGGGGTGAGCTTCATGGAATCCTCCGAAGGAGTGCTGGAAGGTGACTGCACAAAACAAACCATTGTAAACCACAGGATCGATGACCAACATGCAATTTGAGCGCGTTAATCACGGCGCTCAGTTTCCTCTGCGAAAGATTTCGACTTCTTTGCCCTTTAAACGAGATTCTCTGGGCACGGACTGGCTGTTGCCGGGGCAAAGTGGTCATTGGAGCTTTTATGTTTATGCGTTAAGTGTTTACGCCCAATGCTGGCTCCTCACGACGGCCTCCGAATCCTAAACCCGAACGTATCCGTAGCCCTAACAGCGCTGATCAGAATGGCCAACCCTGCAAGAGCGCACGCCGTGGCTCCTGCCATCAAGCTGAAGAGCGCAGTTTCCAACGCAACTTTTCTCGCAACACTTTGAAACGTTGTCCACGTCGTCCGCACTATTTCGGAGGACGGGGAGAAATTGTGAAAAAACGAAACGAAGCGCAGTGCGGGTGGGGAGCACGAATACGGCAGTCGCGGGTTGCGTTGTCGCTTTGGTTGATCTTCACAACTGGATTGCTGATCCAGTTAGCGGCACCCCGATTGAAGATCGAGAACCGGGTATTCGTCATGCCGCCAATATCCGACGCGCGGGGCCCAGTGCTTCGCCCGGATGTGCTGGTTCGGCGCGAACGTTGGATGCAGTTTTTCTCGGGAGTTTTTACGGTTGGCGGCGCTTTCGCCCTTGGGGTTTGCTACCGGCGAAAGCTGCTGCTGGCTTTGAAAGGTTGAGATCGAAAGCCGGCCTCAACCGTTGCGGCGAACGGGCTATTCACAATCGCAAGCACCCATCGGATAGTCTTCCACATCAACTCGACGAGCGTTTGCCAGCGCGCGAACGACTTCGTCGCCAACCCCTGAACGCAAAGTCAGGGCAACACTCAAGTTAAAAGGACACCCTATGAAGATCCGGTCTTTGTTTTCGCGTTTCTCCACGTTGCTGCTGGCGGGCGGCGTGGCCGTGGTGGCGATGAATATCGGGTTGCACGCCACTCAAACTATTACCACACCTAACGCGTCCAAGGTTTCGTACACTTTGGCCGCCGGTGCGTCGAGTTCAGCTGTCAACCCGGCAGAGAGCGTTCCCGTGCTGGTCATGGGCGTGCAGAATGACCTTGGCTATCGCGGCGTAGGGCAGGTCGCCATGCTGCATGCGCCCTCCAGCTTTCTGGAGTGGAGCGGAATCGAATCCCCGGCTGCTGCCGCAATCACATCCGGGTTTAGCGGCACCGCTGGAACGCATATTCTGTACATCGATTACAGCCATCTGGTGGATTTGCAGGTCGCGAGCACGGACACGTTCGTGATTCACAATGCGAACACCATCTCAATGTCAGGCGTTGTGACCTTGGTTTGGTAAATTTGTTTGGGGGCTGACAGGCCGCGGGCGGAATGCCCGCGGCTTTTTTTGCTTCCCACACGCTCTGCACTTCCAAAACCGTTGGCAAAGCGTGTATACATATCGCTTTTGGATTTCCACTTTATCGGAGACGCGTGTGAAACTACGACTTTGCCTGGCGTTCGTTGTTTTATCCTCTTGCTTCATTTCCTCTGCGCAAGATTCCGATGTGAAGCCACAGGCGGTGCCGACTTCTCCTAAGTCGAAGAAATCAATCGCCCAGGTAGGCGCCAGTCAAAACAAGAACGCCGCTTCGCCGGAGAAAAAAGAAGAAGAGAAGAAGCCGGGCATGAATGCCGAGACATTCTCGGGACTCAAGTTCCGCTCGCTCGGGCCGGCGGTGGCTTCCGGACGCGTGATGTCGATCGCGGTGAATCCAAAAAATAAATTCGAGTACTACGCGGGCTTGGCTTCGGGCGGCGTCTGGAAAACGGTGAACGACGGGACGACGTGGAGTCCGGTGTTCGATTCAGAAGGATCGTATTCGATTGGGTGGGTGGCGCTCGATCCGAATGACGCGTCGGTGATTTGGGTGGGAACGGGCGAGAGCAATTCGCAGCGCAGCGTGGGATACGGAGATGGAATTTACCGCTCGGATGACGGCGGAAAGAATTGGACAAACCTGGGACTGAAAAAGTCAGACCATATCGGACGCGTAGTAATCGATCCGCGAGATTCGAAAGTTGTTTACGTTGCGGCAGAAGGGCCGCTATGGGGCCCCGGCGGCGACCGCGGCTTATACAAGACGACTGACGGCGGCAAGAACTGGAAAGCTGTGCTGACGATCAGCGAGAACACGGGCGTGGTGGATGTGGCGCTCGATCCATCGAATCCGGACATCATTTATGCGGCGGCGTACCAGCGGCGGCGGCATGTTTTCACTTTGATTGACGGCGGCCCGGAGAGCGCGATCTATAAATCAGCGGACGGGGGCGCGACGTGGAGCAAATTGAAAAATGGTCTGCCCGGTGTCGATCTGGGAAGAATTGGGCTCGCCGTTTCTCCCGCCGATCCGAACGTGGTGTACGCCACCGTGGAGGCTGCCGACGGCAAAGGTGGAATCTTTCGCTCCGAAGATAAAGGCGCGACCTGGGAGCGGAGGAACGAATTCGATGCGGGTGCGATGTATTACGCGCGGCCGGTTTGTGATCCGAAAAATGCCGATCGCATCTGGGTGATGAATGTTTCGTTGCGCGAATCGCTGGATGGCGGCAAGACGCTGCGCAAAGCGAATGAGATCAATCACCACGGCGACAATCACGCGATCTGGGTTGATCCTGACAATACCAAACATTGGCTGCTGGGTTCCGATGGCGGCATGTACGAGACGTGGGACGATGCGAAATCTTGGGAATTCAAAGCGAACCTGCCGACCGTGCAGTTTTATGACGTAGCCGTGGACAACGCGGTTCCCTTCTACAACGTCTGTGGCGGCACGCAGGACAATTTTTCCTGGTGCGGGCCGTCGCGTACGCGCAACGTAAACGGAATCATGAATTCGGATTGGTTCGTGACGACCGGTGGAGATGGGTTTCGCTCGGTTGTTGATCCTCAAGACCCGAACACGATTTATTCGGAATCGCAGTACGGCGTGCTGGTGCGTTACGACAAACCCACAGGACAGGAGTTGGTGTTACAGCCGCTGGAAGGTAAAGGCGAGCCTCCGCTCCGCTGGAATTGGGATTCGCCGGTAATTATCAGCCCGCACTCGCACACCCGTTTGTATTTTGCGGCCAACAAATTATTTCGCAGCGACGACCGCGGCGATACCTGGAAGGCGATCAGCGGCGATGTAACGAGACAGATCAATCGCAACACGCTGCCGGTGATGGGCCGCATCTGGGAACCGGATGCGGTAGCGAAGAACGCTTCCACTTCTTTTTACGGAAATATTGTTGCGCTCTCGGAGTCGCCCAAGAAAGAAGGCCTGATTTATGTCGGTACGGATGATGGGTTGATTCAGGTTACGGCTGACGGCGGACAGAATTGGACGAAGTATGAAAGTTTTGCCGGAGTTCCGGAGAAGACATACGTGAGCCGATTGGCAGCGTCATCGCACGACGAACACACGGTCTATGCCGCGTTCGACAATCACAAGAATGAAGACTTCAAGCCCTACATTTTGAAATCGACAGATCGGGGCAAGACCTGGTCGTCGATCGCCTCCAACTTGCCGGAGAACGGGCCGGTGCTGGCGTTTGCGGAAGATTCGGTTAATCCGAACCTGTTGTTCGCTGGTACAGAGTTCGGTGTGTTCTTTACCACCGATGCCGGTGCGCACTGGGTGCAACTGAAAGGGGGCCTACCCACGATTGCGGTTCGGGATATCGTGATTCAGGAACGCGAGAGCGATCTGGTGCTGGCAACGTTTGGGCGCGGGTTTTATGTGCTGGACAACATCTCTCCTTTGCGGAACACGAAAGTTGAGGCTCTCCAGCAGAACTCGCTGCTTCCGGTGAAGGATTCTCTGCTTTATGTCGAGCGGCACCCGCTGGGCGAACCGAAGAAAGGATTTCAAGGTGATGCGTTTTATGCGGCTGAGAATCCTCCCTATGGCGCCGTGTTCACTGCGTATCTCAAAGAGAAGCTGAAAACAAAAAAAGAGATGCGGCACGAGACTGAAAAGGAAGCCGCCAAGAAGAACGAGGCGCTTCCCTATCCTTCGAACGCGGATTTGCGCGCGGAAGCCGAAGAGGCCAAGCCGGAGGTTTACTTCATGGTGTACGACGATTCCGGAGCACCGCTTCGCCGCTTGGAGGGTGGGATCGATGCGGGCTTTCAGCGTGTGGCGTGGGACCTGCGGTACTCCGCGCCTTCTGTGAAAGAGCATGCCGAAGATGAACAGGACTTCCCTCCGGCCGGCGGCATGGGCCCGCTGGTAATTCCGGGGAATTACTCGGCGAGGATGTTTCAGAAAGTTGACGGCAAGGTGACCGAGTTGGGCTCGGCGCAGAACTTCAAAGTGCTGGCCGATGGCACGTCGGTATTGAGTGCAAGCGATCGGGCTGCTCAGGAAGAATTTCTGCGGAAAGTGGCGAGATTGTACCGGGCAGTTTCAGGAGCTATTCACACCGCTGAGGAAGTTCAGGAGCGGATGAAGGATATTCGCGCTGCGTTGAACGAGACCCCTTCTGTCACGCAGCGATTGAGCGCGGAAGCAGATTCCATTGAGCAGCGTGATCGAGAAATTTTGCGAGCACTGCGAGGTGACGCGGATTTGCAGAAGCGTAACGAGCAGGTAACGTCGTCGATCCATGACCGGGTAAGTGCGGTCCTCGAAGGCGAACGCTTTTCGCTGGCCAAGCCGACGCAGACTCACGTAGACGATTACGACATTGCGGCGGCGGACTTCGGCGAGGTCCTGGGAAAGCTTCACGCTCTGGTCGAGGTTGATCTGATTAAGCTGGAGAAAAATATGGAAGCGGCGGGTGCCCCTTGGACGTCCGGTCTGGTGCCGGAGTGGAGCGAGAAATAGCTTTTGAACGAAACTGCGCGAGTCGAACAGCCGAAGGCGGCTGGCATGAAACCTATCCTTCTTTCCTGGAGCAGCGGCAAGGACAGCGCCTGGAGTTTGCAGGTTCTGCGCCATCGCCGCGAGTACGAAGTTGTGGGGTTGCTCACGACGTTCAACCGCGAAGCGGACCGCGTGGCCATGCATGCCGTGCGGCGCGAGTTGGTCGAGTTACAAGCCCAAGCGGCAGGATTACCGCTGTGGGCGGTTCCGTTGCCGTGGCCATGTTCGAATGAGCAATACGAGTCGATCATGGAGCGGACTTGCGCGCAAGCGGCGGCCGAAGGCATCGGGGGGATTGCATTTGGCGATTTGTTTCTCGAAGATGTGCGCGCGTACCGCGTGAAACAACTGGGAAATACGGGGCTGGAGCCGATCTTTCCGGTTTGGGGATTGCCTACGCGCGAACTCGCGGGGGAGATGATCGCGGCCGGAGTTCGCGCCAGGCTAACTTGCGTGGACACGGCGAAGCTCGACCGCAGCTTTGTGGGTCGCGAGTTCGACCACGCGCTGCTTTGCGACCTGCCGCCGGAAGTCGACCCCTGCGGAGAGCGCGGTGAGTTTCACTCTTTCGTTTACGCCGGCCCGATGCTGAGTCATTCTCTTTCCGTTGTGGTCGGAGAAAAAGTGGTGAGGGGACAGTTTGTATTTGAAGACCTGGCGCTGCCGGAAGCCAAAATCGCTTCTCCTGTTATCGCCGTGTAAAATTATTTTCCGCAAATTTTCCGTGCAGCAGTCGTCGCCGATTGATTTTTCCTCTACAACGCTCTTGCATTTCCGCTAGAGAGGTGTGGTACACTCGCCGCCGAATGTTGCTTCGCGCTGCGGGCGCGGCGACCTGGACAGAGAATCATCGTTTCTAGTCTTCTGTAACTGCGTGTTTCTGTGGGAGGACGGACGGATGGGGCTCGCGTTATTGGTTGTAATCTGGCTGATTACTTTTGCCAGCACCTACTTTTTTGTCGCCAAAACCTGGTGGCTGCCGGTCGGCGCTTCTGCCGCGACCGGATTCATTGACGGACAATTCACTCTCACCTTCATCCTCATGGGGATTGTGTTTGTGGCGGCTCAGCTGGCGCTGGGATACATCGCGTGGCGCTATCGTGAGCAGCCATCGTCGCCGCCGGTGGAATATTCGCACGGCAACGTGAAGCTGGAAGTCTTGTGGACAGCGCTGACGACCGTATTGTTCGTGGGCTTAAACCTGATGGGCAGCCGCGTGTGGGCCGCCCAGAGATTTGAGCCGGCCGGGCCGGGCTCGGTTCAGGTAGAAGTCACAGGAATGCAGTTTGCCTGGTATTTCCGCTACCCTGGGCCGGATGGCACGTACGGCGCGACCAGCCCGAAGCTGATGGATCCATCGGCAGGCGGTGAGGCGGCCGTGGGATTGAACCCCAACGATCCGTCATCGAAGGACGACGTCGTCACCGGGACGATGTATCTGCCGGTCGATCGCGAAGTCGATTTGAGCATGCGGTCGGTGGATGTGATCCACAGCTTTTTTGTTCCCTCACTGCGCTTCAAGCAGGACGCGGTTCCGGGATTGAACATCCACATGCATTTCCAGCCCACGCAGATCGGCGAGTATGAAATTGCCTGCGCCGAACTCTGCGGACTCGGTCATTACAAGATGCACGGCATGGTCCACGTAGTCAGCCAGGAGGATTTCGACAAGTGGCTGGCCGCTCGGGAGGCGGAGAAACAATAAAATGGCGACCTCAGCAACCGCTCACGCGCACGCTGCTCCTCAGGGATTCATCAGAAAATACATTTTCAGCCTCGATCACAAAGTCATAGGAATTCAGTATTTTTTTCTGGCGCTCGCCGCGGTGTGGGTGGGGATGGTGTTGTCCCTGCTCATGCGCATTCACCTCTATTGGCCGCATGCGGTATTGCCGCTGATCGGCGAAATCAAGCCGGAAACTTACACGGCACTGCTCACCATGCACGGCACCATTATGGTGTTTTTTGTGCTCACCACGGCTCCCCAGGGAGGGTTCGGTAACTACTTCCTGCCGATTCAGATCGGCGCTCCGGACATGGCGTTTCCGGTGCTGAACATGCTTTCGTTCTGGACTACTTTCGTTGCATTTGTGGTGATGCTGTCGGCCTTTTTCGCGCCTGGCGGCGCGCCCCTGCACGGATGGACGGGATATCCGCCCCTGAGCGCTGTGCAGTCGACCGGGCCTGGCGAAGGGCTGGGCGCTGATCTCTGGATAACCGGTATCGCGATTTTCTGCCTCGCCTCGTTGATGGGCGCTTTGAATTTCTTGACCACCACGCTCGACATGCGTGCTAAAGGCATGACGCTGATGCGCATGCCGCTGACCGTGTGGTCATGGTTCATTACGGCCATTCTGGGGTTGCTGGCTTTCGGCGTGTTGCTTTCCGCAGGCATCCTGCTTCTGCTCGACCGCAATCTGGGAACCAGCTTCTATGTTCCGCTGGTGGTGGTGAATGGGCAGGTGATGGCGCACAAGGGCGGATCCCCGCTCTTATGGCAGCACCTGTTCTGGTTCTTTGGACATCCGGAGGTTTACATCGCGATTCTGCCCGGCATGGGCGTGACCTCGCAGATTCTGTCGACCTTCTCGCGCAAGCCGATTTTCGGCTACAAGGCGATGGTCTACGCCATGCTGGCCATCGGCTTTTTCGGCTTCATGGTGTGGGGCCACCACATGTTCATGAGCGGCATGAGCCCCTACTCGGCGTTCGCGTTTTCGATTTTGACGATGTGTATCGGAGTGCCTTCGGCGATCAAGACCTTCAACTGGCTGGGCACGATGCTGAAAGGCCATCTGCGCTTCCAGTCACCCATGCTCTATGCCATCGGCTTCGTCTCGCTATTTGTTTCCGGAGGATTAAGCGGCCCGTTCCTGGCGCAACCGGTGCTCGACATTCAGTTGCATGATACGTACTTCGTGGTCGGGCACTTCCACCTCATCATGGGCGTGGCGGCCATCTTCGGAATGTTCGCCGCAACCTGCTATTGGGTTCCGAAGATGTTTGGCCGCATGATGAACGAATTCTGGAGCCGGATCCATTTCTTCATCACGCTGATCGGCACGTATGCCATCTTCATGCCCATGCATTACCTGGGCATGGCCGGCGGCACGCGGCGTTATTCTGACTATCACGAAGTAGCCTATCTCGTGAAGTTGATGCCGCTGCACCAGTTCATGACCTACGCGGCCATCATTACCATCGCGGCACAGTTTATCTTTGTGATCAACCTGTTCTGGAGCATCTTCAAGGGACCCAAGGCCAGCGACAATCCCTGGGAAGCGACAACGCTGGAGTGGACCACGGCAACGCCTCCGCCGCACGACAATTTTGGCGGCGTGACGCCGGTGGTGCACAACGGGCCTTATGAGTATGGAGTTCCGGGCGCACCCAAGGATTATGTAATGCAGACTGATCCGGCAGTGGCTTCGGCGCATTGAGACCCGGCGCGGCAAGTTCCAGGCAATTTGGCATCTAAGTTGGCATGGCGACGTTAACTCCAAGCACCCCGATTACAGGTTTGGGACGCGGCGGCGATCCGCCGGCGCCTCCGCGAGGCGGCGACGACTTTCGTGGCTCGAATCAGCCGAACTACGGAGCGCGCCTGCGCCGCGCGCGGCTGGGAATGATCTGCGCGATCGTAACCGTCAGCATGGTTTTCATTTCCCTGACCAGCGCATATGTGGTGCGGCGGGGACTGCCCAGCTTCGATGATGCAACGCGGACTTATGTGCGCGACTGGGGCGAAGTGCAGTTGCCGTTGACACTCCTCGTGATCAACACAGTGATCCTTCTCGTAAGCAGCATCACCATGGAAGGGGCGCGGCGAAATATTGCGAGGCGGGCAGTGCTGGCGCCGGTGGGATCGATACCGGGTGTTTCGCTCGGCGAAGACCGCGGTTTCCCCTGGCTCGGCGTCACGATTCTGCTCGGCTTGGGATTTCTGGCGGGCCAGTGGATCGCGTGGGGCGAATTGAAGAGCCGCGGTTTTTTTGTGTATACGAATCCAGACAGCTCTTTTGTTTATTTGCTGACCGCGGCCCATGCGGTGCACCTGGCCGGCGGATTGATCGCGATGCTTTGGGCGGCTGCGACTGCGTTGCAGCACAAGGCCATAGAAGCTCGGCAGATTGCGATTGACGTAACGGCGTGGTATTGGCACTTTATGGCCGTGCTTTGGGTTTACGTTTTTGCACTATTAGCGTTTATGAAGTAACGAGGGGGTTTGACGAATGGCTGATGCCACGCTGGAACATCCTGCGACGGCCGGACATGCAGCGGGAGGCGGGTACGAAGCTCCGCTGCTGGGAGCTTATTCAAAAAAAGTCGGCATGTGGTTGTTTCTGGCCTCGGACTCACTCACGTTCGGGGCTTTGCTTTTTGCCTTCAGCTATAACCGCATTTATACCAACCCGTGGCCCACGCCGTTTCACGTGGCCAGCATCATCAATGCCACGGTGATGACGGCTTGCCTGCTTTCCAGTTCGCTCACCATGGTGCTGGCCGTGTTTGCCGCCCAGCGCCATGACCGCGCGTGGACGCGCAACTGGCTGCTGGCCACCATGGTTTTTGGCACAGCGTTTATCGTGCTGCACGGCATGGAGTGGACAAAGCTCATCAATGAAGGGCTTTATCTACCGGGTTTTGTAACCATGCTGGGGGCACAACCTGCAACCTCGGGCGAGTATGCCGACATTTCCAAGAACGTGCCCCAGTTCACGCAGGCCTTTTTTGGCCTGACCGCCATGCACATGCTGCACGTGACCATTGGCGTGATTTATCTGGGGGTGGTGGCGCTGCGCAAGGCGTTCCTGCCGATTCTGGCGATCATCTGGATCGCGGCGGCTTTTCTGATTCCCGCGAGCAATATATTTCATTATCCAATTCACGTGCTCGGGGTTGCCCTGGTGATATCGGCGATCATTCTGTTCCTGAAACCGAAAGATTACGACGCCGAGGATGTGGAAGTGTCGGGGCTGTACTGGCACTTCGTAGACCTCGTTTGGATGTTTATCTTCCCGCTGGTTTATTTGATGTCGACGAAGGTTTAGTTTCCGCTGATTTTCGGAGGACGCTGACGATGCATGACGTGGCGAAACACGACGACAGCAAGACCCAGTATTTCTGGGTGTGGGGCGCGTTGCTGGTTTTGACCGGAATTGAAGTTTGGCTGGGCTACAAGCAGATTTTCGAGCCGGTGCGCATGCTGGAGATTCTCATGGTTCTGTCGATCATCAAGTCGGCGTTGATTATCGGCTACTTCATGCACTTGAAGTTTGAGACGGCGCTGATGCGGTGGCTGCTGGTGATTTCAGTGACGGGATGCTTCATCATTATGTATTTCTTCTTCTTCCCTGATGCGGACCGGATCATCCGGCTGGGCGTGAAGTGACATAATTTATGAGTCGAAAGCGACAACTGGTCTTAGCGCTGGTTCTGTGTATATGGACGCTGCCCGCATTCGCTCAAGGCTGCGCCATGTGCAATGCGGCGGCGAAAAGCACCCCGCAGGAAGGCCAGCGGGCCCTGAACCGGGCAATTCTGGTGATGCTGATCCCTCCGATTGGCATTATGGTGGTTGGGGTGGGACTGGCGTTCCGGTACGGAAGGAAGAGGGACCAGGAAGCGGAGTGACCTTCCGTTCCGTTGGCGCGGCGGGGTGAATCCGTGTTAGATCTAAAGTCTTGTTTGCGCAAGTCGCGCCCTTCGGGTAGTTTCTTGACCAGCGAATTCGTTCGCTTTGATATCCCTCACCGCGCCGCTAAGAACGCGGGAGTTCGGGCTGACGCCGCGTGACAGCGCCTGGAAGTCTGCTATAAGGTAACGCGCTCCCGTCCTTGGCAAACCATTTATAATAAGAAATTCGGCAACACTCTTTGAGGCCACTGGGGACCCTTCCCTTCGTTACCGCCGTTTGCTGCCGCACGATACCGATGTCTGAAGCTACTTCTACCGAAAGCATTGTGGTGCGCGGAGCACGCGTCCACAATCTCAAAAACATTGATTTTGAGGTGCCTCATAACACCTTGACCGTCGTCACGGGTGTGTCCGGTTCGGGAAAATCATCGCTTGCATTCGACACGATATATGCCGAGGGGCAGCGGCGCTATGTGGAATCACTTTCGGCGTATGCCAGACAGTTTCTGGAGCGCATTGAGAAACCGGAAGCGGATACGATCGATGGAATTGCACCGGCTGTAGCCATCCGGCAGAAAAATACCACGCGCAACCCGCGCTCGACGGTGGCGACCGCGACCGAAATCTATGACTACATGCGCCTGCTCTTTGCCCGTGTGGGCAGAACCTATTGCGCGAACTGCGGGCAGGAAGTAAAGAAAGATACGGTGGATGAAGTCGCGGATGCGATTCTGGCGCTCCCGCTGGAAACGCGCTTGCAGGTTTTGTTTCCCTTGCAAACGGCCTCTGTCGTGCCCAACCAGGACACGAAGCCGAAACGCGGACGCAAATCGAGCAAAAAGAGCAATGACTCTGCGCTTTCCGAACGACTCAAGACCCGATTGTTCGATCTGCGGAAGGCGGGATTCAATCGGCTGTATCAAAACGGACAGATGTTTGAGTTTTCCACTCCAGAGTCCTTGCTTGATCTCCGGTTTGATCAGCCAGTATTCGTGCTGATTGACCGCTTGACGGTGTCGGCCGACTCGCGCGCGCGCATTGTCGACGCAATTGAGACTGCTTATCGCGAGGCCGGCGAGGTGATTTTCGATCTGCCTCCGAGCGGCGATCAACCGGCTCGTCAACTTCGTTTCGCACAGCGTTTTGAATGCAAGAACTGCAATCTCCGCTACGAAGAACCGGAGCCGCGCCTGTTTTCCTTCAACAACCCTTATGGCGCGTGCCCGCGCTGCCAGGGGTTCGGCAACACCATCGACTTCGATTTGAACCTTGTCATTCCCAATCCCACGAAGTCCCTTGGCGAAGGGGCCATCGATCCCTGGAACAAGCCAAAATACCGGCCATTTTTCACGGAGATGAAGCGCTTCGCCAAAGAAGCTGGGGTTCCCCTTGACGTTCCCTGGGAAGAGCTCGAACCCGAGCACCGGGATTTGATTCTCGACGGCGATGGCGATTTTGCCGGGGTGCGAGGATTCTTTCAATATCTGGAGCGGAAGAAATACAAATTGCATATCCGGGTCTTTCTGAGCCGGTACCGCGGATATTCGAGCTGCCCGGAGTGCAAAGGGCTAAGACTGCGCCTGGAAGCGCGGCAGGTGAAGATCAACGGCAAGAATATTTGCGACGTTTCCGCCATGACGGTCGAAGATGCGGCGAAGTTTTTTGATTCTGTCGAATTCAGCGCCGAAGAAGCCGAGGTTGCGGAGCGCCTGCTAGTTGAGATTCGAGAGCGGCTGCGGTTCCTGAATGAAGTGGGCTTGGAATATCTAACGCTGGATCGATTGTCTTCGACTTTATCCGGCGGTGAGGCACAACGAATTCAGCTGGCGACATCGCTGGGATCGCGGCTGGTAGGAACGCTCTACGTGCTCGATGAGCCGTCGATCGGGCTGCACGCGCGCGACACGCATCGGCTGGTGAAGATTCTGCAAGATCTGCGTGATCTGGGCAACACGATTCTGGTGGTGGAGCATGATCCGGACATCATGCGAACCGCCGACCGCATTCTCGATCTGGGCCCGGGAGCAGGAGAAAACGGCGGCAAGCTGGTGGCGTCCGGAACTTATCAGGAGATTTTGCAAAATCCGGCTTCGCTGACAGGACGATATCTGGCGGACGACTTGCGGATTCAGGTCCCTACGGTGCGCAGGCATCCCGGAACGCAGCAGATAAAAATCAAAGGCGTGCGGGCGAACAATCTGAAAAACGTGGACATCAGCATTCCGCTACGGATGCTGGTCGCGATCACCGGCGTTTCCGGATCGGGCAAGTCTACGCTGCTGCATCAAGTTTTGTATCAGGCGCTCAGCGAAGCGAAGAAACAGACGACTTCGGGAGCAACGGTTGGGCCGGCGCTTTGGGAAAAGCTGGAAGGCGACCAATTCATCGATGAAGTTGTGCTGGTCGATCAGTCCCCAATTGGCCGCACTCCGCGGTCGAACCCGGTCACGTACATCAAGGCGTTCGACGCCATTCGCGAACTGTTCGCATCACTACCCGAAGCCAAGAAGCGCGGCTTTACCTCAGGGCATTTCTCTTTCAACATTCCCGGCGGCCGCTGCGAAAACTGCCAGGGAGATGGCACGGTCACGGTGGAGATGCAGTTTCTGGCCGACGTGGAACTGATTTGCGAGGAATGCAAGGGCACGCGTTATAAGCCGCAAGTGCTCGAAGTTCGTTATCACGGCAAGAACATTCATGAAGTGCTGAATTTGACCGTGAAAGAGGCGCTGAAATTTTTCGCTGAAGCTCCGAAAATCACCGACAAGCTGCGCGTATTGGAGGAAGTCGGGCTGGGCTATCTGAGATTGGGACAGTCGGCCACCACGCTTTCCGGCGGCGAAGCCCAGCGCATGAAACTAGCGGCGCACTTGCAGCCTGCGGGGCGCGAGATTGGGCGCTCGAATTCCAAAGATGAGAGTTCCCGCCGCGGGCGCAGGATGCTTTACATTTTTGACGAACCCACGACCGGCCTGCATTTTGATGACGTCAGCAAACTGCTGGCGGCGTTTCGCCGCCTGATTGATGCCGGAGGATCGATCCTTGTCATCGAGCACAATCTCGAAGTCATCAAGACGGCCGATTGGGTGATCGATCTGGGGCCCGAAGGCGGGGTTCGCGGAGGCAGAATTGTCGGCGCCGGCCCTCCTGAGGCGATTGCCCAGCTGCCGGGCTCTTATACTGGGAAGTATCTGACGCGGGTGCTGAACGGCAATGGAGCAAATCGCAGCAACGGCGAGGCGCAACGCAACGGCAGTGAGTAGGGCCCCCGCTTCCCTGCTGCTGATTCTGCTCGCCGTGGTTCGCGTGCTTACGCAAGATACGAGCCCGCAATCGGTCTCGCCTCAATCGCCCTCCGCTGCTTCATCTTCTTCCACTTCCACAAAAAATCAATCCAGCTCCCGCAAGGGTCATCATGTGCGCGTAGAGGACAACGACCCCGGCTCCTCTGAATTAGCTGATGCCGAGGCCGCCATCGATAAGGGGGCTTACGCATCCGCGGAAAATCTGTTGCACGCCGCGGTTGAACGCGATTCGACAAATTTCGAAGCGTGGTTTGATCTGGGATTCGTCGAGAACGAGTTAGGCAAGACCGAACAATCGATCGCCGCATATCGCAAGTCGGTGGCGGCGAAAACCGACGTTTTCGAATCGAACCTGAACCTGGGACTGCAACTGGCAAAAACGGGCGACCCTGAAGCGGTGTCGTTTTTGAGGGCGGCGACAAAGTTGACGCCCACCAGCCACGTGGAAGAAGGGCGTTACCGGGCATGGCTTTCCCTGGGGCAGGCCACCGCCAACAAGAGTCCCGAGGAAGCCCTTCAGGCATTTCGACAAGCCTCGGCACTGCAACCTAAAGAGGCGGAGCCGCATCTTTCCGCAGGCCAGATTTTCGAGCGCGAGCAGAAGTATGCGGACGCGGAAAATGAATATAAACAGGCACTTACGCTGGATCACCAATCGACGGACGCCATAATGGGCCTGGCTAACATCTCCATGCGGGGCGGCCAACTGCCTCAAGCAGAGCAGTATTTGCAAAAACTGGCAGCCAACCATTCCGACTCGGCGGCGGTTCATATTCAACTGGGCCGGGTGCTGGCCGCGGAAAATAAGAACGATGCCGCCATCGCGGAATTGCAAGCAGGAACAAAGCTCGCGCCCAAGGATGAAGATGCCCGCCGCGACCTCGCGGAAGTCTACTCTACGGCGGGCAAGAACGACTTAGCGGAAACGGAATACCGAGGGCTTCTGGCGGCGCACCCGAACGATGCAGAGCTGCACCGGCGTGTGGGGCAATCGTTGTTGCGGGAGAAAAAATTCCCGGAGGCGCAGCAGGAATTTGTGGTTGCGTTGAGGCTGAAGCCCGATCTGGCGGAGGCCTACGGCGACCTGGCCTTCGCCGCGGACGAGAACAAGAACTACGGACTTGTCATCAAGGCGCTGGATGCGCGAGGCAGGATGTTGCCGGAGGTGCCGACCACTTATTTCCTGCGCGCCACAGCGTATGATCATTTGCGCGACTTCAAGAACGCCGCGGCAAATTATCACCTCTTTCTAAACAGTGCCCAGGGGAAGTATCCTGATCAAGAGTGGCAGGCCAGGCATCGGCTGATTGCGATCGAGCCGAAAAAGTAGGGGCCATGAGAATGCGGTTGGGGCGCGGTCTTTGGTTCTCGGGGCTGTTGTCGACCTATTTGTGCCTGGCATATTCCTGCGCCGCGCTCAGTGACGACTCTACCGACCAAATGAAAGCCCGCCTGGGCAGTGCCGGAGCAGGCGACCGGCCGACGCTCTGCATTCGAATCTCTGAGCAGGAACTGGTCGTGGCCAGCAAGCTTTACGCGGAGGGTGATTTTGAAAAAGCCCAGGCCGCTTTGACCGATGTGGCCGCCTTTGCCGAAATGGCCCGCGATTATGCCGTGCAGTCGCATAAGCACGAAAAACAGTCTGAGATCGCGCTGCGCAAAATGGTGCGCAAGTTGAGCGACCTGGGGCACACGCTTTCCCACGAAGACGGGCAACAGGTGCAGAAAACCATCGACCGGCTGGAGAGAGTGCGCGACGACCTGATGATTTCGATGTTTCCCAAAGCGAGCAAAAAATGAAATTGCTGCTTCGTCTTGTAGGCTTTCTGTCGCTTACTTCCATTCTGACTATCTCAAGCTTTTCTCAGCGCCATCGCGAGCCCTTTACTCCTGCGGAAATTGACCAGATTCGCGACACCAGTTGGCAGCCGGAACAGCGTCTGGTCCTCTATGTGAAGTTTGCGCGGGCACGGTTGGTTACGATGGAGGAGTTGCGCGGCAATCCTAAGACGAAAGACCGGGCGGGCGACACACACGACAAGCTGGACGACTTTCTGTTGATTTACGACGAACTCAACGACAACATCGACACCTATGTGGAGAGGCGCAACGATATCCGCAGACCGCTCAAGGCCATCATCGATGCGGACACGGAGTTTCAAAGCAAGCTTCTGGCGCTGCGGGACGCCGCTGGAGTTACACCGCAGGAAAGCGGACGTTACGAATTTGTCCTGCATAATGCGCTGGAGACTGTGGATGCTTCGGTGGACGATCACCGCAAGCTGCTGGATGAGCAACAGGAAACGGCCAAGCACAAGAAATTTGCCAAGGCCACCAGCGGAAAGCTGGAGTAGTTTTCCGCACGCGCGAGGTGCTTTGCTGCAACCGCCGTCGTGTTAAGCTGGGCTCACTGTGCGCGAGGGGCTGGTCGAAATCTTTCAGCAAGAGCATCGGCATTTGCGACCCGGCGCTGCCCTGCCCGAATTGAAGGTCGAGTTTTTCGCCTTCGCCAACGTCAACAACACCATTCGCTTGCGTGAGGGCCGGTTGCTGGTGCGCCTCTCCGATCTGCTCGAAGGCGCACCGGATGGCGTGGTACGCGCCATTGCGCATATCCTGCTGGCAAAGATGTACCGCAAGCCCGTTGATCGTGCGCAGGCTGCCCGGTATCGCAAGTATGTGGGCAGCCATGAGGTCGTGAACAAAGCGCACCTGGTTCGGCAGATCCGCGGCCGCAAGCAACTCCACTCGCCAATTGGGCGGGTTTACGATCTGGACGCGATTTTTGAAGATCTGAACGTCCGATTCTTTTACGGCCTGATGGGGCGTCCGCGCATGAGCTGGAGCCCGACGCGAACGCGGCGGATTCTGGGGCATTACGATCCGGCACACAACGCGATCGTGATCAGCCGGATTTTCGATCATCCCGCAATTCCGCTTTATGCCGTGGAATACATTGTGTATCACGAGATGCTCCACTTGAAACATCCGGTGCGGCTGCGCGGCAGCCGGCGATGCGTACACTCCACGGAGTTTCAGGCGGAGGAAAAACTGTTTCCGGAGCGGCAGCGCGCGGAGGCGTTTTTGAAGAAGTTGTGAGCGCCACCGCCTGGATACGACAAATCACATTCAACTGCCAGTTTGCCGTAATTGTTTCCCGGTATTATGCTGCCCCTTAGCTGTCCAAGATGAAATCTGTAATCAAGGAGAGGTTATGTTCAAGATCACGATACTCGTTTTCGCGGTTTTGATGGCGGGGTTTTTATGCTCAGCCCCGGCGGCGCCTGCTCAGGTCTCAGTTGGCGTAAACATCGGGCCGGCTCCCGTGTGTCCTTATGGATATTTTGACTATGCCCCGTACGACTGTGCTCCCTACGGCTACTACGGGCCGGATTGGTTTGTCGGCGGGGTGTTTCTTGGAGCCGGCCCATGGTTTCACGGCCCACACGACTTTCGCGGCCATGTCGATAACCGGTTTGACCCTCATCACGGTTACGCTGGACCGTTGCCAGACCACGGAGCCCAGCGCTTCAATCACTTCCGGGCAAACGAGGCGCGAGATGGCCGGGGCAACGTAGTCGAAGGCGGCCACGAAGGGGGAGGTGAGCACGCGCTCCCTGGATATCGGGGTGGCGGCCACGCTGGCGGGCACGGTGGTGCGCACCGCTAAAGCTCAATTCCTGTTGGGCAATTCGGTTCACATCGATCCGGCGGAGACGAAAGACAAGATAAGGCGCGGCGCCGCGCCTTATCTCTTCCGGCGAGTGCCGCCGGCAAGAGTCTAGGCTCGGGGTCGCAATTTGTGCCTTGCTTAACCGAATCTCTCAAATTGAGTAATTGCCGACCGCGCGAATTGCCGATGGCGTTAACCTGTCTGTTCCGATTGAACTAATCCGTCAGTTTTCGCCACTGTTTCGCGCTCACCAAGCCCTGAACCGCTCCAGTTCTGTGTACCGATAGCGGTTTTGACTGAGCGACGACTGAATGGCGGTTTGCAGGCGTTCCTCGTCGTCATCGTGCAGGCGCACGAATTTGAAAGCCTGCTGGCTCCAGGTGATTGGACTGAGCATTTCCGCCGTGCCCAGAACCGAGCCAGCGTTGGTCAGAAACATGATGCGCACCCGCGAGCCTCGATCGAGTGGCTGGGTGAGGTCCAGGAGGCCGCCGGTGAGGGAGATGACACGCAATTTGCTGCGCTTGAAGCTGCCGTTGGGGCAACGCAGGACCGCCGGCGTGGCCTCAGTAAGCGAAGCACGCGGGGCTCGCCTTTCGGCGCGCTCTGGGGAGGGAAAGAACACCGCTATGAGTATGGAAGGTGATCGGGGTTTAAGGGGAGATTACCGAAGGGAATGTTTGGGCCCGGGTGCCCTCGATTTACGAGACAACCGTCCCGGCGATCGGTGATAAACTTTTTGGCACTCATCGGGCTGAGATTCAGTTTCCGGCTCAAGCGAGGTTCAGCCATGTCTTCCTGTTCCGTTTCCCGCCTTCTCCTTACGGCAGCCAAGTACATTCTGTTCCTGCTGCTTGTTGGCCTCGAAGCTGTTCCCTCGTCGGCGCAAAGCGACTCGAGTCCGCAGAAACGATTGCTGGGCTACTACCCTTCCTGGGGAATCTACAACACGCCGCCCTACACCCACGATGACGTACCGTATTCGCGCCTCACTCACATCTCTCACGCCTTCGCACTTGTTGGCGCGCTGTCGGATGGCACTGTGGTCATTCCCGCCGGAATGATCGATCCAGTGCTGATCAAACGGGCACACGCGGCAGGAGTGAAGGTTCTGCTCTCGATTGGCGGCGGCGACGGCATTCAGGGGCCGCGCTTCAACCGCATGGCGCGGTCGGAAACGGCGCGCCAGGCTTTCGTCCAAAATGTTCACAGCACCCTGGTGGAATTCGGATATGACGGCGTCGATATCGACTGGGAGGTCCCGAACGCTCCCGATCGCGCCAATTGCACCACGCTGATGCAGGAACTGCGCACTGAACTGCCCTCTCCGTGGCTGATTTCGATGGCAGTCACAGCCGATCCGCAGAACTATGGTGCCGGTTTAGACATTCCGGCGCTGGCGCCGATTGTCGACTTCTTCAATGTGATGACCTACGACTTTTACGGAACCTGGTCGGGCGCTACCGGACACGTTTCGCCGCTGTACCAGAATCCGTCCGATCCCGAGCAGGCCGGCAGCACGAAGACTTCCATGGACCTGTATGAGCAGAATTTCCGCGTGCCGGCCGCGAAGATGAACATTGGGACGCCATTCTACGGTTATGAATGGGACGGCACCGACATCCTGTGGTCCCAGTGCGCAACGTGCGCCAGTTATTCCTGGAATTATGCGACCTACATCGAACAACGCATCAATCAGCAAGGCTGGACGCGAAACTTTGACGATGTAGGAGTCGCGCCATATCTGACGAATCCGCAGATTAGCGGAGTGGGACTCCCGGGGTTCATTACCTACGACGATGAAAGCACAACCGCCCGCAAAACCACATATGTGATGAAAGAACGCGGCTTCGGCGGCATGTTTACTTGGGAATTGAGCGCGGACTGGGACGGCCAGCGCCAACCGCTGTTCGATGCCATGTATAACGCGTGGAAATAGCTCGGATCAGTGCCGATTGACGCAGGATGAGACCATGTCGCTGCTGATCGCGGCCAGACCGCTTTCGCCTTGTGGAGTGGTGCCCTGCGTAACGCCTTCCACTCCATCGCAATAATTGATGCGGGTTACCGAAAATCCTGCCGTCTGCCCGTTATGAGTAAACTGCTGATAAAAATAATTCCCCTGGGCAGCCGAATTGTTCTGCACCGAATTCAGATTGCTGCACAACCAGCCAGCCATTGAAGTTTGCGGATAGTTGAAGCTGGGGTTGTCGGTGCCGTCAACGATGCTCATATTTTTCCAGGCAGAGTTGGCTTCGGCAGAAGTCTTCTGTCCGTCATTGCAACTGGGCTGACCAGACCAGGAACCCACAAGTTCCTGGTCGGTATCGACATAGGTGGGGCCGTCGGGCCAGGAGTTGCCGTCGCAACCATACTGGTGTGCGGCACACACGTTGATGGAAGATGCCCGCGGAACGATGCAGCCTTCTTCGATGTTGCTAAATACGGGACCGGACAAAAGCTCCACGTTATCGAGAAACCCCGCTGCGCCATACCACGCCAGCGAATAGCCGACCGCGCCCGCTCCGGCGCTGGCGCCCTGTGCGCACATTCCGCCCTTGGTGTAAAGATTTTGAGAGGCATACTGCAGGAACGTTGCCGGGCGACAGGCCGCCTCTTTGATGCTCATGCCGGTATTATTGCCGGTAAATTCCCAATCCGTGTCCCATGCCATATACACAACCTTAAATCCAGCCTGTAAATAGCTTTCCGCGTAGGCTGGATCGCTATAGGGATCAGTGCCCCCGACACCTTCGAAGAAGACGATTGTTCCCGCAGGCTCCAGCCCGCGATTTTCGTAGCCGTACGTGAAGCCTAGATCGGCGGCGTTCGGGCAAGCTTCAACCCGGCCCTTAAAGCATGTCATTCCCGGATAGTACCCGAGCGGGCAGGAGTCCAGTTTGACGATGGATGCACTGTTGATTTTGCCGAGTTGAAGAGGGGCACGCTGCGAGTTTGGGAAAGGAGCGGCGAAAATTGCGGTGGCGAAAAGAACAAGGCAAGCTAAGAGCAGGCGAGAATTAGAAGACATGGTTAGTCTCTCCAATCAACCTATCCATGATGCCAAGTCGCGGGAGCCGCGTCTATGGCCAGAAGGCTTAGTCCCCGTATTTTTTACAGACAATTGACGCAACGGGCTTTTGCCCGAAAGGATCAGGATCAAGGCGTTTTTCCCAGCGGTGTGGCGTGTTGCGGCTCATACATGCCGAT
Source organism: Binatia bacterium (assembly GCA_035538435.1). Lineage (GTDB taxonomy): Bacteria > Acidobacteriota > Terriglobia > Terriglobales > Acidobacteriaceae > Sulfotelmatobacter. The sequence goes on from DATLKM010000408.1 coordinate 48,469, forward strand.
CTTGCCGCCGCCCGGCAAAGTCAGGCTGGCAAGTCTACCCCAGCGTTGCTGAGTAACTTCAGAAACTGCTACACCTTTCGCCTTCATTTCCTTGAGCGCGGCGTCGATGTCATCGCACATCAAGAAAAGCTCGTGCCGGTCGTTGTGGCCGGAATCATGAAACGCGGCTTCAGCGGGCGGCAGGGCGAAAATGAGCCAGCCATGTCCGGCGTCCACAGCGGGAAACTTCAGAACATCGCGGAAGAAAGCACGATCGGCTTGGGCATTTTTGCTGTAGATAACCACGTGCGCGCCGGTGATCATCATGAATCTCCGCTTCCTCAGACATGACCTTTCTTTCGCCAGACTTCCCAATCGGCCCGCACCGCCTGCAACATCACTTCTGACGCCTGGTGCAGCCACTTCCACTTTTGCTTGTCGAGATGATGCAGAATGGCCTTGCGCGCAGAGGGCGTGCCGAGATGGATGTTGGCCGTTTCCCAACCCATGGCACGGATGAGGCGCAGCTCGGTGACGGAAGATTCAAGAGCAGACAATTCGATACGCGAACAATGGGGGCCAAGGCGGCGCACAATCCAGCGGCCACGCAACTGGACGAATGGGTCAGGACAGCGAACCGAGCGGTTAATAATGGTTTGATACAGGATTTCAGCTGGGCCGCGGTCTGTTTTCGAATCGATAGACTGCGCCCAACATGTGGACGAGGGAACCAGCGCCTTGGCTTCGCGCGCGATTTTGCCGCCATGCCACTCGGCTATCCCGACGTAGCGGGCATGCCCAAGACTGCCCAGGCCGGCCACGCGATGACAAACGCGAAACGGGAGGCGCGGCTCGGGCATGAGATGCTCGATGGCATCGATCGCGCTCACCGGAACAGGTGTCTTTAGCGTGCGCAGCGCGTCTATTTTTTTCCAGAAACGGACTGGATCGCGCAGTTCGCTTTCCGCGATGCGCCGCAGCCATTGGTGCTTTTCGCCGAGCACGAATGCGCCTCCATGGGCCTCCATGCTCTCGTGATAGCCCTGAAGCAGTTCGGTGCAGATATCTTCCCGCTTAAGCGGCAAGCGTCCGGCGTCGACGGCAAGATGAGCGCTCACGGCGAGGCGAACCAGGTCGATGGTATACGCCGCAGGCCAGGCTTCGTCAAAGTCATTGACGCCCCAGATCAGCCGGCCTTCCATGTCGCGCCAGGTACCGAAGTTCTCCACGTGCAGGTCGCCGACGGCAAGAACTTCGGGAGCGTTTGCCAGCTCCGAACAAACTTGGGGCCAGATTTGTGCCCAACGATAAAACGTGGCACGCAGGAATAAGAAGGAATCCTGCTTCATCCTTTCGTGCTTGAGGCGAAGGTCTTTCTTATCGAGGCGGGTGCGTTGCCCGAGCCAGGTTTCAAACAGCCGCGTGGCCTTGACGACATTCATGCGGGAAACGATAGTCGTGGAGGTGCGCGCAAGTCAAAGCCGCCGCCATCAAAAGTGGCTGCATCTTGAAGCAGTCAGTTGTGATTATCGGCAGCTTTGGCGGTAGACGCGTAATATCCCTTGCGGGCATAAACCCTGAGTTTGTGGCCATTCTTCTCGGCTTTGATGTCGATGGTACGGTATTGTCCATCGCGCTTGAACAGGGCGGGCTTATAGGAAATGAGATAGCGGCTGCGGATGACTTGTTGAAGATCGTTCAAACTGGCCTTAAGCCGGTGGATGGAACCGGGCGCAAAGGCGGCACCACCGGTGAGATCGGATAGGGTCGCCAGCGCATGTTCGCCGACTGATGAATCTGGGTTGAATGTGAGATTATCAAGCGCCTCGCGGGTGCTGACCGTGTAAACAGTGACTTCGCCGCGCTGAGCTTGCTTTATCGCTTGCGCCAAGGTCATGGAGCTAGAATTATCATCGCCGTCGCTAATGACAACCAGAGCCTTGGCCACAGGCACGTTTTCTTGACGATCGCTTAATTTGTCCGCAGCGTAAGCGACCGCATCCCAAAGTGCAGTACCACCGGCGGGAACCAATTGGCCTACCGCGTGGGAGATAAGCCCCTTATCGCCAGTGAAATCCTGCTCCAGCAGCACAGAATTCGAGAAGCCGACTACGAAGGCGCGGTCAGTTTCACCGGTCAAGACCTTTTGGATGAAATTCTCGGCCGCTTCCTGCTCGAATTTGAAGCGGCCGGCGATGGACTCACTGGTATCGATGACCAAGCCGATGCGGAGTGGCAACTGCGATTGATTACGGAAGCCGGTAATGGCGAAGGGTGCTTTGTGATCGTCGTTAACTGAAACGTCCGACCTGGTCAGGTCTATGACAGATTTACCGTGGTCGGTCGCAGCGAACAATACGGCGACTTCGTCGCTTGAAGAGCGGAATATAAAGCCGGAGTTCTTTTTTGAGAATCGACTGACACCCGAGTCGGGCGCTGTACCGCTGGTTCCACCTCGGCTCGCGGAGAGAGGCTCTGGCGCGCAGGGATCACAATTCCCCTCGGCGTCGGCCTCGGCCTCGGCGATCTGACCATTTTCTCTCGCATCGGCAAGTAATTGCCGAATTCGCGCCGGCAGCTGCGATGGTCCGGTTGGCTGGCCTGGAACATCCGTGATGGTGACTTTCAGTCCGGCGTCTCTCGCCATTGCCGGTTGACTCTGAGCCTCCTTTAGATCGGAAATCATCTGCACCGCAAAGCCAGCGGCCGGCGATTTGGGATCTTCACGCAGCAGCTTTATCAGTTCGTTTTGAGCCTGAGGCAGTTTGTTTTGAGCGCTTAGCGCCGCCGCCGCGTACACGTGCACAATGGCAGCTTCGTTATGCTTCCGCTCATGGACCTTATTGGCCGTTGCGACAGCGGCATCGTAATCGTGATTCATCAATTGGCTGTAAGCAAGCGCCGTGAGCAATGTGAGATCGAGGGGGGCAATATCAGAAGCTTTTTGTATCGATTGCACAGCCGCTGGAAAATGCTGCGACGCAAGCTCCGCACAGCCAAGATTAAAGAAGGACGTTGGCAAATGATCGTCGAGCGCAACCGCCTCGCTAAATTCCCTTCGCGCTTGATCGTTCTGCCCCTGGTCCAAGTAAGCGGTGCCCAGAGCATTGTGTGCCGCTACGAAGCTAGGATATGTAGAAATCGCTGCCGACAGATGCGCGATCGCGTTCACCAGATCTTTGCGCATTAACAGTTGGTAGCCTTTGTCATATTCGTGACGAGCCTTCCCGGGAGCCTTGATATCCAGTTTGGAGATCGATCCGTCTTTGGTGTCGAGTGGGCTCTGCGTTGTGCCCGTTATACCCCAAAGGTTGTTGATGTCCATTGCGTGGGAGAGAGGCGCGAGAAAACCTCCGGAAGCCCCTCCGGTAGGAACCGAAAAGTTCTGCGACAACAAGGCTGAGGGAATAAGGAGAAGAACAGCAAGAGAGAATCGAGCGATCACGGCCGTGGCCCCCGACGGACGCATTGGGTAAGATGGCTACCCGCAGACAGTCTACAAATATATTCCGTATTTCCAAGAACAACAAGTCTTGCGTGCTCGTGAGAACCACTACTGAATTGGTTGACGTTTACCCTCGTTCGGTTGTCAGGCCGGGGCCTCCAAATACGCCGGTCGACTGTTTTTCCCCCGCTTTCGCCTAGCCTTTGAGGCTCAGATCCGCCAGTGACGCAGTCCTAGCGGGGTGCGGGTTCTATGTGCAAAATCACCGAGGCTGAAGGCAGGTGCGGAAACGTATGCCGGCGGCGGCTCCCCTCGCGCAACCTTACCGCGAGACCTGTTCGCGCGACCGGGCGACCAGGCGTAACCGAGGGAACGGGCTGGTTATCTTTGGGCACTTCGCCCTTGCCGCGGGAACCCATTGGGGAGCGATGTTGGGTGCCGGCAAGAATCCTCCGTGGGCGCGCGAAATAGTTCTCTTGTAACCTGCTGTTTTCTCTATAATGGTGGGTTTCTCTCAGCGCAGCGGTGCGATTGGAGGTTGTGATGGCAGGCTCTTATAACGGTTTGGCGGTGCCGGCGGACGGGCGAACAATCGGCTATTCCGGCGGCCGCTACGATATTCCGGACAATCCGATCATTCCTTTTATTGAAGGCGACGGAACGGGGCGAGACATCTGGAAAGCATCGCTGCGTGTATTCAATGCTGCTGTTGAGAAGGCCTATCAAGGTAAGCGTCGCGTTGCCTGGTACGAAGTTTTCGCCGGAGAGAAAGCGAAAGCTAAATTCGACAACTGGCTGCCCGATGATACGGTCGCCGCGATCCGCGAGTTTCGCGTGGCCATCAAGGGGCCGCTGACTACGCCGGTGGGGGGCGGGTTTCGCTCGCTGAATGTGACCTTGCGCCAGGTACTCGACCTTTATTCCTGCGTGCGGCCAGTCAAGTATTACAAAGGCGTGCCGTCGCCGGTGAAACATCCCGAGCGGATGAATGTGGTCATCTTCCGAGAAAACACGGAAGACGTTTACATTGGCATCGAGTGGGAGGAAGGAACTGCCGAGTGCGCGCGCCTGATTGAATTCCTGAACAAGGACATGTTGAAGGGCGGTAAGAAGCAGATTCGCCTCGATTCGGGCGTGGGCATCAAGCCGATCTCTATTACCGGTACCAAGCGCCTTGTGCGCATGGCAATCCAGTACGCGCTCGAGACGGGGCGCAAAACAGTAACTCTGGTGCATAAGGGCAACATTCAGAAGTTCACTGAAGGCGCGTTCCGGCAATGGGGATACGACCTGGCGACTGAGGAGTTTCGCGATCAAGTGGTCACGGAGCGCGAGAGCTGGATTCTGGACAATAAAGATAAGAGCCCAGACATCAGTGTAGGCAAAAATGCAGAATCGGTGGAACCGGGCATGGAGTTCGCGCCTCCCGCGTTTCGCCAGGCGGTAGAGAAGGAAGTCAAGGATGTGCTCGACCGCATTTACGCCTCACACGGCAATGGAAAATGGAAAAGCAAGATCATGATCAACGACCGCATTGCCGATTCTATATTCCAGCAGGTCGTCACCCGCGCCGATGAGTATTCTGTACTCGCCACCCCTAATCTGAACGGCGACTACATTTCGGACGCCTGCGCAGCGCAGGTGGGCGGACTCGGGATCGCGCCGGGAGCAAATATCGGCGACGGCTACGCGATTTTTGAGGCCACGCACGGCACGGCGCCGAAATATGCGGACAAGGATGTGATCAATCCGGGGTCGGTGATCCTTTCCGGCGTAATGATGTTTCGCTTTCTGGGCTGGAACGAAGCCGCCGACCTGATTGAACGCGGAATGGAAACGACGATCCTGCAAAAGAAGGTCACGTATGACTTTGAGCGGCTGATGGAGGGCGCGACCAAAGTCAAGACCAGCCAGTTCGGGGACTGCATTATCGAGAACATGGCCGCGGCGGTTTTGGTGTAGCAAAAAACTAAAGATAAGAACACAGAGGAGACAGATGTGCACAGGGAGTCTGTGAAAATCATCTGTCTTCTGTGTTTGAGATTCTTAATCGTTCAAGAGGAACTCATATGCGCAAGAAAGTTACGATTGTAGGTTCGGGCAATGTGGGTGCGACGGCCGCCCATTGGATCGCCGCTAAAGAACTCGCCGACGTGGTGCTTATCGACATTGTCGAAGGCGTGCCGCAGGGCAAAGGGCTCGATCTGCTCGAAGCCATGCCCATTGCCAAATGCGATTCGCACATCATGGGCACCAACGACTACAAAGACACGGCGAATTCTGACATCGTCGTCATTACCGCCGGCATTCCCAGGAAGCCCGGCATGAGCCGCGACGATCTGCTGAATACCAATCACGGCATTATGAAGGCGGTGGTCGGCGAGGTGGTGAAATATTCCCCACACTGCATCCTGATTATCGTGTCGAATCCTCTTGATGCCATGGCGCAGGCGGCATTGAAGCTCAGCGGCTTCCCCCGCGAGCGAGTTGTTGGTATGGCCGGAGTGTTGGATTCGGCCCGCTTCCGGGCTTTCATCGCCGAAGAATTGAAAGTCAGCGTGGAGAACGTCACTGCGTTCGTTCTTGGCGGGCACGGCGACACCATGGTTCCCCTGCCTCGCTATTCGACTGTTGCGGGAATTCCAATCACCGAACTGATTGAGAAAACGAGACTCGACGCTCTGGTGCAGCGCACACGCGATGGTGGCGCGGAGATTGTGAAGTACCTGAAGACCGGCTCGGCCTATTACGCGCCTTCGGCTGCAGCCACGGAAATGGTCGAGGCCATCCTGAAAGACAAAAAGAAAATCCTTCCCTGCGCTGCATATCTCCAAGGCGAATACGGCATCAACGGCTTGTATGTCGGCGTGCCCTGCAAGCTGGGTGCGAAGGGCCTGGAGCAGATCATTGAAATCAAACTCACACCGGAAGAAAAAGCCGGCCTAGACAAGAGCGCCGCGGCGGTGAAGGAGCTGTGCGGGGTGATCGGGGTTTAAGTTCCGATCGTAATGTTGAAACAGCGCTGAGTTGAAAGGGCGCGGCTTCAGCCGCGCCGTAACTTCTTAAAACTTCAATGCCGCCTTAGCCGTTGGAATGGGCTTGCCATCTACTCAAACAGTATCCTACTTTGCTTGCTCATCTTCCTCTGCTTCACAAACTGCACTCGCCCTCAGAGTATATTCCGCCAGGTCATCCTAGGCTAACGCGGAACGTCGTGATGCAAGACATCAAGTTTCACAGCCTAATCTCGCGACACCACGTACCGAGTCATTATTTCGAAGACGATACGAGTTCCCGGAAGCAGCCGATCGTCTATTACTTCGCTGGAATTGCATAGGGCGAAGACCGAAATGGATTCACCACCACCACCCTCTCCATCTCCTGCCCCTCCCGCAAATCCTCGGTCAGCAGATACCGGCAGGAAGCCGCCTTCGCCGTAGCCACAATCAGGTTCCGTCGAATTTACCCCTTCTCTACCGTCACCTTCTTCAGCACCACATCCTTGCTCGGCTTGTCATTTCTTCCGCGGGGCAAGCGCGTGATTTTATCCACCACGTCCTGACCTTCGACCACCTCGCCGAAGATCGTGTGCTTGCCTGTCAGCCACGTCGTCGGCACAACGGTGATGAAAAACTGCGAACCGTTAGTATTCGGCCCGGCGTTAGCCATGGCGAGTTTGCCGGCCTTGTCGAATTTGTGGGGGGAACCCTTGGTCTCGTCTTCGAACTGATACCCCGGGCCGCCCATGCCGGTGCCTTGCGGATCGCCGCCCTGAACCATGAACTCGGGGATGACGCGATGAAAGATCGTGCCATCGTAGAGGCGGTCCGTCGATTTCTTTCCTGTCGAAGGGTGCTTCCACTCGCGCTTGCCTTCGGCGAGCTCAACAAAGTTAGCGACGGTTTTGGGCGCGTCCTTTTCAAAAAGGCGGCAGACGATGTTTCCTTCGCTGGTTTCAAATGTGGCGTAGAGTCCGGGTTGGCGGGTCATTGGGGTCCTTTCCTGATGCTTATCGTTGGTCGTTCGTCGTTGGTCGCTGGCCTGCGCGGCTTCGGCTGCCCGGCACAAAATTAGTTCTGCGCGGATGCCGGCTTTGCCGGGGCTGCGGGTTTCGGCTTTGCCGTAGTTGCGGTCGCTCCGCCTCGAACTATCGAAATGTGAGTGATCTTGACGGGGCGAAACGGGCGATTGTTCATGGGATCAGTGGACATATGAGAAATCTGTTTGACAAGTTCCACCGTGGCTTCATCGCATTGCCCGAAAATTGTGTAGCCACCGTTGAGATGCGGCGTGGGGACTTCGGTGATGAAGAACTGCGACCCGTTGGTATCGGGGCCGGAATTGGCATAAGCCAGGCGCCCGGGCTTGTCGAACAGAAGATCGGAAGACACTTCGTTCTTGAACTTGTAGCCGGGGTCGCCGGTGCCGTCGCCTTTGGGATCGCCGCCCTGAATCATGAAATCAGGAATCACGCGGTGAAAAATGGTCCCGTCGTAAAGCGGAACGCCGTGTTTCTTCGCGCCGGTGGGGCTGGTCCAGTCTTTGCTTCCGGTCGCAAGGCCGATAAAGTTTTGCACTCCGATTGGCGCTTTATCGGGAAACAGAACACAGTTCATTTTGCCGACTGTGGTTTCGATGATCGCGCGCGGGTTCGAACTCTCAGCAGGCCTCGCTGCGGGCGCAGCCGATTGCGCCCAAAGGCCTGCGGCAAAACTGGCCACCCCGAAAAATAAAACGGCTTTGCGCATGATGGCTCCTTGAAAGAATCGTGCGTCTTGTACGTGCAACGTTGCATTGTACGACAAGAAGAGGGATCAATGGTTCTGCGCGTTCATCTCGCGGCTGATACGCTCTACTTCGTTAAACACGCGCAGCACATTTCCGCCGAGAATTTTCCGGATGTCGGCTGCGCTATATCCGCGATCAAGCAGCGCCTGCGTAATTTTGGGCAGATCCGCCGCAGAATCCATTCCCTGCGGCGTCTGTCCCGAAACGCCGTCGAAGTCCGATCCCAGGCCCACATGATCTACGCCGGCAACTTTGGCGATGTGGTCGATATGATCGATCAGGGACATAAACGGCGGACGGGGAATTTTATTGGCGTAGTCGCGCTGAATGCGTTCAATTTCTGAATACGGAATGGCCCGGCCCTCGGTCTTCGCTTTATTTTCCAAAGCCTTAATTTCGTCATCCGCCTGCTTGCCGACCGGGATGCTCGCCTTGCGATAGCCTTCGTCTACAAAACCGGAATAAAAATTCACGTCGATTACGCCACCGTTCTTTGCCACGGCGCGCAGCATGTCGTCGGTCATGTTGCGCGGGGCGCCGGTCAGTGCCCGCGCGGACGAATGTGACGCAATAACGGGCGCTTTTGTCACGGCGATCGTATCCCAGAAAGTCTTGTCGGAGACGTGAGAAATGTCGACGATCATACCCAGCCGATTCATTTCGAGCACGACCTGCTTGCCGGAATCGGTGAGGCCGTTGTGATGCTGAATTTTCAGGTCGTCAATATCGCCTGAGGAATCTGCCCACTCGTTTGTGTTCGACCACGAAAGCGTCATGTAGCGCACGCCGAGGCGGTAGTAATCGCGCAGCAGGCGAATATCGTTTTCAATCGAGTGCCCGCCTTCAATACCCATGAGGGCGGCGAGTTTATGTTCTTTGTGCGCTCGCTCGATATCGGCGGTTGAGTAAGCCATCATCATACGATCGGGATGGCGCGCGGCTTGCTCGTATATCGAATCGATCAGGTCAAGCGTGCGTTTAGCGAAATGTCCCTGATTGGTCTGGGGTTCGACCCAGATGGAAAAGAATTCCGCGCCCAGATTGCCGCGGCGCGCTTTGTCGAGGCTGATGTGGCCGGGGTCGTTCGGGTCGGTCGAGCCGATGTCGAAGTTGTCATCGACAAATCGCTGCGGTGTATCGGCGTGAGTGTCGACAACAATGGCGGAGTCTTGGATGGCAAGGGCCTTCGGGCTCACTTTGGGGGGCAATGGTGTTTGGCTCTGGGACGCTGCGGCAAATGCCGCCAAGAACATGATGCAAACGAAGATGAATGGGCGAATCATGTTTTCTGGCCGGGGCTGAACCAGCGATTTTATAAGGGTAGGGCAAAAGAAGGAAGCACTGAAGTATAGCGCTGGGCTGCAAACGGGCCGTTGTATACCATCGCAGTGTGACAGTTGCCATCAGATCCGGCCGGTTGGAAATGCGGGCCTTCAGGATGACGGCGGGCGCCTAGCCGAGCGCTGCCATTGCTTGTTTCACGGACGCGGCAACCGGTTGGGCCGTATTGATGACCGACTTGGGAAGATCAATTTCTTCGAATCGCTCTTTCACTCGCAGATAAAGTGCGAAGTCGCGATTGCGGGCGGGATGGGCCGAACTTCGCATATCCCTTTCAAGTCTTTGCCGGGCGATCTCTTCCGGGCAAACGCATTCGAAGATCCGCCACGGCTGACGCAACCGGCGAGCTGCGGCTAGAACATTCTCGATCTGGTAGCGCCGCGAAAATGGACGGCCATCGAGAAAAATGACGCGCTTCGGGTTTCGCTCGAGCAAATACGCCGCGGTTTCAAGCATGATCTCCTGGCAGAAATCGTCCTGGCGGGTGGAGTATTCGATTTCGTCTGCCAAGAACAGCGAAGGGCGGATTTCATCTTTGCCGATAACGCGGCCTATGGTTCGAGCCGCAACTTCGTGCGCCAGCGTAGTCTTGCCCGTTCCGGGAAGCCCGGCCATCAACACGATCATGCTGAGATTAAAACACGGCCCACGAACTCTTTTGAATCCTCGCGGAGGGGATATCATCCATTGGATTTCCATTCTGTCACGGGGAGCCAATTATGCCGCTGGTTCGCATCGATCTTCGGCAGGGGAAAACTGAGCAATACAAAAAGGCGTTGGCTGATGGCGTGCATCGGGCTCTTGTCGAGGGTGCGGGCGCGCCAGCCGATGACCGTTTTCAGATCGTCACCGAGCACCCGCCGGGAGGGATCATTTTCGACGCCAATTATCTTGCGATTCCGCGCAACGACGATATTGTGATAGTACAGATCACGCTTTCTGCCGGGCGTAAGCTGGCGCAGAAGAAAAAACTGTTTCAGCGTACGGCGGAACTGCTAGCCGAGAATCCCGGCCTCAATCCGAACAACCTGATGATCAATCTGGTTGAAGTTGCATGGGAGAATTGGTCGTTCGGCAACGGTGAAGCGCAGTACGCGCTGTGAGCTAAGATTTCTCGGACGTGCGGACATATATAGTTACCATCGCTGTTTACAAGAAATGGAGGACTGATGTCGATCAACGAATTGTTACTGAACGAACTGGATGCGGAAGTGAAGGCCACGCGCACCATGCTGGAGCGAGTGCCATTCGACAGGACCGGTTTCGCGCCCCATTCCAAGTCGATGCCTTTGGAAAAACTGGCGCCCCACGTGGCGGAATTGCCGGGATTCGGGTTGACGATTCTTACTACGCCGGCGCTTGATTTTGGCTCGGCGCCGAGCCGCCCACGGCCGCCATTCGAGAAAGATGGAATGCTGAAGTTTTTTGACGAAGTGGCGGCGAAGGTGCGTAGCGCCTTGAGCAGCCTGCCGGAGTCGGCCTGGACGGAAAACTGGAAGTTGAGTTTTCAGGGCAAGCCGATCTTTGCGGGTTCGCGTTTCTTAGCCTACCGCCAGATGTTTCTGAATCATCTGGTGCACCATCGGGCGCAACTAGGAGTGTATCTGCGGCTGACGGATACGCCTGTGCCGGCGACTTATGGTCCTAGCGCGGATGACAGGTTGGGGCTCTAAGGGCACCGGCTCCCGATCCTGGGCAACCATTCTCAGTGCCGAGGTGGGCGAGCAGGGCGATAGGTTTTATCGTTTCTCGAAAGTGGATTGTGGGGTCATTCCTAACTCGCGGCGGTGGTCTGTTTTGAATTTTGCAGAATAAGAAAGCGAGGCAGCGGCATGAGATCCGGCCTGTCGCCCTTGAGACTAGCAATTGCCGGTGTAGGGTGCTATGTCGGGTCAATAGCTTGGGTGGCTATCTCGGCTCATCTGGCGCATCGCGGCGATCCCCCGGGTTGGATTACCGACCATGCCAGTCCCGCTGGCCCTCACTATCTAGCCGCTTTCGGAGGATTTCTGCTTCTGTCGGCTTTCCTTTCGGCTCTCGTCGTGTGGATTAAGCGCTCAATTCTTCGCTAAAACTTAAAAAAACCAGTACCGAACTCCGCGAAGAACCTGCTTTCCGCTTGAGAGAAAGCTATTCGAACTGAAGCACAACAATCTCAGGATTCGATCCCAGGCGGAGCGGCGGACCCCAGGTGCCTGCCCCGCTCGATGTGAAGACCTGCATTTTGCCGATGCGGCTGAGGCCGTAGACAAATTGCCGGTAGATTTTCCGCGCAAACCAACTCCACGGAACGAACTGGCCAAGATGCGTGTGTCCGGAGAGCTGTAACGAGATACCTGCGGCCTCGGCGACCTCTGGATGATCCGGCGCGTGCAGCAGAAGAATGCTGGCACGGTCACGATCGAGCTTTACGCTTTCCAGCGCCGAAGCCAGATGTTCGCCGCGCGTAGCGTTGCGATAAGGCACGCCGATGATCTGCAATCCGTCGGCCTCGACCTTTTCATTGTTGAGGACGCGGACCCCGGCTGCCTTCACGGCACCCAGATACTGGCTGTCGTCACCGAACTGCTCGTGGTTCCCCGCGACAAAGTAAACGCCGTGGGGTGCGGTGAGTTTGCTGAGCGGTTCAGCCGCTTTGTGAGCGTCGATGTAAGTACCGTCATACAAATCGCCGGCGATGAAAATAGCGTCCGGGCCTTCGTCGAGAATCTTTGCAACCATACGCCGCAGGAAGTTTGCGCTGCGCACGTGGCCGAGGTGAACGTCGCTGATGAGCGCAGCCTTGCGCCCGCGCCACGCTTCAGGCAGGTTGGCCAGGCGAACGGTAAGGCGGGTGATGCGGGTCAAACCGGCGTTAATCACACCGGCAACGCCAACAATGAAAGCCCCGCCGAATATCCACTTCGCCATGCGATGAAAGTGGATCTGCACGCCAGCAAGCGAGGCAACGCCGTAGACGCTCCACGAGGCAATCGCCGCGACAAAGAGAAAGCTCAGCAGGCCAAGCCACACAGCGGCGGCGCGGTAAAAAGCGCGGAGCGCCGGATTCGTATAGCGAAAGGCCGCCAGCGAGGCGGTAACAAAACTCACCGAGAGCAGGCCGAGCGCCAGGCCAATCCAGCGCGCACTGGCCGCGTCGCCGTTAGAAAACATCCAGGTTTGATACAGCAGGAAATGGGTAAGAAACAAGACCGTCTGGACTATCGCGACGAAGCGGATAATCCTTCTGCGAGTGCGCATGGAATATTAGATTCACTTGCAGACCGTTCGGATGGAATTATGGATGCGGTGGCCGATGCTTTGGCCATCGCTGTTACTTGGCGAACAGTTGATCGATGAGGCTTGATCGCTGAATACCAAGATATTCGGCTACATCTGAGAGGATAGCGTTTAGGGTCCCGGGACGTATCTCATCGTGGTCGGGAACAGTAACGTAGTGCGGGCGGCCGCGGAGTGTGGATCGCATTCGTACGTGGCTACCGATCTGTCGGCTCGTAACCGTAGCGTCGCAGCAGTTTGATCAGGTCGTGACCGGAGAGATCACGCGGCAGTTTCAAGCAGGGATGACCTCATCC
>DATLKM010000409.1:0-8082 GCA_035538435.1 Binatia bacterium
GTCAGATCTTCGCTGACTTCAAGTAATACCTTCGGATCCTGATAATGGGTCGCGGCAAGCACGATGGCTCGCGCGCGCTTCTCGGCTTCGGCTGGCGGAGCGAAGGCGCAGGTTTCGTCGAAGGGATGCCTCTCGACCGAATGCGTGCAGGTCGTACGCTTTCCCATAAATATGCCGCTGCCCACAAACACGGCTTCGGCTCCGAGTTGCATGACCAGCGAAGCATCGGCCGGCGTGGCGATGCCCCCGGCGGAGAAATTCGGCACGGGCAGCTTGCCTTCTTTCGCGACCATCCTGATCAGCTCATACGGCGCCTGATGCTCCTTGGCCTTGGCGTAGAGTTCTTCTTCGCTGAGCACGGTCAGGATTTTCATCTCCTGCACGATCTGCCGCATGTGCTTGACGGCGTGGACAACGTCTCCGGTACCGGCTTCGCCCTTGGTGCGGATCATGGCTGCACCTTCGGCGATGCGGCGAAGAGCTTCTCCCAGATTGCGCGCCCCGCAAACGAACGGAACGGCGAAGGCGTGCTTATCCACGTGATGAGCTTCGTCGGCGGGCGTAAGCACTTCCGATTCGTCGATGTAATCGACGCCCAGCTCCTGCAAGATCTGGGCTTCCGCGAAGTGGCCGATGCGGCACTTGGCCATCACCGGAATCGAAACTGCGGCCATGATCTCGCGAATCTTTTTCGGCGAGGCCATGCGCGCCACTCCGCCTTCGGCGCGGATTTGCGCCGGCACGCGCTCCAGCGCCATCACCGAGACGGCCCCGGCCTTTTCGGCGATGACAGCCTGCTCTGCATTCGTCACGTCCATGATGACGCCGCCCTTGAGCATTTCGGCGAGGCCGGTTTTCAGGCGGAGGGAGGTGCTGCTGCCGTTCGACGAACTTCCGTTGTTTTGTGACATTGTGTGTAAACCCTCATTAGCTTTCGGCTGTAAGCTTTCCCACCTGTGCAAACAACACGCAGGAATGGGCGCCCGCTCTCAGCTAACCTTTTCGCATGCGCGAAGGATGCGGCCGGAACTTCGGCCTGGGTTTATTTTACAGTGCTGTGGCGGTTCGCGGTACCCCGGGGCAAAAGCTTAACCACAGGGGGCACAGGCGAGCACAGGGTAAGGCAAGGGTTGCCGCGTCCTGGGCCGATCCCCTAATGAGGTTCCTTCACTACTGCCCCGCCCTTCATCACGAACTTCACATTCTGGAGCACGGTGACATCGGCCAGCGGATCGCCGTCAACGGCGATCAGGTCGGCGTACTTATTGGGGTCGATCGATCCTACGCGGTCCTGCCAGCCCATCAGGTCAGCGGCATTTACAGTAGCAGCGCGGATGGCCTCGACAGGAGTCATGCCTAACGAGGCCATCGCCACGATTTCGTCGGCGTTCTTGCCGTGCTCTTCGGCGGCGGCGGGATCGAAGCCATCGGCTATTTTCACTCCCAGTTCGCGCGCGGTGGCCACATTCTCCCTCGCGCGCTGCAAAGTTTTTTCAAAATAGGCGCGAACGCGCGGATTTTTTTCCGTCTTCACGTGATCGAAGTAATAGCCCTTGGTCAGAACCCAATAAGCGTTTTTTTCTTTCATCAGCTGGAGCAGGCTGCGGTCGAGACCGTTGCCGTGTTCAATGGAGTCGACGCCCGCGTTGAGCGCGTTGCGAATTCCATCCGGTGTGTGCGCGTGGGCTGCAACTTTGCGCCTGGCTTTGTGCGCTTCTTCAACGATCACGCGTATTTCGTCGACCGTAAGGGTGGGGTGGTCCCAATCGGCATAGACCTTGATCAGATCTGCGCCGTGGCCGATCTGCTCACGGGCGGCGCGGCGGGCTTCATCCACGCCGCTCACCATTTGCGCGCCGGTGGGAAAATCGCCCAGGTCGGGGGAGACCCCGAATGGATTGTATTGGCCGACGGCAGCAATGGCTCGGGTCGCGACCTGCATGCGCGGGCCTTCCGCCAAGCCCTGATTGATGGCATCGCGCAGGGCGACGTCTGCGTATCCCGAACCTTCATTTTCCACGTCGCGAATGCTGGTAAAACCCGCTTCCAGCGTGATGCGGGCGTTGTAAGCGCCTTCTAGAGCGCGAAAGGCTTGCGATTTGGTGGCGAGATTCACGATGTACCCGTTATCGCCCTCGGGAATGCGCGCCATGATGTGGGTGTGGCAATCGATCAATCCGGGCAAAACGGTTGAGCGGCCGAGGTCGATGATCTTCGCATCTTTGGGAGCGTGCGGCAGAACGTCGCCGGCGCGGCCGACTTCCTTAATGCGCTCGCCTTCGATCCAAACGGCGGCGTTCTCAATGTAAGCGCCTTTGCCAACGTCGAGGATCTTGGCGGCTTCCAGGACGATGGAAGATTGGAGTGCGGCCGCAGGAGTTTCCTGAGCCTGGGCCACGGATGCCGCAAAAATAAAGAACAAGGCCAAATTTTTCATCGCATCCTGATATCACAGGCGGGTATGGTGGGACAACAGAAAAGGCCCGATCCTTTCCAGATCGAGCCGTCGAAAATAAGCGTATCGTCGATTTAATTCATGTTCATGTGCATGGAGTGTTCCCCATTCACCTGCGAACTAAAGAACAGGAAGAAGTTTGACGGAGCCACAATCGCTGTTCCCGCGGCCTTGGCCGCGGCCAGCTTTTCGTAGGACGTAATCCCGCTGCTGCCGTCTTTAGACGGCCAATCGCTCGCGTCAGTGACCAGCACCGGAACCACCTGCCACCAGATGGCGCTCAAATTAATGTCAGGGCTGATGAGCACATGGCTGTGGTTGGGCGTGGGGACGAACACGTTCGCGGTGGGCGGACCCGTGTAGCCCAGTTCAGCCAGCACCGGAGCGAGATCGAGCCGCGAGGCGTGCATGGTACAGGTCCCGGGCGACGATCCCGGTTCCGGACACTGCGTGTAGACCAGGGGCGTCGCCTTGAAGGCCTCAGGCACGGCGCCGAACAACGTGATCAACTCGCTGCCCAGAGCCGGGCCGCAAAGGGTGCCGGTGACTACGTTGTTGCACGAGATCGCGTCGTTCGGGTTCTGATCGTTATTCACCGAGAACAACGGCACGAGCACGTAAATCGGTTCGGTCGTCGATAAAGGATTGCCCGTTTGCCCCGGGGGATTGATCGTGGGATTCGTTCCCACCTGGCAGATGGGCGTTTGCAACTCGCCGGGATCTTTGGCCGAGATGATGCCGTTGTAGTTGAGATCGTCATAAGGCTGGTCGATGCAAGCGAAATTTTGGGTGTACGTAAAGGTGAGAAGTTTGTTCTCGCCGTAGCCAAGGGTGGTGTTGGGTTTGCGGGATTGCGCCGGCGCAAGCGCGGCCATAAACGCCAGGGACGTGACGACGACAGGCCCGAGTATTTTCCGCAGGAGCAGTGCGAGTTTCATGATTTCCTCCACAGGCGGTTGGTGACCGCTCTGCCTGATGTACGGAGGAACAACGAAATCAGATTTTCGCGCGTGAGGAAATTTTCGGAAAAAGGCCGGCTGCCGAGGGAAACGGGGGAAAAGCGTTGGTGCGGGGGTCAGGAGCCTAGAATGAGCTTTCCTGGGTGAAAGTGTAACCGGGCAGCGCCGCGCCGGACGCATTCTTTGCCACTTTGATCCGCGTGGTGGGCGCGTCGGGGGCGGTAATGCCTGCCGGTCGAAGCATGGCGTATTGGGTGAACAACTCGCTGTAAACCTTGGTGACCAGATAATCCTGGCCATCGCTGTCACTGCGCCAAACCTGCCCGAGTTGAATGGAACTGACGGCCACGGTGAGTCCTTAAATAACGCGAACTTATTCCTAAGAGTAGCGACAGCGATACCGTGCGTCAATGACCGCGTTGGTTACGGAGGGACGAAGGACTGCCGATTGCCGCGCTCTGCTAAGATGATCGTCTCATGCCCCGTGGTATCACTCCCCGCCAGCCAAATCGCAGCGGCCGCCAGGACCGAGTCGGGCGCAGCATCCAAGCGGCAAAGCCTCTGGCGAAGCAAGACAAGCCGGTGAAACGGCCGGCTCTTTCGAAGTTGCGCAAGGCCGCGCCGGGAAAAACGAAATACAACCCTCTGGATCCGGAGCGCGTAGGAGAAATCCTGAAACGGCTCGACCACCTTTACCCCGAAGCGACCTGCGCTCTAACCCACAAATCCGCCTGGGAACTTCTGGTCGCGACTATCCTTTCCGCGCAATCGACGGACGTGAATGTAAACCGGGTCACTCCCGAGCTATTCCGTAAATATCCAACCGTAGAGGCATTCGCGGCGCTCACGCCCGAACAACTTGAGCCGGATATTCGATCCACGGGATTTTTCCGGAATAAATCGAAGTCGGTGGTAGGCGCGGCAAAAAAAATCGTGGCCGATTTCGGCGGGCAAGTTCCGGCGAACATGAACGACCTGCTTACCCTGCCAGGCGTCGCTCGCAAAACCGCGAATGTAGTTCTGGGCACGTGGTTCAAAATTGCCGACGGCGTGGTGGTCGATACGCACGTGACTAGAATTTCACGCCGCCTCGAACTGACCAAAGAAACCGATCCCAAGAACATTGAGCAGGACCTGATGAAGGTGATTCCGCGCGAGAAGTGGATTCTGTTCGCGCACCAGATCATCTGGCACGGCCGCAAACTTTGCTTTGCCCGCAAGCCCAAGTGCATGGACTGCACGCTCGAAAACCTGTGCCACGCCGGGGATAAGACTTGGAGCACGGTGGAAATGCATGAGGACGCGGTAGGCTGACTTTCGCCCATTTTGCGCCTTCCCATTTTGAGCCGCCGGTCACGCCATCTGTTGATTCTGGCTTGATTTCTTAGGTGACTACGGCAACAATAACTCATGGCCGATGTGGTCCAGTCCGTGCGGCAGCTCCTCCAGGATTTCATTGCGCCGGAATTGCGGGAACTGAAGAGCGACGTTAAGGCACTTGATACGAAGGTCTCATCCGAGGTCAAGGCGGTTGAGTCGAAGCTGTCTGCTGAAATCAAAGGCGTAGATTCCAGGCTTTCGTCCCACATAAAGCTCCTCGAATCCAAAATGGATTCCGGCTTCGCTGAGTTGCGCTCTCTGATCGAGAACCGCAACCTCCGCGCCGAACTTGACAGCACGCGCGATATCGCCGACCTCCGCGAGCGGGTCACCCGGCTTGAAGTCGAACGCGGCGCCCATCGCCAATAATCGCTCTCCCTCTGCTAAACTTTTTCTTCCATTTTCCCAAGGACTCCCAATCCCCATGCGCTCGTTCATCGCGTTTGCTATCGTCATACTTATGAGCACTGTTTTGACCGAACCGCTCGCCTCGCAAACATTTCCCGCACCTGAGGCAATTACCGATCCCAAGAAGGTTGCCTCCAAGCCCAACGCCGAAGTCGAGCCTAAGAGCCTGACCATCGAAAAGTTGTATATGACCCGCCAGATCGGCCGGCCGACATGGTCGCCCGACGGCAAGCGCGTGGCATTCATCTCGAACATGAGTGGGAGAAACAATCTGTGGGTGGTTCCCGCCGAAGGCGGATGGCCCGTGCAGCTCACCGTCAGCGATCAGCGCCAGGCCGCGCCAACGTGGTCGCCCGACGGCAAGTGGATCGCCTACCAGTCTGACTATGACGGCGACGAACTGTGGGACATTTTTCTGGTCTCTCCGGTCACAGGCAAAGTTGTCAACCTCACCAGCACGCGCCAGATTTCAGAAACCGGCCCTACATGGTCTCCCGATGGCCGCTATCTCGCGTATTTGGTCAAACCAAAGGATTCCGCCGCCTACGAGATCGACATCTACGACATGCTGATGCGTGAAGTGAAACACATGACCACGGGCACGCCACAAGACAAGAACAATTCGAATCCGATCTGGTCGAAAGACAGCAAATACATTGTTTATACGCAGGAACAGGCCAAAGGGACGGATTCGAATGTTTTCCTCGCAGAAGTAGCAACTGCACAAAGCACGCTGCTT
This sequence comes from Binatia bacterium, assembly GCA_035538435.1. Classification (GTDB taxonomy): domain Bacteria; phylum Acidobacteriota; class Terriglobia; order Terriglobales; family Acidobacteriaceae; genus Sulfotelmatobacter. Next base: position 5,942 of record DATLKM010000409.1, read on the forward strand.
ACTCCCCATGAGGGAGAACATCTTTACTCCGCCACCGACATTTCTCCCGATAGCAAGCACATCCTGATCACATCCAACGCCGCGAATGGATACGACAATGCCGGCCAGATCGAGATTACGAGCAAGAAAGTTTCCTGGTTCACGCGCGACAAATGGCAAATCCGCAGCGGCGAGTTTTCACCCGACGGCAAGCGCGTCACCTTCACCGCCAACGTCGACGGCAACGAAGATATCTATTTGCACGATCTCGCCACGAACAAGTCAACTGCTCTTCCGATCCCGAAGGGCGTGAACGAGCCGGCCGGCGGGCATTCTGCTTTTTCCAAGGACGGATCGCGGCTTCTTTACTATCACAACGGCCCGACCGCTCCCGGCGATCTTTGGGTTTACACAACAGCCACAGGCAAATCTCATCAGCTCACCCATTCGCTGGTTGCGGGAGTGCGATCGGAAGACATGGTCGAACCGCTGCTCGTTCACTATCCCAGCCGCGACGGCAAGTGGACCATCTCTGCGTTCCTCTACGTTCCGTTCAACATGGCGCGCAATGGCCAGAACGCCGCCGTCGTCTACATTCACGGCGGGCCGAAGTCGCAGAGCATGAATTCGTTCAATCGATTCGTCCAGTTTGCCGTGAATCAGGGCTACATGGTGCTCGCGCCCAACTACCGCGGTGGCACCGGCTACGGAAAGGAATTTGAGAATGCGAATCTATTCGACATGGGCGGCGGCGACTTGCAGGACGTGCTCGCGGGCGTGGACTGGATCAAGCAGACTGGCCATCTCGATCCCAAGAAAATTGCCGTCATGGGCGGCAGCTACGGCGGCTATTTGAGCATGATGGCCGTGACCAAGGCTCCTGATGTCTGGGCCGCCGGTGTGCCAATTGTTCCCTTCGTGAACTGGTTCACCGAGATTGAAAACGAGGACCCCATCTTGCAGCAGTCGGACCTGGCGACCATGGGAGATGTTGAGAAAAACAAGGCGCTCTACCAGGACCGCTCGCCGATCAACTTCATCGATCAGGTGAAAGCGCCGCTATTGCTGCTTGCGGGCGGGCACGATCCGCGCTGTCCGAAGGAAGAAACCCAGCAGGTGGTCGAGGCGATCAAGAAACGCGGCGGCACCGTCGATTACAAAATCTATGAGAACGAAGGCCACGGCTTTGCCCGGGTGGAAAATCAGATCGACGCCTACAAACGCGTGGCTGATTTTCTGCTGGCCCACGTTGTTCCCGCCGATTGCAGTTGTTCGCTGAATTGAATGAGAAACGGTGAGACATTTCGCAAACGAGCGAGTTTCACAGGGGGCGGCTGCGGAAATAGGTGACGATTGCCTCGACAAGGCCGGGAATGGTGAATTTCGTGGCCTTGATATCGACCGGCAGACCGTACTCGGCGAGGGTTGAAGAAGTCACAGGACCGATCGAGGCGGTAAGGATTCCATTTAATCTGGGCCGCGACCGCTTTCCGCGCAGTTCAATAAAGTTCTTCACCGTGGATGAACTCGTAAAAGTAATCATGTGCGGGGATTTATTCGGATCTCCAAGCGCCGCTCGCAAGCGAATGCGCGACGACTCCGGCACGACAGTTTCGTAGGCCTCCACAACATCAACCTGCGCGCCGGCTTTGCCAAGCTCGAGTGGAATCACGTCGCGCGCGACTCTGGCGCGCACCAAAAGCACGCGCTTTCCGTTTACTTTTTTTCTCAGGCTCTGCACTACCGACTCTGCGACGTACGCTTGAGGCACAACTTTGACCCTCACGCCGCGCTGTTCAATCGCTTTCTTCGTCGCCGGCCCGATCGCCGCGATGGAAATCCCCTCCAGGGCGCGCTTCGTCAGGCGCAGCCCCTTCATCCTGTCCCACATCGCCTCCACGCCATTTACGCTGGTCAGGATGAGCCAGTCATAAGCGGCCAGATTCTTCAATGCGGCATCGAGCGGCCTAAAGCTGCGCGGCTTGCGGATTTCGATGAAGGGAATCTCAATCACAGTCGCCCCCAGCTTGCGCAGCTCAGAGGACAACACACCGACTTGATGCCGCGTGCGGCCGACCAGCACTCGTACACCCACCAGCGGTTTTTGGGTCGACCCAGCCCTGGCGTTCATTGCTTCTCTTCCCGCTCGGCGTGCTGGAGGC
>DATLKM010000410.1:0-8177 GCA_035538435.1 Binatia bacterium
GTACTTTCAGATCGTGCGCTGCTTCCGCGACGAAGACCTGCGCGCCGACCGCCAGCCCGAATTCACCCAGATTGATTTGGAAATGACCTACCCGCAGCCGGAGACGGTCTGGGCCGTCGTCGAAGGATTTCTCGCCGCGGCTTTTCGCGCCGCCGGTTTTGAAATCAAAACTCCTTTCCCGCGCATGGACTACGACGAGGCCATCCGCCTCTACGGCATCGACAAGCCCGATCTTCGCCTGCCGCCGTTCACCGATGTGCGCGAATGTTTCTCGTCCGAAAACTTGCAGGAACTGGCCATTAGCCCGAATCTGCCGGTGATTGCGATTCGCATTCCGAAGGTCGGCGAACTCTCGCGCAAGGAACGCGACGACATCAAGCCCATGTTCCACGCCAAGGGCGGCGCGCGCGTCTATGAAGATTTCAAGCGCATCGGCAACAAATTTCCCGTGGCTGCCGAGGCCATAAGCAAGAAAGCCGGTGCGGAAGCAGGCGACCTGATCGTGCTGGTGGCCGGGTCTGCGGAAAAAAGCTCAGCCCAATCCGGTCCGCAGTCGCCGGTATCGCCGCATCGCAAAGTCACGCCGCAGGAGCTGGCAATCTATGCGTCGGCCGGCTTGCTTCGCCTGGCGCTGGCTCAGAAGTATTCCGAGCGCCACGGATGTTTCAAAAAGGGCGATTTCCGTTTTCTCTGGGTCACCAACTTTCCCATGTTCGAGTGGGACGAAAGCGAAAAACAGTGGATGGCCGCACACCACCCCTTCACCTCTCCGCACGAGCAGGACATGAAGCTGCTGGAGGAAGGCGTTGAGTCATTGCACGATCCACTTTCGCCGCTCAGCGCCGTGCGCGCGCTCGCCTACGATGTGGTGCTCAACGGCACCGAACTCGGTTCTGGCTCGATTCGTATTCACCGCCAGGACGTGCAGAGCCGTATCTTCCGCGCGCTTGGCATGAGCGAAGAAGAAGCCAAAGCCCGCTTCGGATTCTTCCTTGAGGCCCTCGAATACGGCACGCCCCCGCGCGGCGGCATCGCGCTCGGCCTCGACCGTATCGTCATGATCCTCACCGGCGCCGAAAGCCTGCGCGAAGTGATCCCCTTCCCCAAGACCGCGCGGGCTGTGGATCTGATGGTGGATGCGCCCACGCCGGTCAGCGAGGCGCAGCTCAAAGAATTGGGCATCGCGATCCCAAAGCCGCAATGAAGGTTTGAAATGCGGCCTGCTTTAGTTGCTTCGACTCGATACTCTGGCAAAAACCGCATGATGATTGATTCTGCGTCACTTATTTTGCCGCTACCGTGAGCGTTCACGCTCATCCAAATCTGGTGTAAGAAGAATTGAGGCAGGCGATGAAACGCCGAATCAAGGTTGCAGCAACCGCTCTGGTATTGCTGCTGGCCCTGGTTTCGTTCAGCCAGTTTTTGCACTGGATGAACCTGCCCAGCGACTTGTGGTTCTGGAGCGGTGTCACTGCATCGCTTCTGCTGCTAGTCGTTGTTCCTTCCCTCATCGCCGGCATCTGGCGAATACAACGACACTGAAGCTTCCAACGAAGCGGTCATGAAGTAACGATGCGCCGCTTGCATGAAGTTTTGCGTTTGCGCGCTCGAGTGGGCGCGAGAAAGGGGTGCGTTATGACGACGACTATTTTCAATCGCGAAGTTCCTTCGCAAGGCAGGTTCGGTGGAATGGGGCGCAATCTGTTTCGCGTGGCGATGGCGGCTGGAGCGCTCATTATTGCTGGAATTCTAGTGCTCAACACCGTGCGCGTTACGCGGATCAACGCCGGATACGTTGGCGTGGAGGTCAACCTTGCCGGCAGCCAGCGCGGAGCGCAGGACATTCCGCTTCGCACCGGATGGGTGTTCTATTCGCCGCTGAAAACGCAGGTGATCGAATTTCCCACCTTCGTCCAGACGGTGAAATGGACCGCCGACATTAACGAAGGCCATCCGCTGAATGAAGAGTTGGTGTTCAACAGCAAGGAGGGCCAGGAAGTCAGGGCCGATGTGTCGCTTTCGTATGCCATCGATGCGTCGAAGGTGCCGGAGTTTTACGTGAAGTATCGCACCGACGATCTGGAGCGCTTCACGCACGGTATTTTAAAAGATATTGTGCGCAACTCGCTCAACGAAGTCGCGTCGACCTACACCTTGGAGGATATTTATGGAGAAAATAAAGCGAGGTTCCTGCGGGAGGCGCGTGAGCGAATTCAAGCCCAGCTGCTGCCGGTAGGCGTGGGCATTCAACAGTTCGGTTTCATCGGCAAACCGCGTTTTACGGCGGCGATCGAGCAGGCGATCACGCAGAAGACGCAGGCCATTACCGAAGCCGAGCGCGCCCGCAATCAACTCGCGGTGACGCAGGCCGAAATGGCGAAAACCGTGGCTGAAGCCGAAGGCGAAGCCCGCAGCCAGGTTGAGCGTGCACGCGGCGAGGCCACCAGCGCAATCGAGCGCGCCCGTGGCGAGGCCGAAGCCAACCGACTGCGCCAGGCCTCAATCACTCCGCAGTTATTGGAGTGGAGGCGACTGGAGAATCAGCGCGCTCTGGTGGATAACTGGAACGGCGAGCTTCCTCGCATGATCGTGAGTGATAAGGCCGGGATGCTGATGCAGTTGCCGATTGAACAACGGTAAAGCCGGTGCCATCCTGAGCGAAGAAAGCCGATTCGTGAAAACGAATCGGCTTTCGTAGTTGCAGGATTCTCAGTTAGAAATTCGTCGCCGACCGTATCTCCGCCTGCTCCTGCACTTCCTCCACCGCCTTGCTCCGCACTGGGCGCCTCTTCCGCGCCGGCTTCGAAAACGGCTCCGCCGCGGCAATCGAACAGAACACATAGAACATCGCGGCGTTGGCCGGGATCTGCAAGTTGAAGTCGACCGCGCTGTGCACAAGAATTCCGCTCAGCCCTAACATGCAAGCCAGCGTCACCGCGCCGCCCATCTCGCTGGTCCAGTTGCCGATCTTTTTCAGCGCCCGCCGGTACACGACCACCACCAACCACAGCATTGCGCCAAAACCAAGCGCTCCCATCTCCACCAGCAGTTGCAGATAGTCGTTGTGCGCTTCGTTCACAAAAAAATTCGTATAGAACGTCCGGAACTGCGGATAGACAATCGGAAACGCGCCCAAGCCCCAGCCCAGCACCGGCTTCTTCAGGAACATGCGCAACCCGTCGCGGTTGATGGCGTAGCGAATGTCGGCGGTCAACTCCGAATGCGCGGGGCCAGACAAGGAAAGGCGATTGGAAAGTTCGCGGCCACCCACCCAGGTAATTAATCCGGCGGCAACTACCAGGAACACTCCAATGCCGAGTGCGGCACGCAGGCCGCGTTTCTGCTTGATCAGGAGCGTGCTGAGAATCATGATCTCGACCACAATAGCCAGCATCCCCCCGCGCGAGCCGGAAAGAAAAATTGTTCCCACCATCACCGCGGCAATCGCCGCCGCCGTGGCCCGGGTCCGCGTGGAGGCCAGCCGCGTCAGCGACAGCACCAGCGGAATCGGGACCAGCATCTCCATCAGTCCCGCGTAATGGTTGTGGTTTACGTAAGGGCCGTAAATCCATCCGCCCATGCGCGGAGTCCGCAGCCAGTACAGCTTGCCATTCGAGGAGATCCCCTGCACCAGCGCGAACGCGGCCAGCGCCCCGCCGTACGCGCAAAAGATCACCGCCAGCGTACGCGCCTGCGATCCGCGAATAAGAATCTGGGTGGCGACAAAACAGAGAATGGCGTACGAAAGATATTGCAGGGCCAAAGCGATCGTGTCGTGCGAGTACGCGGTTTGGCGGAAAACAAGCTGAGAAACCACCAGCAGGGCAAAAAAGCCCATGGGCAGAAACACCGGGTTCTGCCGGACTTTGATCTCGCCTTCCAGCGCCTGCTTCGCGGCCCAAATCACCAAGAGCAGGGCCGCTCCGGTCTCAACCAGAAAAATAGACCACGGTTCAACCGCGCCAAAAATCAGCGGCCCCAGCAGCAGCAGGCCGAAAAGCCCATACAGAAGCGCCGTGCCCGCCTGCGTGGCGCGCTCGCGCTGAATCGAAATGATAGAAGAACTCATGAGACGTTAAATCGCCCGTTCCAATTTAATTCCGCTTGGCCACAAGCCGGAAATCGTCGACCCAAAGCTTGCCGCGTATGGGACTGCCCTCCGGCACGCGGCGCACGTGCAGCACCAGCAGTCTGGAATCCTCACCGGTAGTAAATTCTCCGCCCACTGACTTCCAGAATCCCGCTTCTTTCAATTCATCGCTGTCATAGAGAACGTCGCGCGTGTAAGCGTCCTGAATCAGCAGATGCGGCCCGCCCGCGCCCTCGAAGTCGCCGTTCTTGTAAAAAGCGGAAAACTGATACGTACTGCCGGGCTGCACGGCGATGAACTGCCGGATGCCGGCGTCGGTAACGCCCGGCCCGTCGAAGGCAATCAACAGCGAACGGTGGCCGCTGTGAAAATCGCTGGGATCGAGCGTCAGCGTCACGCTGCGTTGTTTTTCATATTGCCAGTCGAAGCCGCCGTTCAGCACATCCTGATTGAAATCGCCGTTCACGATCAGATTATTGCGGGTCGGCAGATACGACGATAATCCAAACCGCGGCGCGGCCTGCTGCCAGACCAGCCTCGCCTGGTCTACATCTTTGTGGTCGAAAAGATACTGAAGATATTGATAGGCATACCGAAGTTCGAATTTGTCCGGCGTCGCCATCAGCGCAGCCCAGACCTTGTGCGTTCCCTCGGTCTGTTCCTTGCCCTCGAGAAGATTCAGGAACGCGAGATATGCATTAGAATTCGCGGGCACCACGTCGCGCAAAAGCACGTCGACATCGGGATTGATTCTCCAGCAGAACTGGATCGCCATATTCGCCAGCGCCGGCTCGTTCTCCAGCACAACGCGGAATTCACGCAGCGCCCGGGCGTCATCGCCCTGCACCAGGTAAAAATTAGCGGCTTCCCACGCTACATCGGGAGTCTTGGGATCGGCCTCGATCGCGTGACCGAGAGCCCAGTCCTGATTGGAAACGTCGCCCAGGACCTGATACGCGGATGCGAGATCGAACCAGTAGCGCGCCGAGTGCGGATTCAACTGCACAGCCGCGCGATAAGACGCAATGGCGGCGGAGGGATCGCGTGCCACCAGTGCGTAGTAACGTCCCACGTGATTCTGATAATCCGCGTCCCTCGAATCCATGCGCGCGGCCCGCTGCAAGCTGGGAAGCTCCGGCTTATCGGCAAAAACCGACGCCACAAACAACCGCCCGGCGAGTAGAACATAAATCAGGCACACTACTGCGATCGATCCTGTGAACAAGCGTTGACGCGAAGACGTGTTAAGCAGAATTGGCATTTGAATCGCGCAACGCTTCAGCGCTGCGACCAAAGTGAAAAACTTCCCCTATGCGCTGTGCGAGGCTTCGCTGCTCTCCTCAATCTCGTCGTCCTCATCCTCATCGTCGTGGCGCTTTTCGTCGTCGCGGTAATAGCGGGAATATTTCCCTTGATATTCGTAGTAGTAGTAATAATCCGGCGAAGTCAGGTCCACGGCGTTCAGCAGCACGCCCGAAACTTTAGCGTTCACCTGCATCAGAATGTCGCGCGAGCGGCGCAACGCCTGCTTGGTCGTCTGTCCCGACCGGATCACCAGCACAATGGCATCGGCCCGCGGCGAAAGCACCACCGCGTCGGTCACCGACAACGTAGGCGGCGTATCCACCACGATGTGGTCGTATTGCCCGCGCAACTGCTCCAGTACGTCGCGCATGTTCGGAGAAGCGAGCAATTCCGCGGGGTTCGGCGGCGGCGTCCCCGCCGGCAGAATCGACAAGTTCGGCAGCACATTCGACCGCGTGATGGCCGATTGCAAATCGGCGCTGCCGGTCAGCACGTTGCTCAAACCGCTGCGCGGGCCCATGCCGAGCGTTTTATGGATGCTCGGCCGGCGCAGGTCAGCGTCGATCAACAAAACCCGAATCCCTTTTTGCGCCAGCACCACCGCGCAATTGATGCTGGTCGTGGTCTTGCCTTCCTGCGGAAGCGCGCTGGTGATCATGATTACTTTTGGCGGCGCGCCCAGGTTCGAGAGCAGCAGGGATGTGCGCAGCGCGCGGTACGATTCCGCCATCTGCGACTGGGGCCGCACTTGCGTGATCAACTCGACCGCTTCTTTGGACGACGCCGCAATCACCAGCCGCTTGGCATTCGCGCCTTCGCGCGCGCTGCGCGATCCCATCGGAATCATTCCCAGCGGCGGCAACCCGGAAATCATCTGCGCCTGCTCGGTGGTGCGCACCGTGTTGTCGAGGCCCTCGAGCAGAAAGGCAAGCCCCACACCTGAAGTCAACCCGAGCATGAAGGCGAACGCCAGGTTCCGCGGAATGTTCGGCTCAACCGGATAGTTCGGCGCCCGCGCCACATCCACAATGCGGAAGTTATTCGACTTCAACCCGGCGGAAACTCCCGCCTCTTTCATCTTCTCCATCAGGCCTTCGTACAGCGTGCGGTAGCTTTCCAGGTCGCGCTTCAGAATGCTGTACTGGATCGCGCTTTCGTTGAGCTTGTTGGCTTCCTGCTTTTGCCGGTCCAGCGCGTCGCGCAGCATATTCTCGCGCTGCACCGCGGCCATGTATTGCCCGCGGATTTTCGAGGCTACTTTCCTGGTTTCGAGAAGAATCTGCGCATCGATTTCTTTCAGCTGCCCGTTGAGCTGGGCCACCTTGGGATACGCCGGCCCGAACTGCGTGCTCAACTCGGCCGCCTGAATTTTCACGTCGGCCTCGCGCGTGCGCAGGTTCTCCAGCAATCCGGTGCCGGTCTGGGCTCCGGCGCCGCCGGCGGAGTCAAGCGCGCTGGCCGCCGAGGCGATGCTGTCCGCGTCGCCCGATTGCACCAGCCGGTACACCGCTTCTTTGTTCATGCGCTCGGATTCCGCCGTGGTCAGCGCCCGGTTCAACTCATCCAGTTTCGAGGTAATAATGTTCTGCTTTTCGTCGATACCCAGAATTTCGTGTTCTTTCTGATACTTGACCAGCTTCTCCTGCGACGTTTCCACCTTCATCTGCAGGTCGACCAGCTGCTTCGAAAGCCAGTCGGAAGCCTGCATCGTGGAATCGAACCGCGACTTGAAGTTGTTCTCCGTGTACGTGTTCATCAAAGTGTTGACCACATTCGCGGTCAGGTCTTTGTCGGGACTGCGAAAAGAAACCTTGATGATGTGCGTGTTGGGCGAAAGCGAAACTTTCAGATTGCTGCGGAAACTGCCGATCAGGGCCGAAGTCCGCGGCGAGTCGGTCTGAAGCTGGTCGGGCGCCAGATCGAGCGATGACGGCAGCGCCGGCGGAGTCTTGCCGCCGAATTCCGGCCGCCGGTCAAGCGCCAGTTCTTTGATCACCTGCATGGCCAGCAGATCGCTTTGCAGGATCATCACTTCCGTTTCCAGTTCGGTGGGATCGTAGTAATCGACGTTGAAGGTGGGAGAATTGCTGAAGTTCACCAGCCCGGCGTCCGGTTTGTTGATCTCGATGCTGCCGCTGGCCTCATAGATGGGCGTCATCTTCAGGCTGGCGATCGCGACCACGGAAAAAATGGTTAGCAGGCAGGCCAGAACCGTCCACTTGCGCTTGAGCAATACGCGGAAATACTCTCCCAGCGCCGATTCCTGCGCGTTCAGTTCCGGGTAAATGCGGGGGGCGATGGATTTGCCAAAGTCGGCAGGCGGCGCTTCCCGCACAAGGGAGTTACTCGCCTGGAAGTTATTGGCTTGCACCAGCGGTCCGGAATCCATGCACTCTCCTCGGTAAATTTCAAAAGCACGCGGCCGTGCACGATGGCGCGCGCACAGGCCAAAGCAACCCGGCGATTTGATGGCTGGTTCATCCGCCCGGGAACTTTCTCACATTCTTATGTTTCGGTTTCGCCGATATTCTAGCATCGCATTTCCCAACCGGACGCGAGAAATTTTCGGCTTTCGCTCCGCGCCGTCGAAACAATGTCCCGGCGCGGCTTTTCATGCGGGTTGCGCGGCTGTTACGAAATCCGAACAAACCAGGAATTCCGTGGTAGTTCTTACGTGGAAGTGGTAAATTGGCTGGGCTTCCTCCCCGAGGCGTGCGGTGGAGTTCCTGAAACGCGCGCCGCCAGAGTTGCTCCTGCGGTGCTTAACATGACAAGACTCTTC